>JACADU010000276.1 GCA_013388415.1 Bryobacteraceae bacterium
CGTTCCGCGAGATGGCGGAGCTGAGATGATAGAGCAGCCCGGGACGGTCCTGTGCGATGACCTCGAAGACGCTTGCCGTGGGTGAGGCGTCGTTATCGAAAGAGACGGACGGCTTGATCGCGCGAGCGAGCCCCTGGACGGGCTTGACCGGACGGGAGCGGAGGAGTTCCTCGACGCGCAGGCTGCCGAGGGCGACCTTGCGAACGACGGACCGGAGACGCTCCTGTTCGCTGGGGTTGAGGTCGACAGACTGGTTGGGGTCGACGACAACGAAGGCGTCTGCGACGAAGCCGTTGGCGTTCGTGAAAGCTTCAGCCTGGAGGATGTTCAAGCCAAAGCTGGAGAGGGCGCCGGCGACGGATGCGAACAGGAACGGGTGGTCCTCGGCAACGAGCGTGACGAGCCAGGCGCCGTTTCTTCGCTTGAGAGAAAGAGCGGCGCCGGTGGATTGAGCCTCCTTGAAGAGCTCGACCTGTTCGAGCATCTGCTCGCGGGTGTGGGTCCAGAGGTAGCGGGCGGGCAAGCCCTTGAGGAAGTCACGGGCTTCGGGTGGCAATGGGCCAAAGACGGCATGAGGGTCGTCGCCGCTGGGCTGGCTGAGCTCACCCGTGAGCTGCCTGTAGACGAGCCGGTAGACGCTGAGAAGCTGTTCGAGCCTCCAGGGTGTCATGGCGATGGAGTTGACGGCGCTGATGTCGGCGTAGGTCATCAGGGTGAGGAGGCGCAGAGTCTCGACAGTTTTCACCTCGGCGGCGAGAGCGGCGGCGGTGGCGGGATGGGCCAGGTCGCGCGTCTGCATGGCCGCGCTGAGGAGGAGGTGCTTGCCGATCAGGTTCAGCACCATCGCCTTCTCCTGTTCGGGCATGTCCATGCGGTCCAGAAGCTCTCCGGCGAGGCGCGCGGACTCCCTGGAGTGGTCTCTGCCCGATCCCTTGCCAGTGTCGTGAAGCAGCAACGCGAGCCTGAGGAGCCATGCCTCGTTGGCGGATTCAGAGAGCAGGACGGCCATTCTCGCTTCGGCGCCCGACAGCTCGCCAGTCAGTCCGGCGAGGACGTCGAGGGTAACGATGGTGTGCTCGTCGACGGTGTACTGATGATAGAAGTCCCTGACGACGAGGTGCTCGATCCGCTCCCACGCCGGGATGATGAGAGAGAGAAACCCCGTATTGCGCATGGCGCGGAGGGCTTGCGGCGCATGGGGCAGGGAGAGGAGATCCTTCCAGAAGGCGGCTTTCGGCGGGTGAAGCGAGAAGTATCTCGACCATTGCAGCAGGTAGCCTACAATTCGCTGCTCGGTCTGTCTGGCGAGGGGAACGCCGTGGCGCGCGACGAAAAGGAACAGGCGCAGCGCAATTTCCGGTTCAGCTTCGAGACCCGCCGGATTGCGAAGAAAGATCAGATCGCGGGAGACGGTGAAGTCCGCGTTGGAGAGCCGGGTGCGCCAGTCGCGGAAACTGGCGAGGAGGCTGCGGTCCTGGGATTCGGCGAGTTCAAGTTCGCACAGCGCCTGCTGGTGGATCCTGGAGGCGTGGCGATACCAGGCGCGCATCCACTCGGCCGGGTCCTGCCACGGCGAGAAGACGGCGGCGGCGATTTCGTCCTGGTCTTCAAAGCTGAGTATGTTCTGGTCGCGGCCGGCGCGGAAGTGCAGGAAGCACCTGACGGAAGCGAGGAACTCAGCCGGGCGGGGATCTTCGTCGGCCGGGGAAGCGCTCTCGCGAAGAGTTCTCAGCCACTGGATGGTCTGGAGATCGCGGAGCCCGCCCGGCATTTCCTTCACGTCCGGCTCCAGCCTGTAGATCGTGTTGTGAAAGCGGGCGTGGCGCGCGCGGCTCATGCGGCAGAGCCGCCTCATCAGGTCCTTGCGTTCGGCGGAGAGGAATTGGGCAAAGCGGTCGCGAAGAGAGGAGTAGAGCAGGCGGTCGCCGGCGAGCAGGCGCTGATCGAGGAGGCTGACGGTGAGTTCGAGGTTGCCCTCGATGACGGCACAACACTCTTCGACCGTCCTGACCGAGTGGGCGGCCCGCAGTCCGGAGTCCCACAGAAGGCGGAGAAACTCGCCGAGGGCGGCTTTGGCATCGGGTTTGTCGATGGGCCGGCGCGCGAGCAGAAGCAGGTCGATGTCGGAGTGGGGAAAGAGCTGGCGGCGCCCGTAGCCGCCGACGGCAAGCAGCGTGAGGCTGGACCCGGCGCATGCGCCGAGGGATGCCGCCCACGCCGCGGTGACGATGGTGTCCACGGCGGCGGTGCGGGCGGCGAGGACGGGCGCGGGGCGTCCGTCCTCGAGAAAGCGCGTCTTGAGTTGCTCCAGTTCTTCCCTAGAGCGCTGCTTCGCCGCGGTCGTCATTCCGGATCCGGATGGCGTCTTCGACAGGCAGGACGAAGATCTTGCCGTCGCCGATCTTCCCGCTCCGGGCGGCCCTGGAAATGGCCGAAACCACTTCATCGAGGCGCGCGTACGGGACGATCAACTCGAGTTTGACCTTCGGCAGCAGGTCCACCTGGTATTCCTGCCCGCGATAGACTTCCTTGTGTCCTTTCTGGCGGCCATGGCCGCGGACGTCGGTGATGGTCATGCCGTCGACGCCAATGGCCTTGATCGCCTCTTTGACTTCTTCAAACTTGAACGGCTGAATGATGGCTTCGATTTTCTTCATGGTAGATGTCTCCCCCCTCAAGCCTCAAGATTGTAGCCTTCCTCACCGTGCATGGAGAGATCGAGGCCTTCGGTTTCGTGTTCGTCCGATGCGCGTAGGCCGCACACCATGTCCGCAACCTTCAGACAGATGAAGCTGCCTACGAGTCCGAGCGCGATGGCGATGCCGGCGCCGATGGCCTGATTGCCGATCTGCGCGGCATTGCCGTCGACAAGGCCGAGGGGCAGCGGATTGCCGCTGGCGTCCTTGAGCGCGTTGTTGACGGCGTTGGTGGCAAAGACGCCGGTGAGGATGGCGCCAAGCGTCCCGCCCGCGCCATGGACGCCGAAGGCGTCGAGCGAGTCGTCGTAGCCGAACTTGTTCTTGACGGCCGTCACCATGAGGTAGCAGACGACGCCGGCGATGAACCCGATGAGAAGAGCCGGCATCGGTTTGACGAAGCCGCTGGCGGGGGTGATGGCGACGAGACCGGCCACCGAGCCGGAGATGCCGCCGAGGATGGAGGGCTTGCCTGATTTCATCCATTCCGCGAGCAGCCAGCCCACTGTCGCGGCGGCGGCCCCAAAGTGAGTGGCGACGAACGCCGAGGACGCCAGACCGCCAGAGCCGAGCGCGCTGCCGGCATTGAAACCGAACCAGCCGAACCAGAGCAGGCAGGCTCCGGTGAAGCTGAGCACCAGATTGTGCGGGCGGATGGGGTCGACGCCATAGCCCTTGCGCGGTTTGAGATAGATGGCCGCGACGAGCGCGGACACGCCGCTGGTGATATGGACGACGGTGCCGCCCGCGAAGTCGAAGCACGGGATCTTGCCGCCGAGGAAGGCGTTGAGAAGTCCGCCCTTGCCCCAGACCATGTGGGCCATCGGGAAGTAGACGATAAACAGCCAGAGCGTCGTGTAAAGCACCATCGCGCTGAACTTGATGCGCTCGGCGTAGGCTCCGGAGATGAGCGCCGGCGTAATGATGGCGAACATCAACTGAAAGGCCATGAAGGTCAACTGCGGAATGGTGGCGGCGTAGTCGGCGTTGGGATCAGTTCCGACTCCATTCAGAAAGAGGTACTGGGTTCCGCCGATGATCGCATTGCCCTCGCCGAACGAAAGGCTGTAGCCGATGACAGCCCAGACCACCGTCGCCAGCGCCATGAGGACGAAGCTGTGCATGAGAGTGCCCAGCACGTTCTTCTTTCGCACCAAACCGCCGTAGAACAGCGCGAGACCCGGACCGGTCATCAGCAGGACGAGCGCGCAACTGGCCAGCATCCAGGCGTTGTCGCCAGACGTTTGAGCCGCGCTCACCGCGCTCTTGAGAGATTCGACCTCCTTCGCCAGCGCGTCGGGCGCGGGCTGAGCCATGGCCAGAGGCATGAGGGGAAAGGCCAGACACATCTTCTTCAACACTCGGCAATAGTCTCCTCTTCGAACGTTGGGTCCTCGAGGATCGAGGAGCGGCCATCGTGGGAACCGGACTGGGGCTCAGCGGCGATGACAGGTGCGGGCCCGGAACGGGCTCAGGCAGGCCGGACGAGGGCTGCGCGGGTGGGGAACTCCCTCTGCCGCCGACCGGGCGGGACGAGTTCGCGGAATTCCCGCTGTTTGGTTTCTCATCGTACAACGCCGGTTGAAGAGTGACTAACAGATAAATGTTTTGGATGCGAACAAAAAAACTTATCGGGCGGGGCCGAAGAGAGCGGCGGCGGAAGCGATGGGGCTATCCTATTGAAAAGCAATGATCCTTCCACTGGCGTTTCTCGCAGGCTCCGGCGTGGATCAACTCGCGCTGCAAATGCTGCTTGTCTTCGGCGCGGCCAAGCTGCTGGCCGAGCTTGCCGAGCGCGTCCGGATGCCGGGGATCGTCGGCGGGCTGCTGTCCGGGATTCTGCTCGGACCCAGCCTGCTGAATCTGATCCAGTACAACGACCTGCTGCACGCTCTTGCGGAGCTGGGCGTGATGTTTCTGCTCTTTCAGGTCGGGCTGGAGGTGAAGGTCAGCGAACTCCTGCGCGTCGGCAAGACCGCTCTGCTGGTGGCGGTCTCCGGAGTGCTGGTGCCTTTCGTGATGGGCTACGCCATCTACATCGGCGCGAAGCATCCTCAGGCGGAAGCGCTTTTCATGGGGGCGGCGATGGTGGCCACCAGCGTCGGCATCACGGCGCAGGTCTTATCCAGCAAGGGGCTTCTCGAGCACCGGACAGCGAAGATTATTCTGGGCGCGGCGATCATTGACGATGTCCTCGGTCTGCTGGTTCTCGCGGTTGTCTCCTCGATGGGCGAGGGCAAAGGGATCGACTACACAGGACTTCTGACCACCACAGTGGTGTCGATCGGCTTTGTCGTGGCGATCGCCAAGTATGGAACCGACGCCGCGCGCATCGTGGTTCCGAAGCTCGCCGAGCGGATGCGAGTGCCTGAGAGCGAGTACGCCATCGCCGTCACGTTCCTGTTCGGAATGGCGTTGCTGGCGAGCGTCTCTGGCGTGGCGGCGATTGTTGGCGCCTTCCTGGCGGGCATGGCGCTCGCCGAGATTGCGTCCAAGCGTCTCCACACGCTGGTCCACGGGGCGGGCGAGTTGATGGTGCCGTTCTTCCTGGCTTCAATCGGACTGCAATTGGACATCCACGCGTTCGCAAGCGGCAGTTCGCTGGCGATGGGAATCGCGATTCTGATCGCCGCAGTGAATTCGAAGGCGTTGGGCTGCGGCGCGGCGGCGTGGCGACTCGGATGGAAGGACGCGGCGCGCATCGGGATCGGCATGGTGCCCCGGGGCGAAGTCGGAATGGTGATCGCGCAGATCGGCATCAGCCGCGGGGCGATCGGGCAGGAGGCTTACGGCGTCGCCGTGTTCATGGCGGTGATGACGACCGTCGTCGCACCGCCCCTGCTGAACCTCGTGTACAAAGACATCGCGAAGCCGGCTGCCGATGTTCCACCGGATGAAGCGCCGCTTCACCTGGGCTGACCTGGAGCTTTGGGCCGCCTGCGGTGAGCAGGGAGGAAGGGGTTCCTGACGAGAACGCCCCCATAGTTCTGCCCGGCGTTGAGATCCTCAGACCACAGGATGGAGCATTGCAGTTGCTGGGCGCTTCTGACGACCATGGCATCCCAAAACGAGACTGAATGCGCCTGCTGCATTCTGATCGCTTGCAGAATGTCCTCCGGGTCCGGGCGATGCACTTGCCATTTCGCGAATCGCTGGATGTGCAAGAACGCTTCGCCGGATGTCATCTTCAGCTTCTTCGCGGCGTTCACGTAAAACTCCTGGAGCACCTGAATACTCAGGCAGCCGCAGCGGCGATTCCAGAGGTCCTCCAAAAGCTGAGCGGAACGCTCATGCTTCTCGCCGGCGCCGCCATCAAACGCATAAATCAAGACGTTGGTATCAACGAAGTGCTTCTCGGTCATGCAAAGACTCGCGGCTCCACGCGATTCTGCCCTTCGTGCCAAGGTCACGGGCGCGCCTGATCGCCGTCATCATGGCGTCGCGAGCCTCTTCATACGATTCACATTCGTTCGCGGCTTGGGCTGCGGCACGGCGGATCAGTTCAGTGACCGAAGTGTCACGAAGGGCGGCAAGGACCTTGAGTCTTTTCAACAGATCCTCGGGCAATGATATCGTGACGTTCCGCTTTTTCACGCAAACAAGTGTAGCACGCGTCAGAGTGAGACGAACTTCACGTCGACATACGTTGGGGCGACGCCCTTGCCTCCGCCGCGGACGGCCGGCTCCAGGCGTCCGGGGCCGCGCCGCAGTTTCGCTCCGGCGATGACGGCTGCCTCGGCGCCCGCCTTGAACTTCTGCGATCCGGTGAAGGCGCCGAGTTTCACTTCGGCCACGCCGGGCTCGGAGGCTTTGGGGAAGCGGACGGTCAGTTCGTACGTTCCTTCTCGCGCCACTTCGACCTCCCAATGCCCCACGTCGCCGGGGTTCCAGCCGGCGCGGCCTCCACGCCAGTCCTGCCGCGTGAGGGTCGTTTCCGGCTCTTGCGGCGCGCCCAGATGGATGCGGGGCGGCGCGTAGCCGCGCTCGGCGCTCACGTCCCGAAACCAGTCTTCAACGCCCTTTCGCATGCGGCTGACGATTTCCGGGTGTTGGGCTGCGAGATCGTTCGCCTCGCCGGGATCGGACTCGAGGTCGTAGAGTTCCTTTCCGTCGATGAGCTTGTAGCGCTGGGTCCGGGCGGCACTGGCGCGAAACAGCTCGGGCGCGTCGCCCCGGTGCCACTGCGTGTAGAGCGTGCGTTCGGGCCATTCTGCCGCCTGGCCGCGCAGTAAGGGCATGAGACTGAGGCCGTCGATTTTCCGGTCATTCGGAAGTTTCGCCCCGCAAGCCTCGGCGAGCGTCGGCAAGACGTCGATGTGAGCGGCGATGCGCCCGATCCTGCCCGGCTTGAGCCGCGCCGGCCAGCGTAAGAAGAACGGGACGCGGATGCCGCCCTGATAGACAGTGCCCTTTCGCCCGCGCATTCCGGCCACATAGCGGGCTTGCTGGGGGCCATTGTCGGTGAGAAAGATCAGGATGGTGTTTTCAACCAGTTTCATCCGCTCGAGCGCGGCGTGCAGCCTGCCCATGTTGTCGTCGAGGTTCCGGCACATTCCATAGACCCTGGCTGTCACTTCGTCCAGGCCTTTCGCCGCGTAGGGTTTCCAGTATTCGTCGTCGATTTCGAGCGGAGTGTGCGGAGCGTTGGTGGCCAGGTAGGCGAAGAACGGCCTGCTCTGGTTCTTCTCGATGAAGCGGATGGTCTCGTCGAAGAAGATGTCGGTGCAGTAGCCTTGGCGCTTCTCCCACTTGCCGTTCACTTTGAGCAGCGGATTGTGATAGCGGTTGCCGGGAGGGTCGGAGGGCTGTGTGAGCCCGCCTCCGGTGCA
>JACADU010000084.1 GCA_013388415.1 Bryobacteraceae bacterium
CGACGCCGAAGCGGGCGAGGACAGCGCCGCGGCGGGATAGGCGGATGCCGTAGCGGAGGCGCGCAGCCTGGAAGCGGCTGAGGGGGTGGAACTCGGAGGGTTCGAGGGGGTCGAGGAGGATGAGAGCGGCGACGTCGGAGGGGTAGAGGGCGGCGTAGTGGCGGAGGAGGAGCCCGCCGAAGGAGTGGCCGGCCATGATCAGCGGGAGCGGCGCGCCGCTGGCGATGACGGCCTGGCGGAGTTCGCCGAGGAGGTTTTCGAGGGAGCGGGGAGTGCGTGGGGGGTCACTCCAGCCGTAGCCGGCGCGGTCGATGGCGAGGACGCGAAAGCCTGCGTTAACAAAGGCGTTAGCGACGGGCCGCCAGCCGACGGAGGAGGCGGCGAGGCCGGCCTCGAGCCAGACGGCGGGGCCGTGGCCGGTGGCGGCCAAATGGAGGCGCAGGCCCGAATCGAGGGTGACAAAGCGACCTGGGGGCGGGAAGCGGCGGCGATCGCGCCGGAGTCCGATGCACTGGTAAAGGAGACCTGCGGCCGGGAGGGTGAAGAGGGCAAGCAGGAGCCAGGACCAGAGGGGCACACTTCAGCCCTCGTGTCTGCCGACGATGATGATGGCGGCGGGGACAGCGCCGATTCTGGTGTGGAGCACGCGGTCCGAGTCGCCCGCGGCTTCGACGCCGGGGGCGGCGCCGGATTCGTCCTTCCAGAAGCTGAGGACGAGCGGGTGGGGGGTGCCGGAGGCCTTACGGCTCATGTCCATGAGGGTTTCGAAATTGGGTCTGGCGGCGGGGTCGGTATCGGTGGCGGCGGGGGAGAAGAGGATGAAATCGCGTTGCGGGGCGACACCCTGATGGTCGCCGTTCAAGGGAAACAGGCTGTACCGCATGGTGTAAACGCCGGGTTTGATGGTCTGTCCGCGGCGGTCGCTATGGCGGTTGGGGAAACGGGCGACGCCGAGCAGCGCGCCGTGGGGGGTGCCGGCGAAGCTGGCGCTTTCCTCGGCGGCAGCGCCGGAGGGCAGAGCGGAGACGAACCACATTTCACAGAGAACGGAGCCGTCCTCTTTGAGGACCTTGACGCCTTCCCTGGCGAGGGCGGGAGCGAGGGCAGCGGCTTCGGAGGGAGGCGCACCGGCGGTTTCGACCTTCATCTGGGCGAACAGCGGGGCGGCGAGGAGGGCGGCCAAAGCGTGTACGAAAAGGGATCGTTTCATGGTCATCACATTCCATTTGATGCACGGAGGCGGCGCGGAGGCGCTCAGCGAGAGTGCAAGGGGCTTCAGTTTCATTCAGCGTGCATCTCCTGGAGGGACCAGACGCGGAGGGGGTCGCGGCGGCGGCTTTCGATGGCCTGAACGGCTGCCTTGGCGGCGGAGATGGTGGTGATGCAGGGGACGCGCCATTGGATGGCGGTGCGGCGGATGGCGCGTTCGTCGACGAAGGAATGCGAGCCGGTGGTGGTGTAGACGACGAGTTTCACGTCGCCGCGCTTCATGATGTCGAGGGCATTTGGCCGGCCTTCGTTGACCTTAAAGACGGTCCGGACGGGGATGCCGGCTTGTTTGAAGGCGGCGGCGGTGCCGCGGGTGGCGGCGAGGGTGAAGCCGAGTTCAACGAGCGCGCGGGCCATCTCGACGGCTTCGAACTTGTGGCGGTCGTTGACGCTGAAGAAGACCGTGCCCGAAGAGGGCAGGGGCATGCCGGCGGAGATCTGGGCTTTGCCGAAGGCCTCGCCGAAGTTCTCGCCGACGCCCATGACTTCGCCGGTGGAGCGCATTTCAGGGCCGAGGACGGGGTCGACTCCGAGGAACTTGTTGAAGGGGAAGACGGGGGACTTGACGCAGACCTGTTTGACGGGGAGGACGCCTTCGACGTGGCCGCCGGTGAGGTGGGCGAGTTCGGGGAGTTTTTTGCCGAGCATGAGGCCGACGGCGACTTTGGGCAGCGGGACGCCGGTGGCTTTGGCGACGTAGGGGACGGTGCGGGAGGCGCGCGGGTTCACTTCGAGGACAAAGACCTGGCCGTCCTTGATGGCGTACTGGACGTTCATGAGGCCGATGACGTTGAGGGCGCGGGCGAGCCGGACGGTGTAGTCCCTGAGGACGTCGACATCGCGTGCGGAGAGGGACTGAGGGGGGAGGACGCAGGAGGAGTCGCCCGAATGGATGCCGGCTTCCTCAATGTGCTGCATGACGCCGGCGATGAGGACGTTTTGGCCGTCGGAGAGGCAATCGACGTCGACTTCGACGGCATCTTCGAGGAAGCTGTCGATGAGGACGGGGCGGGTAGGCGAGTAGAGAGTGGCCTCCTGCATGTAGCGGCGGACGGTTTCTTCTTCATACGCGATGACCATGGCGCGTCCGCCGAGCACGTAGGAGGGGCGGACGAGGACGGGGTAGCCGAGGCGGCGGGCGACGTCGCAGGCTTCGTCGATGGAGGTGGCGGTGCCGTAGGGAGGCGAGGGGATGCCGAGCTTGTCCAGGAGCTTGCCGAAGAGTTTGCGGTCCTCGGCGAGGTCGATGTTTTCGGGGTCGGTGCCGATGATGGGAACGCCTGCGGCTTTCAGTGGCAAGGCCAAATTGAGGGGGGTCTGACCGCCGAATTGGACGATGACGCCGTCGGGCTTCTCGGTGTCGTAGATGTTGAGGACCTCTTCGAGGGTGAGGGGTTCGAAGTAGAGGCGGTCCGAGGTGTCGTAGTCGGTGGAGACGGTCTCGGGGTTGCAGTTGACCATGATGGACTCGACGCCGAAATCCTGGAGGGCGAAGGAGGCGTGGCAGCAGCAGTAGTCGAACTCGACGCCCTGGCCGATGCGGTTGGGGCCGGAGCCGAGGATCATGACCTTCTTGCGGTTGGAAGGTTCGGCCTCGCACTCGGACTCGTAGGAGGAGTAGAGGTAGGGGGTAAAGGACTCGAATTCGGCGGCGCAGGTGTCGACGCGGTTGAAGACGGCAGTGATGCCGAGTTCTTTGCGCTTGCGGCGGACGTCGAGCGGCTGGACGTTCCAGAGGCGGGAGAGGGCGTTGTCGCCGAGGCCGTCGCGCTTGGCGCGGCGGAGCTGGGCTGGGGTGACCGAGTCGAACGTGGTCTGCTGGAGTTCGTTTTCCAAGTCGAGGCCGGCCTGAATCTGGCGGAGGAACCACGGATCGATTTTCGTCATTTCGAAGACGTCGTCGACCGAGTAGCCGCGCTGGAGGGCGAAGCGGACATAGGCGAGGCGCTCGGGGTTGGGGGTGATGAGGCGCTGCGGGATGAGGTTTTCGTCGTAGACCGTGGCCGAAGAGGACTTGCCGGTTTCGAGGCCGCGGATGCCCTTATTGAGGGCCTGGCGGAAGGTGCGGCCGATGGCCATGACCTCGCCGACGGATTTCATC
>JACADU010000352.1 GCA_013388415.1 Bryobacteraceae bacterium
CCACCGCACTGCTCTGATGGGCAAGTGGCGCCTCGGCATGGACGGCGACACGCTGCCGCGGGCGCACGGCCTCGACGAGTTCTACGGCCTTCTCAGCGGTAACGTCGACATGTACTCCCATCAGCGGATCGGCGGCGCGCCCGGCTGGTGGCACAACGAAACGCCGCTCAAGTAAGAAGGGTATGGACCAAGGCACGGGCCGGGTTCTCGATACGCTGGAACGGCTCAACGCCGCGCGCGATACGCCGGTCGTCTTCACGCACGATAACGGCGCAGAGCGCTTGAGCGACAACCGCCCCTGGTTCCACCCAAAGGGCACACTGTGGGAAGGCGGCATTCACGTGCCGGGCTTGATGTGTTGGCCCGGCGTCACCCGGCCCGGTTCGGCCAGCGCTGTTCCGTGCGCCTCCATGGATTTCGCCGCCACCATCATGGCCGCGTGCGGCGTGAAAACGGAGAAGCCAACTCTTCCATCTCGACGACGATCCCTCCGAGCGCATCGGCCGCTTCACCTCCGACCAGGCGCTCGCCGCGAAGCTCCGCGCCGAACTTGCCGCCCGGAACCAGGGCGTGGATACGCCCCCGCCGCCTCTCTCCGTCCGCTGACACCGCCGGCCGGACCGCCTGATTCTATGGCACACTGGTTTCCTGCATGGAGGGGCCAATGCGTTTACTCATCCATTCCGCGCTGCTCGTGCTCACCGCTGTCTCCGGAATTGCCCAGAACATCACGCCGGAGATCAAACAGGACGTAGGCGGTTTCAAGCTCAATCTCGATCAGGCCAATCGAATTTGCGGCGCGATGGCCGAACTGACCGGCTACACGTTGAAGCAGCCCAACTGGCAACAGGATCTGATGGACCGAATGAAGAAGCCCCTGAGCGAACAGGCGAAGGACCTCGCCGCCGACCCGGGGTCGGTGGCGATCCTGAGAAAACACAGGCTGGAGGCCAGAGAATACGTCCCGGGCATTCTCGCGCTGCGTGCCGCGGTCCTCGCGGCGAAAGGCCAGACGTCAGGTTGGGGTTCTTTGGCCTCGCCGGCCAACATTGCGCTCGTGAAGTCCAGCCCGGCTCTCGTTCAAAAGTTCGAAGCCGCGGAGATGACCGGCGTCAGCTCGGTGCGCGGAGGAAAGTCCAGTAACGTAAACCGCTGACCGGCTCAATGCCCTCCACCAGCACTCTGAAGCCGTGGCTCGTGTAGAAGCCGACGTTCGCCGGCTGAGCCGTCTCCAGATAGCAGGGAACCTGCCGGGCGCCGGCAAGCCGGCAACACGCGCGCAGGAGCAGCCGCCCCAATCCTTTGCCTTGATGCAGCGGGTCCACGCCCAGCACCATCACGTACCAGTGCGGCTCAGGCACGTCCCGCTTGTGCAACTCCTCCAGGTGCTCGATGACCGTCATGAACCGCGAGAACGCTTCCTCGCCCATTACGCCGGGCAACCGGTTGAATCCCGCCTCCTCGAACAGTTCCTCCCTGTACTGACGGTGCTCCGGCGGCAGCCAGATTCCCACGCCGTCAATGCTGCCCTCGGTCACCCACACCTCTCCGGCGAGCAGGCCGTAGCGGACCATTGACTCGAAATGCGGGACCGAAATCTCGGCTCGCTGCGCCGGATCCGGGAATGTGTAAGTCTGGAGCGGATCGTTCATGAAGGCGTGCGCCAGGGTTCCGGCCGCTTCCATCGTCCTCGCCGGATCGAGCTTGACGAGCCGCCGCGATGCTTCCGTCATCGCAGCCTGCCTTCAAGAAACGCCACGACCTCTCCCGTTGAAGCCGCCTTCAGCGGGAACTTCTTCCGCAGGCCGAGTTCGGTCGAACGCCGGAAGAATGCTTCAGTGGCCTCGCTCATGAGTCCTTCCACCCCGATGCCCCTCAATACTTCGTTCACCTGCGCCATTTCGTCGCGCCGCCGCTCGCAGGCCGGCCCATGGCTCCGCACCCAGTTCCCGGCCACTTCATCGAACGAATGGCCGCTCATGAACTCGCTGATGTCCGCCCACAGATCCTCTTCAATCCCCGCGCGCCTGCCGGCGATCAGCAATTCGAGAATTAGAGCCTCCAGCCCTTTCGAGAAGACGCTCCGGAGCATCTTGAACGTCGATGCCTTTCCTGTTTCCTCGCTGTAGAATGTTGCCGCCAACCCCGCTTGCGCCAGCGTTTCCGCCGCGATCCTGCCCTTCTTGCCGCCGGTCAGAATGCGCGTCCGGGCCCCGCTCACGCCGACCGCGCCGAGGATCGCCCCCTCGACGAAATCCGCGCCCGGCGCCGCGATGATGGCTTCAATCCGCCGCTTCACCTCCGGCGACGTTGAATTCAGGTCCACGTAGACTTTGCCGGGGGAGAGATGCAGCGCGCAGGACTGCGCGGCGATCACCGCCTGTGAGACAGTCACTGTCGAAAGCACATAATCGGCCCAGCCAATCAGCTCGGCCAGCGGCAAGAGCCTGATGCCGCCCGCCGCCGCCTTCGCCGCATCGGCATCAAAGCCGGCCACCTCCACGCCCCGCTGTTCCATCGCGGGCGCCAAACACCGGCACACCTCGCCAACTCCGATGAATCCCACCTTCAGCGGCATCGCGTCACCTCACATGCAGCGCCCGGCCTTTCGAGCATCCGGCGGGCCCTGACGGATTCCATTCATGATGCCGCAGCCGCCGATCCCCTCTCAACTCCCTCTGCCATGCCCGGCAGCTCTGGCGTACTCTGTTTCAAGTGGAGACACTCTCGTGGAAGAACAGAACTACGCCCACCACGCCCGGATCGTGCCCATGTTCCATGGAGTGCTGTTCGGGCTCCTCGTTCTGACGTTCATTGGCTCCTGCGTCAATCTCTGGAAGTCCATCGGCGATCATCAGCGCTTGTACAGCGCCTCTCTGATTGCGGTGCTGACGGTTTGCATGATTCTGCTCTTCTTCTTCTGCCGAATTTTCCCGCTCAAGGCGCAGGACCGCGCCATCCGCGCGGAGGAGAACTTGCGCCACTACGTCCTGACGGGAAGGCTGCTTGATCCGCGGCTTACGGTCAAGCAGATTGTCGCCCTGCGGTTTGCGAGCGACGCCGAATTCGCCGATCTCTGCCGCAGGGCTGCCGAAGAAGGCCTTAACATGGACCAGATCAAGCGCGCTGTCAAAGTATGGCGCGCCGATCATTACCGCGTGTAGCCAGCGCTTCCGGCTAAAGCCGGCCTGCGCTCCACAAGACCGCCCGGGACACCAGCGTCCGGTACCAGGGGCTCTCGTGCGACTCCCGCCCATGGCCCGGTTGCAGCACCACCACCTTCGACGTCGTGCACGGCCCGATCCATCCAATCACCTTATCGCTGGTTGGATGATCGGCCGTCAGCAACGGTTCGACGCCTTCTCTCAACCACACCTGCTTGTAGGTCTCATCGTAGAGCCGCATCTGCGGCAGGTCCTTCACGATGGGGTGGCTGCCCACCGGGTTCACGACCATCTCCACGTCATGGAGGTACGTGGAAGCCGGCATCCCGGGCATGGCCTTCAGCACATACAGCCCGCCGATGACCTCGCGCCACCACCACTCCCAACCGGTCAGGTCCACGACCGCATGATGGAGCGCCACCAGTCCCTTGCCGCTTTCGACGAAGGCCCTCAGGTTCTTCCGCTGAACCTCCGGCAGTTCCTGCACCGAGTCATAGAGCACGATGACGTCGTAGTCCTTGCGCAGGTCCTTCCGGAAGGCGACAGGGTGGGGATCGACATTGACGCGGATGTTGCGGTGGCCCTCGAAAATCGCATAGAACGACGCCTCGTGATCGTGGCCGCCTGTCACAAGCAGGACTCTCACGGCGTCCTTGTCCTTCGGGTTCAGGCTGATGGTGGCCGGAAGCGTCACCGCGGCTCGCGCCGCCCACTCAACTCCTCTCGCGTAGGAGACAACGAATCCAGGCGCCTGCATCGCGTCCACATCGTGCCCGAGAGCGGTGTGGAAGACGCGCCCCTTGCCATAGGCCACAGTCCAGATCAGCGGTTCCTCCTTGCCGGTCCCGCGCATTTGCTTCGCGTCGAACGCCGCCGCGAGGATATGGATGCCGGGCTCGAGCCGGAAATTGTGATACAGCTCGTCGCTGATGAGGAAATCCCTTTCCAGGCCGCGCGCGATGGGGTGTTCCATGTCTTTCCATGTCACGCGGTAAGCGTGGCGCGTCCCGTGGCCCGTTCTTGGTTCGGCTTCGCTCCAGCGGGCGCCCACCATCTTGGCCCACTCGGGCCAGGGCTTCTGCCGGATCTTTGTGTTCGTCATTTTTTCCCCGAGGACGGGCAGCTCGCCAAACGGGTAATCCGCCGCGTGGATCACCACCATGCCTTTGCCGCCGCGCACGAAGTCCTCCACCGCCTTCTCCGTCTGGGAGCTCCAGCGCGGACCGCAGTAGTTGATCACCAGCGCGTCGTAAGGCCGAAGGCTCTCCGCGCTGAGCGACCCTGGCTCCTCCGTCACCCTCACATCGAACTTGCCGGCCGCATCGAGGACCCGCCTGAGGAACGGCGTTGTAGCGCGCCAGTCATGATTGTTGCGCCCGGTGACAATCAGCACCCTGAGGCGATCCTTCTCGAAAAAGAACTCATCCGGAACCGCTTGCGCGCCGGCCAGAGCCGGCGCGAGAACGAGCAAGAAGGCTAGACGTCCCATTTCGAATCCCAGTTCACCACGCGCCGTTCCTTATAGGCTACGTTGCCCATGTAGCAGGCCATCGAGCCGTAGTGCCCGTCGACCACATTTGCGTTCGGCGTCTTTCGAGTTCTCACGCATTCAAGGAAATTGCCCATGTGCGGCGGCTCCGGACCGCCCTTGGCGAGCACCGGCTCGCCTCCGCCCGCAGGCAGAAACCGGTAACCGCTGCGGAAAATGTGAAGCCGCCCTTTGGTTCCCAGGAACGCGATATCGACGCTTTCCCGCGGGTTCAGGTCCGAAATCGTCGCCTCGAACGTGACGTTCACTTCTTGCGGGTAAGCCACGATCATGTTGATGTTGTCCGCCGTGTCGCGCTCGTCCTTATACTGGTAAATCCCGCCCAGCGCCACGCAGGTCTGCGGCTTCGTCAACCCGAGGTACCACATGACTACGTCGATCAGGTGCACGAACAGCCCGCCGGTCTGCCCCCCCGAGGAGAACTCCCAGGAGGCGAACCGGTTGAAATAGAGCCACGGCGTCCACGGGCGCTTCGGCAGCCAGCCCAGCACCGCGTCCCAATCAAGATCCGCGGGCTTCTTCTCCATCCCCGGCGGGACCTTCGTCAGGTAGCCTGTATTGGCGTTCCAGTAGGTCCTCACCATATGGACATCGCCAATCGCGCCCGAGTCGAAGAAACGCTGCTTGGCCTCGATGAAGTGTGAAATCGACCTTTGTTGAACACCCACCTGCACCACCTGCTTCGAGGCCTTCACCGCCCTGACCACAGCAAGGCCTTCGTCCGGCAGGCTGACCATCGGCTTTTCGACGAAGACGTCCTTGCCCGCCTGAACGGCCGCGACGGTCATGCGGGAGTGATGGTGGTCGGTGGTTGCGACGATGACGGCGTCGATGTCCTTGCGCTCGAGCAGGCGGCGGTAATCCGGAAACTTCGCGCAGGCGCCCCCGCCGCCTTTGGTGATTTCGGCCTGCGCCTCGTCCATCCGTGTGGCCCAGGCGTCGGAGAGCGCGACGAACTCGGCGCCCCCCGCCAACTGCGCCATGCGGATCAGATGCCGGCCACGGCCGCCATTGCCGATCACTCCGAGGCGGACGCGGTCGTTCGCCCCCAGGACCCTGCTCGATGACAACGCCGTCGCGGCGACGAATCCACGCCGCGTAAGAGAAGTTGCAGACTGTTCGGAATAAGACATGGTAGCCGCTTTCGCTGACACCTATCTTATTCCCGATTGCGGCCTACTCGAGCGGGTACAGCACTAGCCCGCTGCCCAGTTTCGGGTAGAAGAAAGTGCTTTTCTGCGGCAGGCAGACGCCGCCGAAGGAGACGCGCGCCACGGCGTCGACCGGCAGGTCCTCAAGCAGGAAGGCGATCTGCGCGCCATGCTCCCGGACTTCGGCGACCGCCTCCTTGAGAGTCCGCTTGTACCGCAAGTTCGTCCCTGCCGTCACCACTTCGGGGGTGATGCCGAGCAGGGGCGTCAGGATCCGTTCCTGAAGCGAAGCGACGTTCAGTTCGGCCTCCGCGCCGGGGATTTCGACCTCCCAATAGCCCGACGCCAGCAGCACCCCGAACCTCATCTTGCCCGACGGCCGCTGTTCGAACTCCTCTGGCCGCCCGCCCTTGCGAACCGTTCCAACCGTGGCCAGCTTCTCCACAAACGCCGAGTCGCTGAACCCTGCTACCGAATGCACAATCCGGTGCGTGGCGAAGCTCCGCAAGCCGGGCGATTCCAGGCTCACGAACGTCATCATTGTGCGCGGATGGCCCATCCGCAGCGCGGTCTCGTAGCGGTGATGGCCGTCGGCGATCAGCAGCGGTTTCGGCGCCATCAGTTGCCGGATTGCCGCAATCCACTCGGGCGAAGTGACCCGCCAGATGCGGTGCAGGGTTTTTTCCTGATCGGTGTACTCGCCGTCGTGCGGCGCCGCGCAAACCGCCGCCAGTTGCTTCTCCACCGCTCCGTCTGCGTCCGGGAAGAGCATGAAGATGGAATCGAACTGAACTCTCGTCGCCTCCAGCAGCCGGAAGCGGTCCTCCTTCGGACCGCTCATGGTCCGCTCGTGCCGGAAGACGGTCTTGCCGTAGTCCTCGGTGTCGCTCAAGCCGATGAACCCGCGGCGGGTGAGAATCGCGCCGTCGGCGGGGGAGGGGAATACCTGTTCGTAGACAAACAGGGCTTCTTCGGAGTCCTGCGCCAGAACGCCCTCGCTGATCCAGGCGCGTAACCGGGCCGCGGCGCCGGCATAGTCGCCGTGCGGCAGGATGAGCGATACGAAATTGTAGGGGCTGCGGGCGCGGTAATCGGCCTCGAGTTCCTCGCCGATCACGTCGTAAGGCAGCGTCGCCAGATCATCGAGAGAGCCGGCCTTTGCGGTGTAGCGCAGTGCGCGCAGGGGATACAGGTTTGCCATGTGCGGGGAAACCTACAGGCTAGCGCGCCCGCGCCGCTCCACTCAAGTTCCGACTTTTACAGCAGGCTCTTCAAATCGGCCCACCCGATCGACTGGCTCTCCGCCACCGCCGGGTACACGCACTTGCCCTTGTAGGTATTGACGCCGAGCGCCAGCGCCGGATTCGCCGCAATCGCTCTCTCCGGACCGAGCTGGGCCAACTGCATCAGATAGGGGAACGTCGCGTTGGTCAAACCATAGGTCGAGGTGTGGGGCACCGCCGCGGGCATGTTCGACACGCAGTAATGCAAAACGTTATCGACGAAGTAGACTGGATCGGTGTGCGTCGTCGCCCTCGACGTCTCGCAGCAACCGCCCTGATCGATCGCCACATCGACGATCACCGAGCCGCGCTTCATCACCGAAAGCATGTCGCGTTTGACGATCTTCGGCGCCGACGCCCCCGGGACCAGCACGGCGCCAATCACCATGTCCGCATGGCGCAGGCTCTCCCGCACGGTCCAGTCGTTGGAGGCGAGCGTCTTCACCTGCCCGTTGTAGATGTCGTCAAGCTCGCGCAGCCGCTGGAGGTTCTTGTCGATGATGGTCACGTCCGCGCCCATGCCGTGAGCCACCTTCGCGGCGTTGTGTCCCACGATCCCGCCGCCGAGCACAACCACATTCGCCGGCGCCACGCCAGGGATTCCTCCCAGCAACACCCCGCGGCCCCCGTTCGGAGCCTCCAGATACTGCGCCCCGATCTGCACCGACATCCTGCCCGCCACTTCGCTCATCGGCGTCAACAGCGGCAGCGACCCGTCCTTCTCCTGAATCGTCTCGTAGGCGATCGCCGTCACCCCGGTCTCCATCAGCTTCTGCGTCAGTTCCGGCAAGGGAGCCAGGTGCAGGTACGTGAACAGCGTCAGACCAGGCCTGAAGTAGCCATACTCGGAAGGCTGCGGCTCTTTCACCTTCACGACAATTTCGGCCGCGTTCCACACCTCCGCGGCGGACCCGACGACGCGGGCGCCGGCTTGCTGATATTCCTCGTCGGAGATCGAACTCAGCGTGCCAGCGCGCGACTGAACGATCACTTGATGGCCGGCATCCACCAGCGCGGTCACGCCGTGCGGAACTAGGCCCACGCGAGACTCATGGTCTTTCACTTCTCGAGCTACGCCAATGATCATGGTTTGATTCCTTTTGTTTGTCCGGGCTTTTTAGGGGACTTTCGATTCCCGGGCGGGTTCCGCCTCGGGCGCTCCGGGCGCGCCTGTCGCCGCCGGTGGGCGGTTCGGGCCCAAGCCCAGAGCGATCAGGGTGAGAGGATCCAGCTTGCCTCGCCCCGTCAGGTTGGTGATGTTCTGATCTTCCTGGAACTTCTTCAGCGCTTCCACCGACTGCGGACCCCAGGAGCCTGTGACCTCTATGTTGTAGCCGCGCGATGCCAGCGCCTGCTGGATCTCTCTCACGCGCGCCTCGTCAGGCGCCTGTTGCGCCGCCGGCCGGCGGCTACGATTCTTTGCGCTCTTGCTCTTCGATTTCGATTTGGAGCTCTTCGCCGCGGTCTTCGATGCGCTCTTCGCCGCCGGTTTCGCCGGCGCCTTCTTCGCGCTGCTCTGGGGAGCGGCTCCTAACGTCCCGCCTACGAAGAAACCTGCGCTTACTGCTGCTGCCAGGAAAAGCCAAGCCAGCCTCACCACTAGTAGTCTAACAACACCCTGAAGCTCCGTTTCGCGCTCCATCAGACGGCGCGCGGACGCGCCGGCAAGGCAGCGGCTTGGCTTAGTACCTCTACATTCAGATTCTGCGCTTTTCTGGCAGGAAGTTGGCGTCATGCCAAGTGGCCGCAGGCCAACTGGGGAATGACGACGAGTTCCTTGAGTTTGAGTCCGGTGGCAATAACGTCTTTGCCGAGGCGCGTCAGGTAGTACTTATAGGCGTGGCCCACTTTCTTGATGAGGCCGTGCAGGCGAAGCCGCTTCAGCAAGCGCGACACTTGGCCGCTGTTCTTGCCGCGCAGGAAGCGGCGGAGCGTTTTGTTCTGCATTCCGCTGATGTTGAACTCACCTCGGGCGATGACGCGGAAGAGGGCTTCGTCGTCTGAATCGAAGAGATTGAAGCCGGGGTAGGACCGGCCTTGCTGGCGGACCGGCTGCGACAACTTGTCGAGTTTGTCGCGGCCATTCCGCGGATCCTCGATCGTTGACAGGAACTCCAGGTAGCGACGGTTGGCGGCTTCCAGCAGTTCGCGCAGCGCGGGCAGACTGTAGATGGTCTTCTGCATCGACGCCCATTTGGTTTCCCTGGTCCCGTCGCGGTGTTCTACCTCGCGGTAGTGCTTGAAAAAGGTCAGATCGTTGACCGTGGTCTCGATCCGGAGAATGAGACCGAACTTGTCGTAGAGTTTCAGCGACACCGGTCCCATCGTGTGTTTGATCCGGGTGCCCTCAATGCGAATGTTAAACCGGTTGCCCATCTCACCCTCGTACTGGGCGTTGAGCTTGCGGCCCAGGAAGGTAGCGATGTTGTCCGGCTTGACCGTGTGGATTGCGGTCCGCGTCAGGTTGCCGTAGATGGCTCCCAGATCGGTCTGCCGCCGGAAGACGATGTCGGTGGCGTACTCGCACTGGTCCACGCTCCAGTGATAGGCCACGCCGAACGCGCGGTGAATCGGGCAATAGGTCTGGGCGAACTGGTCCAGCTTGCCGTGCAGCCGCTTGATCTCCCAGCCGTCGGCGATCTGCTGGGCCCGCGTCCAATTCGCGATTTCGGCAAAGGCGTTGTCCACGAGTTTGTAGCTGATCTTCTGCTTGCGCAGCCGGGCGGCCAGCCAATTGTGGCCGTTGAAGTAGATCTGCAGCCGGCAGGGCAGCCACGTTGGCACCCGTACGTAGCACAGCCCCAACTCATCGTCGACGAAATAGAAGTAGTAGTGCAGACACTTGCCGTCGTCAGGCCGCAGGTACGTCTTGCCGCTCTGCTTGTCATGCCAAGGCTTGTAGGTCGAGCAAGGCTCCATCGCCGAGAAGATGCACACCAAGCCGGGCTGCTCCCCGCGCTTGGACAGAATCTCCTTTACCCGGTCTTCCTTCCGCACATTGCGCTTGCGCAGAAACTCGATCTCGATCCCGCTGGCTGCCGCCAGCCGCTCGGCGTTCTCCCGCAATTGGTCCCGAAACGGTTCAGCAAACCTCGGGTAGTCGAAAATCCGGATCTTCCGCTCATAGAGGAGCGACGTCATCCCCTCGGCGTAACAGATCTTCGGCAGTGTGCCGAATACCAGCATCCGGTCCCAACAACCCAGCACGCCCGCAATCTGATCCTTGTGCCGTTCCGTCAGTAGTTCGATGCCCACGCAAGCATCATAGTCCCGCCTGTTTGGTTCCGGCTACGCCGGGTTAGG
>JACADU010000353.1 GCA_013388415.1 Bryobacteraceae bacterium
CACGCGCTCCCTCGCGCGCGGCTGTGTTCGGACCGGACAATCGACAAGTGGTGGCCAGGGACGGACTTGAACCGCCGACGCCGGCCTTTTCAGGGCCGCGCTCTACCAACTGAGCTACCTGGCCATCGGTGACCCTTCCATCTTAACAAACGCCCCCATCAACCGCACTACCGCTGCGTTGGCGGCCCCAGCGCCATGTCCAAGAAGGAGAAAACGTCGAGGTCCTCATCCACTTTCTTCGTCGTCGGCTTGCCAGCCCCATGCCCCGCGCTCGTCTCGATCCGGATCAGGATCGGCGCCGGCCCGCCCTGCGCCGCCTGGAGCGCCGCCGCGTACTTGAAGCTGTGCGCCGGCACTACCCGGTCATCGTGATCCGCCGTCGTCACCATCACCGCCGGATACCGCCAGCCCTGACGGATATTGTGCAGCGGCGAATACTTGTAAATTGCCGCGAAGTCTTCCGGGTTCTTCGGCGACCCGTAGTCGCTCGCCCACGCCGCCCCGATCGTGAACTGATCGAAGCGCAGCATGTCCATCACTCCTACCGCCGGCACGGCTGCTCCGAACAACTCCGGACGCTGGTTCAGCACGGCGCCCACAAGCAGTCCGCCGTTTGACCCGCCACGGATCGCCAGCCGCCTCGCGCTCGTGTACTTGTTCTCAATCAGCCACTCGGCCGCCTTGATGAAGTCGTCGAACACGTTCTGCTTGTTCTGCTTCATCCCGGCCTTATGCCATTCCTCGCCGTACTCCGCGCCCCCTCGCAGGTTCGCCACAGCATAGATCCCGCCCCGTTCCACCCACGCCGCAATCGCCGGGTTGAAAGCCGGCGTGACGGACACGTTGAAGCCGCCGTAGCCGTACAGAATCGCCGCCGCCTTCCCGTCCAGCTTCGTGCCCTTGCGCATCACGATGAACATCGGTACCTTCACGCCGCCGGTCGATTCATAAAACACCTGCCGCGTGTCCATGACGGAAGCATCGAACGGAAATGGCAGATTCACGACAGGCGCGCACCGCTGCCCGGCGCATTCGACGATCGTCATCGGCTGCGCGAAACCTGAGATCCCGTAGTGCCGCGTCGATCCCTCAACAAGCGCCACCGTGCTGTTCGGCGGAAGCGGCACTCGCCGCCGCGCCGCGCCATCCAATCCCACTATCTCGACGACGCCCGTAACGTCCCGCAGGTAGCGCAACGCCAGTTCCTCGCCCACCAGTTGCGCCTGCTCCAGGGTGTCTTTCGTCTCGGGCACAATCTGCCGCCACTGGCCCCGCTCAGGCGCCGCCAGATCGATTTCGATGACGCGCCCGCGCGGCGCCTGCCACGTCGTCTTGAACAGCAGCTTCCGCCCCCGGTTGCCCAGGAACTGAAACTCCGAAAACGCCTCGTCGATCAACGGCTGGATCGGCGCGCCCTCCGCCAGGTCCTGCACGTACACGCGGTTGATGCTCGCCGTTCCCTCGCGGATCTCAAGCACCAGATACCGGCCGTCCTTGCTCAGCGTTGTATCCCAGAACCACAGTTTCCGGTCCGGCCTCTCGTAGATGAGCCGGTCCGCCGATTGCGGCGTCCCGCGCTTGTGATACCAGAGCTGGAATCCCTGGTTGGCCGCGCGCAGCGCCGCTCCCGCTTCCGGCGCCGGATAGCGGCCGTAGTAGAAGCCTTCTCCATTGGCGTCCCACTCCGCCGTGGAGAACTTCGACCATTCGAGCGTCTCGTCCAAATCACGGCCGGTCACGACGCTCCGCACGCGCCACTTTTGCCAGTCTGACCCTGCTTCTGAAATCGCGTAGGCCAGCCAGAGCCCGTCACGGCTGATCGCGAAATTGTTGATCGCCGCCGTTCCATCGGTTGACATGGTGTTCGGGTCGAGCAGCACGCGCTCCGTGCCGCCTTCTTTCACCGACAGCGCCGGCTGGTTCTGCGAGCCCTTCTGGAAATACGTGAAGACGCGCTTGCCGCGCACGATCCATCCCGCCATCGCGCCGCCGGGCGTTCCATAAGTCTGGAAACGGTCGAACCGGTGGATCGCTTCCAGCCGCGCTCTCAGCTTCGCCCGCCCGGGAACCCTATCCAGAAAGGACCGCGTGTAGTTGTTCTGCGCTTCGATCCACTGCCGCGCCTCCGGCGTGTCAGGATTCTCGAGCCACCGGTAGGGATCGGCCACGCGGACACCGTGGTAGCTGTCCACATGCTCGACCCGCTTGGTTTTGGGCAGCTCCGCCGCCATCACACCCGCCGCCAGCAAGAGCCAAAGTAAGCGCATGACACAGTCAATGGCCGGTCAGGCCTTCAGGGTCTCAAGAACCCGGCCCGTGGCCTCTTCCACTTCGGCATGCAGTGAGTTGCCGTGAGCGTCCATGGTGACAATGGCCATGAAGTCCTTCACCCGGAGATGCCACATCGCCTCCGGAATGCCGAACTCCATCAGATGCACGCCCAGCACTTTCTCCACCGTCCGGGCGTAATACTGCGCCGCGCCTCCGACGGCGTTCAGATAAACGGCGCCGCACTCCTTCAATCCGGCCAGCGTCTTCGCGCCCATGCCGCCCTTGCCGATGATCGCCTTGACGCCATACTTGCGCAGCACGTCGGCCTGATAAGGCTCCTCGCGGATCGAAGTAGTCGGTCCCGCCGCCTTCACAAACCACTCGTCGCCCTGCTTGAGCATCACCGGACCGCAGTGGTACAACACCGCGCCGTTCAAGTCCACCGGCGGCGGGTTCTTCATCAGGTGCGCGTGCACGGCGTCGCGTCCGGTGAACACCTCGCCGCGGATCAGCACCACATCGCCCACCTTCAGCTTCCGCATCTGTTCGGCGGTCAGCGGCGGTTCGAGAACGATCTCGCGCCCGGTCAGCGGCAGCCCCGCCTGGGCCACCATCTTCTCGACCTCCCTCGCCGGATCGCGGTACAGCCAGCCTGTGATCGCGCCCGAGGACGCGTCCAGCCTCACGCCAAGCCGCCTGAACGCCCAGCAGTCGTACGCCACTGAAACGAAGAAACTCGCCGGCAGCCGGTTCGCCGCGGTCACCTTGCACCCGATCAGGCTCACGCCGCCGCCGAAGCCCATGGCTCCGACACCCAGCTTGTTCGCCTCCTCCAGAACCTCGGCTTCGAGCTTCGCCAGCTCCGGCACTGGGTTCACATCGTCCAGCGTCCGGAAAAGCTGCATCTTCGCAAGCATGTACCCGTGCGCCCGGTCGCTGCCGATGCAGACGCCGAGCGCGCCGGGCGAGCAGCCTTGCCCTTGCGCCTGCCACACCGCATGGAGCAGGCACTTCTTCACCCCCGCCAGGTCCCGCCCCGCCCTGCCGAGATGCTCGAGCTCGCACGGCAGCGAGTACTGAATGTTCTTGTTCTCGCAGCCGCCGCCCTTCAACACCAGCTTCACCTCGATCTCGTCCTGCTCCCATTGCTCGAAGTGGATCACCGGCGTCTCCACGCCGAGATTGTTTCCGCTGTTGGCGCCGGTGAGCGAATCGACCGAATTCGGCCGCAGCTTGCCGCGCCTGGTGGCCTCCGCCACAGCCTCCTTGATGGCTTTCGAAATCACAAGCTGGTTGACGCCCACGGGCGTGTGGACGATGAACGTCGGCATGCCGGTGTCCTGGCAGATCGCCCCCTCGTCTTCCACCGCCATGTCGATGTTCGAGCCCATGATCGTGAGAGCCTGATGCGACTGCGTGCCCGGCGTCTCCGCGCCGATCGCCCAGCTCATCGCCTTCCTGACGTCGGGCGGCAGGTTGGTCGAGGTCTGAGTGATCAGTTCAAGCAGGCTGCTGGCTAGGAATTCCATGATGGTCGTCTCCGAAATGACTCCACCTTTATGTTAGCGGTCCCGGACGTCCGGCCGGGGGTCAGTTGAGCTTCAGCAGCACGGTGGCGCTCATGCCCGGCCGGATCGCCGTCGTGGGCGAAGAAAACTCGATGACAATCTTCTCTCCATCCACGTTCTTCACCGGGCACTCCAGCGGCGCCGGCAGCTCCGCCAACAACAGCGCCGCCGGCTGTCCGGGCTTGATCCTCTTCACCGTTTTCGGGTCGGCCTCGACCACGAGCTCGAGCACGCTCAGGTCCGGACTCATCTCGATCAGATCCGGCATCGTCTTCTGCACCTCCTCGCCGGCGTTCTTCTTGATCGCGGTGATCACTCCGTCCACCGGCGCAAGGATGTCGGCCGCGGCAAGCTCCGCCTTGGCCGCATCGTGCGCCGC
>JACADU010000293.1 GCA_013388415.1 Bryobacteraceae bacterium
CGACAAGAACATCGGCTTCGCGGCGGCCCAGAACCAGGCCATCCGGCTCGCCCGGGGAAGCTGGATCCTCACGCTCAACCCGGATGTCCTCTTAATGCCTTACTTCATCCAGGCGCTGCTGGAAGCCGGCAGGCTGGATAACCGAATCGGGACGGTCTGCGGCAAGCTGCTGGTCATGAGCCCGGACCTGAACATCGACGCACGGCCGCGGGTCGATTCAACAGGGATCTATTTCACCCCCAATCTTCGCCATCTGGATCGAGGCAGCCGCGAGATCGACAACGGCTACTACCTCAAGCGCGAATATGTCTTCGGGGCCACGGCAGCGGCAGCTTTGTACAAGCGCGCCATGATCGAGGACGTCTCCATCGACGGCGAGTTCTTCGACAGCGACTTTTTCGTTTATCGCGAGGATGCCGACGTCGCCTGGCGAGCCCAGTTGATGGGCTGGCGCTGCCTGTACACTCCCTACGCCCGCGGCTACCACGTTCGAGCCGTCCTGCCGGGCAACCGCCGCGCGCTGCCGAAAGAGATCAACATGCACTCGGTCAAGAACCGCTTCATGATGCGCGTCAAGAACATGACCGGGGATCTCTATCGCCGCTACTGGCTGCCGGTCACGCTTCGCGACATCGTCGTCGTCTGCTGTTGCCTGCTCTATGAGCACTACTCGCTGCGGGCTTTCTGGCGGGTGGTGAAGTCCTGGAGCGGCTTGTTGGAGAAGCGCCGCATGATTATGGCGAAGCGGCGCGTCACTGATGAGTACATGGCCGGCTGGTTTCACTACGAACCTGTCAGCCGCCCGGCGCCGCGCAAGAAGGCGGCGGAGAACGCCGCCGTCTTGGCTGCCCGCGCCAACGGCTAACCTCGTCCGATGAGCCTCACCCGCCGCCGCTTTTTTCTCGCGCCGGCGGCCGCCTCTCAGCTCGACGCCGCCGCTCCCGACACTCTCTCCGATCTCTGGCGGCGCGCTCCGTCCGATGTCGAGTTTCAACCGCGAACCCGCTGGTGGTGGCCGGGTTCCGCCGTCACGCCGCAGGGCATCACGGCCCAACTCGAACAGATGAAGGCCGCTGGCATCGGCGGAGCCGAGATCGTTCATTACTATCGCTTCACTGAATTTGGCAACCGGAGGTGGGGCTCGCCGGAATGGGCCGGCATGATCCGGCACGCGCTGAACGAAGCCGCCCGCCTCGGGATGAAGATCGCCATGGTCTTCTCACCCGGCTGGGACTTCGGCGCGCCATTCGTCCCACCCACCGAGCGGAGCAAGGTCCTCGCTCCAGCCTGGCTCGACCTCTCCGGACCATTCCAATACGAAGGCCCGTTGCCGCCATTCAAAGACTTCGGGACGCCCCGCGACGGCTTGTTCGCGCACATTGCGCCAATCGAGGGCGCCCCGGAAGACCAAGGGCGGGTTGTTGCTGTCGTCGGCGCCCGCATCACAGGCAAAGACTCTCTGGACCCGGCGTCTTTGGTCGACCTGACCTCCGAGTTTCACGGCAACGCAGGGCGCTGGCGCGTCGAGCAAGGGCAGTGGCGCCTGTTCGCCTTCCGGCTCCAATACACCGGGCAACAGAACTCGGCGCAGAACGAAGAGCCCAAGAGCTGGGTCGTAGATCATCTCTCGGAAGCGGCCATGCGGCGCTATGCGAACACCTGCGCCGCCATGTTCAAGAAGGAATTCGGCCAGTGGATCCCGTCGCCTCTCGAATCCATCTTCGCGGATTCCTTCGAAGCGGTGCCTCTGGCGAATACGCTGCTCTGGAGCAACGGCACTCTCCCGGAAATCAGCCGCCGCTCGGGATACGATCTCACTCCCCTGCTGCCCGCCCTCTGGTTCGACATCGGACGGCGGACAGAGGACGTGCGCTACGACGTGAACCGGGCCATGCACGGGATTGCGCTGGATGCCTGCTTCCGGCCCTTCCTCGAAGCCTGCGCTTCCATTGGCCTCAAGGGCCGGATCCAGCCTCATTACCGGTTCACGGAAGAGATCGTCGAAGGCGCGGGGCTCGCGCACCTGCCCGAGACCGAAGTCACTACCGCCCGCTTCGAAACGGTGCCTGATCCGCGAAAGGCCACTGTCAGCGGCGCGCGCTTTTATGGCCGGCCCTTCGTTTCGGCGGAGGCTTACACGTTCCTTCACAGGGAACGCTACCGCGCTTCGCTCGAGGAACTCAAGCGAGCCACCGACGCGCACCTCCGCGACGGCATCGCCCGCTTCTACAACCACGGCTGGCTCTATACCGAGGAGCCCGAGCCCACGCCAGATCGCGACATGGTCGCCTGCGAGCGCATTCAGCCCTGGGCGCCATGGTGGCCCTGGTACAAGGACCTCGCCGCCTACGTCGCGCGCTGTTCGGCCATGCTGCGCCAGGGCGAGTTCGCCGGCGGCGTGCTGTTGTATTCGCCTCAGGCCACGGTCTGGCGCCGGAAGGCGATCTTTAACGTGGAGCAGCGCATCATGCGCTATGGCGACATCCCCAAGACTCTCGTCGCCCATGGCTGGGACTATGACATCGTCAATGACCACCTGCTTCAAACCCGCGCGGAGATTCGAGGCAGGGAGCTCCTCGTTGCGAATTACGCCCACCGCGCCGTCATCCTCGCCGGCTGCCAGTTCATCCCGCCCGCGACGCTCCTGGTGCTGAAACGCTTCGCAGAGGCTGGCGGAACGGTGATCGCCTGTGGGCCAGCACCTGAAGATGGAAATGCCTTCATCCGCATTCCCGCCTACCCTACAGATCGCCCCTCGTATTCTCCTCAGCCGAATGAGTATGAGCCCACGCCTCCGCCCGCTCAGCACCATCGCGAGCTTCTTCAGGCGTTGAGGCGCGCGCTCCCGCCGGACATCGTCCTG
This sequence comes from Bryobacteraceae bacterium, assembly GCA_013388415.1. Lineage (GTDB taxonomy): Bacteria > Acidobacteriota > Terriglobia > Bryobacterales > Bryobacteraceae > JACADU01. The sequence continues at coordinate 2,864 of JACADU010000293.1, forward strand.
CCGCTGTCCGCGTTGCCGAGCCAAGGTCTCTGCCATCACCATCGCCGCCTCCAGGGGGCAGACCTCTACTTCCTCGCCAACCTCCAGCCCGCCCGGTTTGAGGGAGCCGTCGAATTCGCCGCCAGCCGCCCCTACGTTTCGCTGTGGCATCCAGTCTCCGGCCAGGTCACGGAACTGAACGATGCCCGGCCGGCTCTCGAACTCCGCTTTGCGCCTTGGGAGAGCTATTTCGTCCTCTTCTCGGATACGCCCCGGCGGTCCGGCAAAAGAAAGCCAGTGCCGTCCTCGGCCGAGACTGCCGCCATCGGCATCCCGGCGCCGGCCATAACGCCCCGGACCCTCACCTACAGTATGTCCGTGGAAGTTCCGAAGAGCTGGCGCGGACGTGAACTCGAGATCGATCTTGGCAGGGTCCACTCCGCCGCTGAGATTCGCTGGGACGGAGCAGTCATCGGCAGACCCTGGTGCCCTCCGTTCAGCGCCTCTGTTCCGCGAAAGCTGTCGAATCCGGGCTTGCACCGCCTCGAAGTGAGTGTCGCCGCGCTGCTTCTGGCGTCTGTCCAGGCGCGGGACGTCCCCCCCGAGCCGCCGCCCCATCTCGGCAGGCGTCTGCCGCCCCGTAACGCCGAGTGGAATGCCTGGCTGCGGGACAGGAACTTCAAGCCGTTACCGCCTTCCGGCATTGGCGGTCCTGTCACAATCAGATCTTGGAAGAGATGATGCGCATCGCCATCCTCGGCACCCGCGGCATCCCCGCCTGCTACGGCGGTTTCGAGACTTTCGCTGAAGAGCTTTCCACCCGCTTGGCGGAACGCGGCCATGAAGTGACCGTCTACTCCCGTGCTCCGCACCCTGCGAGCCACTATCGAGGCGTCCGCGTCCGCTACCTGCCGCCGGTCAGGCACAAGTACTTCGAGACCCTGGCGCACACTTTCCGGTCCACAATCGACCTCTGGCGCAACCGCCAGGATGTCGTGCTCTACTGCAACGGCGCCAATGCGATCTTTACCATCCTGGCCCGCATGGCTGGGATCCCCGCCGCCCTGAACGTCGACGGTCTCGAGCGGAAGCGCAAGAAGTGGAACACGCTCGCCCGCGGCTGGTATCTCTTCTCAGAGATGCTTTCAACGGTCTGCCCCGACGAGATCGTGACCGACGCGGAGGAGATCCAGCGGTACTATCTCGACCGCTACGGCGCGGCATCGACGTTCATCTCTTACGGCGCGCCGGTTGGCAAAGTGCCGACCATGGACGTCCTGAGATCGCTCGGTCTCGAGCCGCAGGCTTACCTCCTTTATGTCACGCGGTTCGAGCCCGAGAACAACCCGCTCATGGTCCGGGAGGCCTTCGAACCCGTGGAGACTGCATGCAAGCTGGCGCTGATTGGAGACGCGCCGTACGCCGCCGACTACATCGCGCGTGTCCGCGACACGAAGGATCCGCGCATCGTGATGCCCGGAGCCATTTACGGACAGGGCTATCACGAGTTGCAGTCGCACTGCCTGGCCTATGTGCACGCCACTGAAGTTGGAGGCACGCATCCGGCTCTCATCGAGGCCATGGGCCGGGGAGCGCCCGTTCTCTACCTGATGACCCGCGAGAATCATGAAGTGGCCGGCGGCGCCGGGCTCCCGTTCCGCTCCAAGGAGGAGCTGACCGCGCTGATGCGCCGGGTCCTCGCCATGACCGGGGCCGAGCGCGAGGCCATGGGCCGCGCGGCTCAGCAGCGTGTCGCCGAACGATATGGCTGGGACCGCGTCACGGACGCCTATGAATCGCTGCTCCAGCGGCTGAGCCGTAAACAATGACTGAGTACCGTTGTTGGACTGAAGTCTCGTTGGGCGCCATCGAGCGCAATTACCAGAGGTTGAGCCAAACGGCCCCCGGCAGCGAGCTCCTCTGCGTCGTCAAGGCAGACGCCTACCGCCACGGCGCGGCGGCGGTCGCCGCGCGCCTGGAGCAGAAAGGCGCCCGCTGGTTCGGGGTAGCGAACGCCGCTGAAGGGGCCGCCCTGCGCGCTGCCGGGATATCCGGAGAGATCCTGATTCTCGGCGAGCTCTGCGAGTTCGAGTATGAGAGCCTCTTCGAACACCGGCTGACTCCGGTCGTTCATGACTTGGCGAAGGTGCCCGAACTCGATCGGCGCGCCGGCGCCCGGGGCGTCGTCTGGCCGGTGCACGTGAAAGTCGACTCTGGCATGGGCCGCCTTGGATGCAAGTCCACGCCCCGGGAGATTGCCGGTGCGTTCGGCCAAGCCACGCATCTGCGTCTCGAAGGATTGATGAGCCATCTGGCCACCACAGCTGAAGAGATCACTCCTCAAACCCGCGATCAGCTTGCCTGTTTCGGCCGTATGGCGGCGGAGTTGGCCGCGCTTGGGGCCGCCCCGCGATGGCGGCACCTCTCGGCCACAGTCCCGATCGTCCATCGTCATTCGGAGACGTTCGCCACGATGGTGCGCCCTGGGCTGGGTCTGTATGGTTACCCCACCCCCGCTCTGGAGCCCGCCCTGAGTTGGAAGGCTCGGGTCCTGCTCGTCAAACAGATCGCTCCCGGTGAGCCGGTGGGCTACGGCGCGCTGTGGCGCGCCGAGCGCCCGTCGCGAATCGCCGTCCTTCCCTGCGGCTATGCCGACGGCATCCCGCACCGCCTCATCCGGCAGGCGCATGTGCTGGTGAACGGTTGCCCCGCCCCGCTTCGCGGCGCCGTTTCCATGGATCTGATCAGCGTTGATGTCACCGGCTGTCCGGCGGTTGCTCCGGGCGACATCGCCATACTGATTGGCGCCTCCGGGGGGCTGGCCCTGACCGCGCAGGATTGGGCGGAGTGGGCCGGAACGATCCCTTACGTCATCCTGTGCGGCATCGGCCCGAGGGTTGGACGGATCTACGTGCCCTGATCGAGAGGAGTCGGGCGGCGGCTCCAGCGGCCGATGGCTTCCCGCAGAGGATCTCCCACGTCTTCCATATCGGCACGCCACCGGCGGAGAATCAGCCGGAATTCTGCCTAGACGTCCAGATTCCGGACGTCCAGCGCGTTCTCTTCGATGAACTTGCGCCGCGCTTCGACGTCTTCGCCCATCAGCGTGGAGAAGATCTCTTCGCTCTCGACGGCGTCTTCCAGCCTGACTTCCAGCAGCGTCCGGGCTTCCGCGTTCATCGTTGTCTCCCACAACTGGTCGGGATTCATTTCGCCTAGACCTTTGTAACGCTGCACGCTGCAATCCCGCGTTCCTTCGCCCTTCAGGTACGCGATGAGCCCGCGCCAGTTCTCAATGGTCTCCCGGCGTGTCTCTTTCACCCCAACGAACGGCGGGCGGTTGAACTTCTCGATCGCCCGCGCCAGGAATCGCAGACGCTTGTATTCCGGCTGGCTGGCGGTTTCGTGTCCGATTGTCCGGTCGCCGAAGGTCTCATCGTGGTAGGCGACACCCCAGGTCGAGTGCTCTTCGTCCTCGACCAGCTTCACGGTGAGCTTCAGATCCTTAAGCGCCGCGGCCACTTTCTGCATCTCTTCCTTGTTGCAGAAGTCGCTCTTGGAATCGATGGCGTATGCCGGGTTGGCCAGCAGCTCCACCACCCGGGGATCGCGGAGCCTCCGCTCGAGCCGCTCGAAGATCTGCTCAAACTCGTCGAGCTGCATGAGGAACTGCCGCAGTTCGCCCCCCTCCAGCCGTTGCTGCCCGCTGCCATTGCCGGCGAGAACATAGACGTTCTCCGTGGCGCGGCGCAGGATCTCGCGTGTGAACTCTTTGTCGTCCTTGATGTACTTCTCGCTTTTTCCCTTCTTGATCCTGTAAAGCGGCGGCTGGGCCACAAAGACATGGCCGCGCGTAATCAATTCCTGCATATGGCGGAAGAAGAAGGTCAGCAGGAGCGTCCGGATATGCGAGCCGTCGACGTCGGCGTCGGTCATCAGAATGATCTTGTGATACCTGAGCCGGCTGACGTCGAAATCGTCCTTGCCGATGCCGGTGCCGATGGCCGTGATCATGGCCCGGATTTCGTCGTGGCTCAGCATCTTGTCGTAGCGCGCCTTCTCGACGTTGAGGATCTTGCCTTTCAGGGGCAGAATTGCCTGGTAACGCCGGTCCCGGCCGGTCTTCGCGGTGCCGCCGGCCGACTCGCCCTCCACCAGGAACAGCTCGCAGCGCGACGGATCCTTCTCCTGGCAATCGGCAAGCTTGCCCGGCAGGCCGCCCGAATCCAGAGCGCCTTTCCGGCGCGTCAGCTCGCGAGCCTTCCTGGCCGCTTCGCGCGCGCGCGCCGCTTCCACCGCCTTGCCGACGATCCTCTTCATCACCGCGGGATTCTTGTCGAAGTACTCGGTGAGCTTCTCGTTGACCATTTGCGTCACGAACCCGCCGATGTCGGAGTTCAGCTTCCCCTTGGTCTGGCCTTCAAACTGCGGCTGCGGCAGCTTGACGCTCACCACGGCCGTCAGGCCTTCCAGGACGTCATCGCCTGACAGGTTCGCGTCCTTGATGTCCCTCAGCAGGCCCGCCGCGCGCGCGCAGGCGTTGATCGTTCTCGTCATCGCCGTGCGGAAGCCCGTCAGGTGGCTGCCGCCGTCGCGGGTGTTGATGTTGTTCGCGAAGCTGAAGATCGTGTCCGAGTAGCTGTCGTTCCACTGCATCGCGATCTCCATCGTCAACACGCCGCCCGTCGGCAATTCGCGCTCGCCCTCGATGGAGATCGGCTTGTCGTGCAGGACGTTCTTGCCGCGATTGGGATGCTTGATGAACTCGACGATGCCGCCGGAATAGAAGAACTCGTGTGTCCTGACTGGTTCGGTGCGCTCGTCGCTCAGCGTGATCTTGAGCCCCTTGTTGAGGAAGGCGATCTCGCGGAGGCGCGTGCTCAACGTGTCAAAGTTGAACGACGTCGTCTCCATGATCGTGCCGTCCGCCTTGAACGTGATCTTCGTGCCCGTCTTGTTGCCCGCTTTGCCTGTCCTGGCCAGCGGCGCCTTGGGAACGCCCCGTTCATAGTCCTGCTCCCATGTGGCCCTGTCGCGCCAGATCTCCACGTGGAGCCACTCCGAAAGGGCGTTCACGCAGCTCACGCCGACGCCGTGCAGGCCGCCCGACACCTTGTATGTGTTCGAGTCGAACTTGCCTCCGGCGTGGAGCTTGGTCAACACCACCTCTGCCGCCGACACGCCAACTTCCGGCTTGATGTCCACCGGAATGCCGCGCCCGTTGTCCACGATCGTGATGGAATCGTCGATGTGGATTGTAATCCCAATCTCAGTGCAGAACCCGGCCATGGCCTCGTCCACCGAGTTGTCCACCACCTCGTAAACAAGATGGTGCAAACCGGCTTCGCCCGTGCTGCCGATATACATGGCGGGGCGCAGACGGACCGCTTCCAGGCCCTCGAGGATTCTGATACTCGAAGAATCGTAGGTCTCAGGATTGCTCAAACTGTTTTCCTTCGCACTCAGTTCAGCCCGCTGAGCCGTCAAATGCGCATCGGCATGACGACATAGCGGTATTTGTAGCTCACGTCCTCGCCCGCGGGAGTCAGCTCCCCGGCGCTCTGGGCGTCCTTAAAGTGGAATGCCACTTTGGATTCGGGCAACGCTCGCAGGAAATCCATCAAATAGAGCGCGTTGAACCCAATCTCGACAGTCGGCCCGCCGTACTCCACAGGCAGGGTTTCTTCCGATTCGCCGCTTTCGCTCATCGACGAGTGCAGCATCGCCTCGTTGTCTGAGAAGCGGACCTTGATCGCGCGGGACCGCTCGTCGGAGAACTGCGCCACCCGTTCGATCGATGCCCGCAATTCGTCCCGGTCGAGCTCCACTGTATAGCTGTGGCTCTTCGGCAAGACCCTCTCGAAGTCCGGGAAGTTCCCGGTCAGCTTCCTCGAGGTAAGCAGTCTGTTGCCCAACCGGAAGAACAAGTGATTTTCGTCCCCCGCAAAGCTCAACACAGCTTCCTTCTCTGGCGCTTCTGCCGCAATCTTCAGCAACTCACCCATCGCCTTCCTCGGCAGCAGCGCCCTGTAAGGTTCTGTCGCTGCTCCCGCCGGATTCTCCATCTCAACCATCGAGAGCCGGTGCCCGTCAGTCGCCACCATTGTCAGCAGGTTCTCCCTGATCCACAGCAGAGCCCCGTTCAGCGTAAACCGGGACTCCTCTGCCGAGATGGCGAAGATCGTCTTCGAGATCATGCCCGCCAGAACGCCAATCGGAATCGAGGCGATAGGCTCGGGCATGAGCGGCAGCTCCGGAAAACTCTCCTTCGACATGCCGGCGATGCGCGTCTTGGAGCGCCCGCAGGTGAGATTTGCCCAGTGGTTTTCCGTCAGCCGGATGGTGAGGTCCCCTTCAGGCAGCAAGCGAACGTAGTCCAGCAGTTTCTTGGCGGGAATCGTGCCCGCTCCGCTCGATTTGACTCTCGCCGGCGCATGGCAGCGGATCGCCAGTTCGAGATCCGTCGCCGTCAGCATCAGGCTCTCTTCAACTGCCTCCAGCAGCACGTTCGAGAGAATCGGAATCGTGGTCTTCTTCTCCACCACGCCCTGCGAGAGATTCAATTCGCGGACAAGATCGGCTTTGCTGACGGTGAACTCCATCGCCCGAGACTCCCTTCGCGCGCTGTCTGATCAGAACTGACTCTCTTCTGAGAAGAATCAAGTTCTTCTGAACAGAAGTAGTAGGTCCTGTGGAAATGTAGAAATCCTTCTAAATTATACAAAACCTTAAGCGTTCGCTGCTTGCATGTTTGTGAAAAGAGACTCTCGGACACGGTGGGCTGAGGCCCTTGAGCGCGACACCCACAACTGTGCGCGGTCTGAAATGCGAAGCCGCTGTTGAAATCCATATAAGGTCTTTTATTTCAATATGTTATGCTGTGTATTTTCTTGTGGAAAGCTGATGCGGTCAAGCGTCCACAGGTTTTTCTCAGGCCCGGCGGCACTGGCCGTATGGCAGGCTGTGGAAAAACGAGTAACGTCACTGGAGTGAGTCAATTAGGCTGTGGACCAGTCTGTTCAAATCAGGGTCGAGCTGCCTGAGTTCGTCCACTTTGCGAACCGAGTGAAGGACCGTCGTGTGGTGCTTGCCGCCGAAGTGGCGGCCGATCTCGGGCAATGAGGCCGAGGTCAGTTCCTTGCACAGGTACATCGCCACCTGCCGCGGCCTGGCAATCTCCTGGGCATTGCTCCTCTGTTTGAGTTGAGCGGGCTGCATCCCGTACCGCTCCGCCACCGCGCGGACAATCGCGTCGATTGTGATGCGCTTCTCAGTCCCGCCGAACATCTGCCGCAGGGCTTGCTGGGCCATGCCGATGGTGATCTTGGAGTTGGTTACTGAGGAGTAGGCGACAAGCTTGGTGAAGGCGCCCTCCAACTCCCGGACGCTGGAACGCGTTTTCGTCGCCAGAAACACGCGCACTTCATCGGGCAGTTGGACCCCCTCGAGCTCGGCTTTGCGATCCAGGATAGCCATCTTGGTTTCGAGATCAGGCGCCGAGACATCAACCATCAAGCCCCACTCGAACCTTGACCGAAGGCGCTCAACAAGCCCCGGGATGTTCTTGGGAAGCTGATCGCTGGTGATCACGATCTGCTTCTGATGGTCGTAGAGCTCGTTGAAGGTGTGGAAGAACTCCTCCTGGGTGCGCTCCTTGCCCGCCAGCGTATGAACGTCGTCGATCAGCAAGGCGTCGGCATTGCGGTAATGCTGATGGAAGGCAACCATGCGGTCGCCGCGGATCGCCTGCACCATCTCGTTGATAAAGCGATCGCCTGTCGTGTAGGCGACCCGGAAGTGGGGGAAGTTCTCCGAGAGGGCGTGTCCAATGGCATGAACCAAGTGGGTCTTGCCCATCCCGCTGCCTCCATAAATGAAGAGCGGGTTGTAGCTGCGCGCCGGGGAGTTGGCGACCGCGACCGCCGCCGCATGCGCAAACTGATTGCACGAGCCGACAACAAAATGCTCGAAGGTAAAACGTGGATTGAGCTGCGCCGACAGGCTCTGAAACTCGTTCATCGGTGGAGCGCCATTCACGATTATGCGCTCTGGAGCGCGCGGCGTCCCTTGCCCGTTCATCAGGACATATTGAATCCTCTCCACCGGCAGCCTCAGTTCGCTGATTGCGCCGCTTACCTTGGGCGCATACTCGCTTTCGAGCCAGAACCGCGTGGCATCGTCCGGAACGGCGACGCGCAGGCACCCGGAGTCGTAGCCATCGAACCGTGTGCGCGCAACCCAGTTCTGCCAAGCCTCCATCGTCAAAGAACTGTGCAGCCGTTCCTTAATCGAGTCCCAACTGTTTTTTTCCACCATTTAGCGACAACACCCCCAGATGTTTTCCACAGCTTTCCCACAAGCTGCGAAAACCAATCATCCTCGTTGGATCCAGGTTTGTCCGCCACGCCTCTCTCCTCCTTTGCCCAAGGCCGGGAGTGCTCTCCCACTGGCTATCGGGGCGCGCGAACGAATCTGAGCATAGCACAAAAGCGGCTCCTGGCAGGGCCTTCTGCAATGAATTTGTAACGCGTTGATTCGACGTCAAATAGCCAATCTTCACCAAGCCGGAAAAAGCTGCAGGAATTTGTGCTTTTGTTCTGAATCTGCGCCGCTCCGCCAACAAGTGGTTGCCCGTTTGACACATGCGGCCTGCGGGAGCGATACTGATGGTTGTCCCGCGAGCGGGAGTAACTCAGTTGGTAGAGTGCAACCTTGCCAAGGTTGATGTCGCGGGTTCGAATCCCGTCTCCCGCTCCAAACCCTTCAAACACTTACGGGCTTCCGCCCTCTCCACTGGGGTCCAAGTGGGGTCCAAACGGGGTCCAAATTCCTGGTAGCCTTCGTTTCCGCCGCACCCCGCTCCATGTGATTCTCCCTTGAGGCTTTGGTGTCCGTGGTAGTCATGGTAGGCGTTTCCGGCGTTGTTTTCCGCTGGGAAGCAACATTGGCCCGCTCCTATAGAGGACGGCGCCCATGCATTGCCACGGCCCCGGTGGCCAGCCGCTTGGGGCCTCATCAAACAAAATCGCTGCGATCCGTTTTCTCTTGATCGGCAGCCTGGGGCATGGTATTCGTTGAGTAGATCGCTTCTCTCAAGCGTTCCCCCAGAGGTGCGCGGGCCTCTCGAATCTTCCGCATCCCCCTCCAGAGCGCCGGGACGCTCGTGAATCTCCTTCCCGCAGACTCCGCGCTCTTCGTGTGTCTTGACCCATGCAGGCGACCATTCCCGTCTACCGTGCTGACGGCCGGCTTTACGACGTGGTCAGTGAACGCGCGCTCGCCCGGCTCGAGGCATCCAGTCTGATC
>JACADU010000406.1 GCA_013388415.1 Bryobacteraceae bacterium
GACGCCGACCTGGCCAATCAGCTCGCCGCGCTGGCCGAAACGGACAAGATGATCGAAGCCTGGCACAACAAGCTCGCGGCGGACGATTCCACCATCTTCAAGCAGGTGCTCGAGTCGGAGATCACGCGCCTGGCAGGGCTGATCGCCAAAGGGGCGGAAGAAGGCAACCGTCTGGGAGGCAGGAAGCTGCACTACGAGAAGCTGCTCGACAGCCTGTGCCCGCCCGCTAGCGCGCCGCCGGCACATGCGCCCAAAAAAAGTTAGCCGGCGCCGCCCGCCGGTGAGGTGAACCAGCGTGTCCTATTTCGGGGCGTTCGCCGAGCTTGGATTGGTCCGGCGTCCGCCGCCTGGAGAGCGGAAGGTCCTGCTGATGCACGGCACGACCGTGCCGCGGGCGCAGAGCATCATCCGTCAGGGCGGTATGGCGCCGGGCCGCGCGTTCTTTGCGATGGGCATGTCCAACCGGGATCTGGCGAGGATCTTCGCCAGGCGGGCCGGCGCGAGAGGTCCCAGAGCCGGGGATCCGGCTCTCCTGCTGACAACGGTGCCGGAAGCCGACTTCGAGAGGATGCGGAGATTGGGGTTGGCGAGAGCCGTCCCATTCGATGCCGCCGACAGGCCGGAGTTGCGGTTGAGGCGGCAGTGGATTGTGGAGCCGGGAGGCATTGAATTGCTCAACCGGGCGGCCGAGGACTGGCGGATGGTGCGGATGCGGAGGTGAGCGATGGCGTATTTGTCAGCAGCATCCTGTGGAGGCGGAGGGCAGTGCGGTCCACGGTGCCGCTGTTTGCGATGCCGTGGCGCGTATCCGCTCGGCGGTTACGGTGAGCCGCCGCGGTTAAGAGTGCCGGCGTTGAGGCTGCCGCCAAGACCGAGACCCAGCCTCGGCGTGCCTCGTCTTCGGCTTGGGGCGGGAATCCCGCCGATACCCGTGCCCCCGCTGTTCCCTCCACGCCTGGATTGCGATACCGCCCGCGCGGTCGACGTCTGTCTGTGCCCGAGAACCGAAGCGGAGGAGATCAACTGCCGCTTGCAGAGGATTCTGAAACAGCCGCCGCCGCCGCCCGCTCCGAGGGCGTCGATCATGGAACTGCTCGAGCGGCGGCTGGACGACATTCTCCGGCACGCCCCGGCGGCGCTGCGGGGTCCGCTGCGGAGCGCGGCGCGCGCGGCGGTCGAGCGCGGAACGGAAGCGCTTGTCAATGCCGCGCTGAACCGGCCCGGGATCAGCGGCGAGGTGCGCGAGGCGGTGCGGGCGGCGGTCAAAGCCGCATTGCGTACTCCGGTGCTCCGAGCCCCGGCGCGATGAACGCGCTCGCCGCTAAGCCGTACGCGAGCCTTGCGCCCGTCTATGACGCGACCATCGGCGGGCCGGTGTTCGAGCGCACGCGGGCGATCTTCGAAGCGCTGGTCAGCAGGTTCGGGCTGCGATTTCGAGACGCGATCGATCTGGGCTGCGGAACGGGGCTGTTCTGCCGCTACCTGGCGCGGCGCTGGAAGACGCCGGTGATTGGAGTCGATCTCTCGGCGGACATGCTGCGCGCCGCGGCGCGGAACTGCCGGGGACTGCCAGTGAGGCTGATCCGGGGCGACATCTCCCGTCTCCGCCTGCCTTGCCGTTCGGATCTGATTGCCTGCAACTTCGATACTCTGAACCACCTCACCTCGCCGGAGCTCGCGCGCCGTGCGATTGAGCGCGCCGCGGAACACCTGCGGCCCGGCGGGGCCTTCTTCTTCGACTTCCTCACGCCTCACCAGCGGTTTCCGCCATGGACGGAAGTGGCGATTCAGGCTCCATCGCGGGAGTGCCGGCTGACGCAGTTCCTCTCTTTGAACCCGCGCCGCCGGCTGTTGCGGGTCAAGGTGGTGATTCGGAGGCGGGGCAAGCCTGCGCTGGTGGAGCAGCACCACGAGCGGCTGTATGATCCGGGCGAGATCGCGCGCTGGCTCCGGCGCGCCGGTCTCTGGCCCGTGTTTGCCTGCGACGCGGAGAACGCCGGCGCCCCGGTTGCGGATTTGCGCGCCCCGCGCGTGGCCGTGCTGGCCGAACGCTGTTGATCAGTGGACCGCGAGATCGTCCTTGGCGGGCAGTTTCGGGAACGGATTGTGCGGCTCCATCTGATACCAGACTGCGACCGAGGCGATGTCGTCCTGCAAGGGCAGATACTTGCGGTTGTACTTCCAACCAAGAGCCTGGATCGTGACACGCAAGTCGGATTCGAACCGGATGGGGTCGGTGATGTGCCAGCGGTAAAGGCCGAAGCGCTGCTGCGACTGATAGAGGCCATCTGGCTTGATGACCTGCGCCAGCCCTGAATAGGCGGTGGTGAAGGTCTCGTACTGCTGCTTCTCCTTGTTCTCGAAGTTGTACGAGCCGCAGAAATAGTCCTCCGTGCCGGTTCCGGCGATGGTGGGGAACTGCTGATCCCCGTCCATGTAGAACTTGATCTCGCCTTCGCCCCACCAGCCGTTGTTATTCACGCCCCATGCCATGTAGGTGCCGACGTAGTGGCCGCGGCCCCTGATCCCGTCCACGATCGTGTATACCTGCTTGAAGGGCAGCGGATTGGTGCGGCGGAATTGCGCGTGAAAATAGGCCGCGTCGGCGGGCGCCGCGGCGTACGTGCCGTCGATCTGGTAGTAGATCGTCATTGGCCGCTCGTCGATGTTCTCCAGAGTGATCCTGGCGCGCTTTCGGAAAGGCATCGGCCAATACGAGTTGAACGCGCTGCCGGGGTTGACGCAGATGGCCTGGGAATTGATGTGGGTGTACTTGCCCCAGCCCATGGCGAAGAAATCGCCGACCGGGACTTCAACGGAGGGCGTTTCCTCGCCGTCCCAGTACATCCGCAGAATGGAGAAGCGCCAGTTGCCGGTGGGCGTCATCCAGATGTGCTGGATCGAGCCCTGGCCCTGGATATCGGCGAGCGTGAAGGTCGTGCCGGGTTGGATGACAATGTAGGGATTCACTTTCCAGCCCTGGCCGAGTTCGGAAGCGGCGGCCGAAGCCGAGCCTTGCGCAGCCATCGCCCCCTTGCCTTTTTCGCCGGTGAGGTTTTCGGGGCTGATGGAGAAGGTCCTGGCCTTTGAGACACGGTAGATGTTTTCCAGGCTCGAGGTCAGGCCGGAAAAAGCGCCGTCCTGGGCCATCATTGGGGCAGCGGGCAACCAGAGGACGGCGGCGGTCACAAGCTGGGCGGTCAGTTTCATCGAGGGGTCTCCTTGACACTTCATTGTGGGTGATTATGTAAGAGCATATGAAACGCCGTCAATTCCTCGTCACCGCCTCCGCCGCCGCGTCGCAGGCATGGGCGCAGGCCAACGATCGTGTTCGCGTCGCCGTTGTGGGCGTCGGGTCTCGCGGGACCGCGCACATCAAGGAGATGCTGCCCGCCGGCAACATTGAAGTCGCCGCCGTCGTGGACCCTGACGGCAGGCGCGCCGAGGCGGCGGCGGGCATCGTTCTCAAGGCCACGGGCAAGCCGCCGAAAGTCGAGTCCGACATGCGCCGCGTGTTCGAGGACAAGGCAATCGACGCGGTGACGATTGCGACGACGAATCACTGGCATGCCCTGACCGCCATCTGGGCGATGCAGGCGGGCAAGGATGTCTACGTCGAGAAGCCCGTTTCGCATAACGTCTTCGAAGGGATCAAACTCGTCGAGGCGGCGCGCAAGTACAAGCGGATTGCCGCCGGCGGGACGCAACGCCGCTATTGGGGGCGGTTCCGCAAGGCGGTCGAAACGGTTCACGCAGGCGCCATCGGCGAAGTCTATCAGGGCAATTTCTTCTTCCCCGGCAATCGCGACTCGATCGGGTTCAAGGAGACGAAGGCGCCGCCGTCGTGGCTCAACTGGGATCTCTGGGTGGGTCCGGCGCCGATGCAGCCGTATCACGAGAATCTCGTCCACTACAACTGGCACTGGTTTTGGGATTTCGGGAACGGAGAATTGGGCAACAACGGGATTCACCTGATCGACCTGCTGCGCTGGGCGATGAAGAGGACGATGCCCGTGCGCGTGCACTCCACGGGCGGAAGGTTCGGCTACAAGGACCAAGCGGAAACGCCGAACACTCAGAACGTCACGTGGGTCTTCGAGGACGGCGCGATGATGCTGGGCCAGCTTCGCGGGCTCTACACCGCCGAGCCGATGTCCTGGGATCTGTTCGGATCCAAGGGCCACATGCACATCATGGCGGACGGGCGGTTCCGCGTGACCCTGGGGCGCAACAAGCAGCCCGAGCCCGAGGCGGAGTACCCGCCGGATATCGACCACTTCAAGAATTTTGCGGACGCGGTCAGGGCGCGGGATCCCAAAATCCTTCAGGCTGAAATCGAGGAGACGGCGATTTCGACGGCCTATTGCCACCTGGGCAATATTTCATTCCGGCTGGGCAGGGATCTGAAGTTCGCTCCCGAGGCAATGCGGTTCATCGCCGATGAGGAGGCCAATGCGATGCTGACACGGAAATACCGCGAGCCCTATGTCGTGCCGGAAAGAGTGTGAGCGCGATGGAACTGCTGATGGCGATGCTGCTGCTTCAGGCGCAGGTGGCGGAGCGCAAACCGGCGGGTTGGCCGGTTGCGGTTGAGATGAATCTTCCGCCAGGGTCGAACGCGGATTCGGTCAGGGTGTTTGCGGATGGAAGCTCGGAAGCAGTTCCGGCGAAGGTGGAATTGAAGGCGCCGTCGGCGCGCGTGAGTTTCAAGTCGACCGGGGCGAAAGGCTATGTCATCAGGTTCGACGGCGCGAAGCGCATGGCCTCTCCGGCGATGGTCGGCGCCGGGGACCGGATCACGTTCGGGCGTGTTGGAGTTCGTGGGCGCGTGGCGGTTGGCTTGCAGCCGCGTCCGGCGGCGCTGGATGCCGATGGCGACGGCGATCTCGACCTTGTCATCTCATGTCCTGACCGGCCATATAACGGCATCTACCTGTTTGTGAATCTCCGCAGCAACGCCGATCCCCTCTTCGACCGCGCTGAGTGGCTCGGTCCCGCCCGCCGCGAACTGACGGCCGCGGACTTCGACGGCGACGGCAACCTGGACCTGGTGACCTCTGGCGGCTACTACTCCGATTTCCGGCGCAACCGCCTGGCGCGGTTTGTCGAAGTGAAGCTCAAACGGGATTATCACGTCGGGCGGGACGACATGTGGCAGCCGTTCGACTGGGACGGCGACGGCCGCATCGATCTGCTGACCGGCGTCAGCGACTGGCGCGATTACGGCTGGGACGACGCTTTCGACGAAACAGGAAAGTGGACGCGCGGCCCTCTGCACGGTTATGTGTATCTTCACCGCAATGCCGGGACCAATGCCCGCCCGGAATACGAGGCGCCGGTGAAGCTCATGGCCGGCGGCCGGGCCATTGATTTGTATGGAAGTCCCGCCCCCAACCCTGTCGATTGGTTCGGCCGCGGCGTCTTCGATTTAATTGGAGGGAGTTTTGTCGACCATTTGACTCTGTTTCGGAACGCCGGGACGCGGACCAAGCCGGAGCTTGCGCCCGGCGTGGAGGTGGAAGCGGGTGGGAAGCCGCTGCGCATGGACCTGTGCATGATCCAGCCCCGCGTTGTCTACTGGCATGCGGACAACAGGCCGTCGCTGTTGATCGCCGAGGAGGACGGCACAGTCTCGCTGGTCGATAACACGGCGCCCCATGGGACCGCGCCGAAGCTGGCCGCGCCGCGCTATCTCGAGCAGGTGGATCCGTATTTGAAGAGCGGTGTGCTCTCGCGGCCGGTGGCGGTGGATTGGAACGGCGACGGCATTCTCGACCTGATGGCCGGCAACTCCGCCGGCTACATTCAGTTCTTCGAAAACACCGGCTCTCAGGAGTGGCCGGTCTTTGCCGACCGCGGCTACCTCATGGCGGAAGGCCAGACGATTCGCAGAACCGCCGGTCCGAACGGCTCGATTCAAGGACCAGCCGAGGAAAAGTGGGGCTACAGCAACATCTCCGTGGCCGATTGGGATCTCGACGGCGACCTCGACATTCTCCTCAACGATATCTGGGGCGCGGTGATCTGGCACGAGAACACAGGATCGCGCGCCGCGCCGCGCCTGGCCAAGGCCAAAGCCATCGAGGTTGAGTGGCGGGGCAAAACGCCGAAACCCGAATGGAACTGGTGGGAGCCGAAGCCGAAGGAACTGGTCACGCAATGGAGGACAACACCGAAGATAGTGGACTGGGATCGCGACGGGCTGCCGGACCTGGTGATGCTCAACCATCAGGGCTACCTGGCGCTGTTCCGCAGAGAAAGGACTGGCGGGCGGCTTGTGCTCCGTCATCCCGAGCGCATCTTCCTGCTGCCCAACGGGCGGTTCTTGAATCTGGCGGCGGGCAGGGCTGGGGCAAGCGGGCGGCGCAAGATCGAGTTCGCCGACATGGACAAGGACGGAGATCTCGACCTCATCACCGACTCGGATCAGGGTCCGGTCTGGTACGAGAACGTGGGAACGCAGGCGGCGCCGGTGATGGAGCCGCGCGGGACGGTCATCAAGGCGAGCCTTGCCGGCCACAACCCAACACCCTGCGTGGTGGACTGGAACGGCGATGGCAAGCTCGACCTGATCATCGGCGCGGAGGACGGCTTCTTCTACTACTTCGACGGGCGGTACATCGAGGAATCTGGAGCGGGGCAACGCGCTGGCCCAGCAGGCGGCGGCGCTCGATCCAACCGTCGCGGTTGAACAGCCGCCCCGCAAAGTCGATCGGCCGCGGCAGCAGGTCGCAGACGGCGCATTGGGTCCACGGCATGCCGTTACGCATGTTGGAGCCGCGGCGGGGTCTTCCTAGAGGCCGACGTGGTTTCAGGCGGCGCGGAGACCGTGAGGGGCGTCTTCAAAGGCGTGGCCCGCACTGGATTGGATGCGTTCCCACGCGATGACGGCCGGGCGCCTGGGAGCAGGCTTTTTGGTATTCGAAGTGCCACAGAGCGAATGTGGACATTCGGCATTCCTTCGCGTCGAACGGGTTTTCACCGGCGGAGTGGATCAAGGAGAACCACACGCGCATCACGCACGTTCACCTGAAGGACTGCAAGGCGAATCAAGGGCAGGGGATGCCGTTGGGGCAGGGCGACACTCCGCTCAAAGAGATTCTGCTAATGACGAGGCGGGAGACTCATGACCTCAAGACGACGATCGAACTGGAGTACAGGATCCCCGAGGGATCGAACGCGCTGGCCGAGATCAGCAAGTGCGAGGAGTACTGCATGCAAATGCTGGAAGGATGAGCCCGGCGTAACTCACCACTACCAGAATCGCGAATCACTTTAATGAAGTGGGAACGGTCGCATTTGCGCCGCACTGGCGGATCTTGCCGGCCATCATCAACGCCCATTTCTTAATGTACCAATAGACAAGACGCCTGCTTTGCCCGGCCATGAGGTGCGGCGGTTGGTGGGATGAGGCGAACACGGACGAACGCGCCGTTTACAGGATGACCGCCGGATCGCTAGCCGATCTCAAGGATAAAAAGAACGGCAGGCTGTCCTGGGACGCTCTGTTCCGCAATTTCAACGAGACGTGCAAACTCGGCCGCTCTGGCTATAGGCCGGGCGAGAGGATTGTGGTCAAGGTAAACAGGATTCAGGGCCGCAACGTGCTTCCGAACGACGGCGGGTGGCCGCCGCGTATGCTGCACAACCATGTGCTGCCGACGTCGCCGATAGTCTCGTACACCACGCTGGTTGACCTGATGGGCCAGCGGCATTTCGGCGGGAA
>JACADU010000315.1 GCA_013388415.1 Bryobacteraceae bacterium
GAAATGGCCGGCTTCCCCCCTCGCGGAGGGGAGCCGGCCGGAATTCAATCCGTCAAGCCCGGCAAGGCTTGACAAGCCGGACGGGTTTCAGAAGTAGTACTTGAACCCAAGCTGTACGTTGCGGTTGCCCACCTTCGTGCCCGTGATCTGGCCGAAGTTGGTCGACCCGAAGCTGTTGGCCGGGTCGCTGAAGACCGGGTGGTTGAAGGCGTTCTGGGCTTCGAGCCGGAACTCGAACCGCTGGCCTTCCTTCGTCCGGAAGCTCTTCAGCAACGCCGCGTCGAACATGCTCATCTTCGGCCCGCGGTACTTGAGAGTGCGGGGCGACGTTCCGGGCACGTCGATCGCCGGCTTGACGAACGCATTGGGGTTGAACCAGTTGTTGAGACGGTCCTGGACCCTGCCCGACGTGCTCGGATCGCCGACCAGGTTCGGCCGCTGCGTGCCGTCCCAAATGTTGCCGCCCGACTGAGTGACCTGCAGCGGCATGCCCGCCGAAAGAGTCGCCAAACCGCTGATTTCCCAGCCCCCGGCGATCCAATCCATCGCGCGGCCCCAGTTTGAACCCCACTTCCGGCCCTTGCCGAAGGGAAGCTCGTACGCGCCCGTGACCACCGCCCGGTGATTGATGTCGTGCGATGAAAGGGATCGTTCAAGCCTCAAATTCCAGACATACTGCAACGAGGAATTGCCTCCCAGCCATCCGTAGTTGCCCGAACCATAGGAGGCGTCGTCAATCATCTTGGACCAGGTGTAGTGCGCCAGGACTGTTAATCCCTTCGTGTACCGCTTCTCCCACTTCACCTGTAAGGCGTGGTAGTTTGAATCCGCTCGCGGCGGCTCGGCCGTAGCAACGCTGGTTCCGTCGAATTGCGGCATGGGGCGAAGCAACCGGAACATCTGGACTGTTGAGTTGCGCAGATTCACCGCTTTGGGATCCGTGATCTGGCCGTAAAACGGATTTGGCACGGCGCTCGTCAAAGTCGACCGCCCCAGGGACCAATAGTTCGGATGAAGCGGCGAAAGAGACGTGAACGGGAGGAACAAGTGGGTGCCCCGGCTACCCGTGTAGTTGATCTCGACCATGGACTGCATCGGCAATTCCCGCTGGATGGAGAAGTTCCACGAATGATACTCCGGGTTTCGGCTGATCGACCCCAGGATTGTTCCTGCACCCAGGCCGATGAATGTCGCGTCGCCTTGAGAATTGCCGGGTGGCAGCAGCATTCCGTTGGGGTAGGGGTTATCCAAGTGGGCCCAGAGTGTGGCGTTGGAGTCGAGGGTAAAGGTGGGCGTCGAGTTCACATTGAAGCCCGCGCCGGTATGTCCGTAGACTGTCGCCCTGCTCAACTGATAGAAGAGTCCGTAGCCGGCTCGGACGGACGTTTTGCTGTCCGCCGCCCAGGCCAGACCGATCCTTGGCTGCCAGTTGTTCATGTCCTTGTCAAATGGCGATCGCTTATCCGAATTCACGAATTTGATGACGCCTCGAGTGTCATAACCCGGCGCTTTGACCATCGACTGAGCGTTTAGGTCCCAGTAGCTCTGGCGGTCCAGAGTTTCCCAGCGCGGAACGTCGAAGTCATATCGGAAGCCCAGGTTCAGCGTCAGATTCCGGGTGATCTTCCAGTCGTCCTGGATGAAGAACCCCCAGTAAGCGGAACGTGTAAAGACCTTGGGATCGATATGGAACTGGCCCCCAGTACCCCATCCGAGCAGCATTGTGGCCAACCCGTTGCCCTCATTTCCCGGGCAGGAGAACCGGTCCTTACATGTGATTCCCCGGGCGAAATCCAGCCTTCCTGACGGATATCCCGGCTGTGCGTAGTCAAGGAAGTTCTTCCTGAATTCGCCGCCGAACTTGATGCTGTGTGCGCCGAGGAACTTGCTGGATGACGCCGAGACATGATGAACGCCTTCCTGGCGGTCCATGATTAGCCAGCCCTCCGTGCCGATGTCCGTGTACCCCGCCGGGGCGATAGTCGGGAATACCCGGAACGTGGCGTTGTCCAGCATGTATTTCGGCAGGCCGAGTGTGGTCAAGTCGAAGCTTTCGAACGGATTCCGGAAGTAGGTCGAATATGTGAGCCCATACCTCACCGACCACAGCATGGTAGGGCTCTGCGTCCTGGTGAATTCCGCCACTGTGGCATGCGATGTCCCCTGGTTCGGCCCGGTGTTGAACGTGAAGGCTGGATTTCCCTCGCCGAAAAGATTGACCGGGTTGCCGACGCCTTTGCGGTAGCTGTAACGTCCCGTGATCCGGCTTCGATCCGTGAAGTTGTGATCGCCCTTGATGTTCGTCTGATGACCCGAACTTTGATTGATGCCTTGCTCAAACCAGTTGTTGGTCTCCGTGAATGGCGCGCCGGGCTGGTTGGGCTTCGGGAAATAGGCCAGAGCCTTGAGGGCGACCGCGTCCATCCTCGCCTTCGGAATGATATTGCCCGCGATCGGACGGCGTTCGATGTTGCCCGCCGCGTTGGTAAAGGTCGAGTACGGATCATAGAGCTGCATCAATTGACCGGAACTCGTAAATGTCTTCGAAAAATCCCCTTCACGTTGCAGAAGTGTCGGAAATGTCGCAGTCGAACTCGTCGGGCTCTTTGACTTGTCATACTCGTAGGAGCCCATGAAGAAGGTCCTGTTCTTGACCACGGGGCCTGTGAGCACCCCGCCGAGCAGGTCTCTCCGGTAGTACGGCCTTTGACGCCCCGCGCTATTTGAGAACCAGTTGTTGGAGTTCAGATCCGAGTGCCGGAGAAAATAGTATCCCGTTCCGTGGAAGTCATTTGTCCCGGACTTGGTGACCATGTTCACCACCGCCCCGCCCGTTTGTCCGTATTCCGCGCTGAAGAAGTTGGTTTGCATCTTGAACTCCTGCACGACGTCCACCGACGGGCTGAATTTCAGATCCGTAATGCCCGAGTTCTGTTCCACCGTGGTTACGGTGACGCCGTCGAGCAAGACGTCCGACGTCGAGTTGCGGGACCCGTTGGCGACGAAGTTCGTGTTGCTGTCCGAATTCGCGCGCCCCCCGGAACCGACAACCCCCGGGGTCATGTACGTCAATGACATCGGGTTGCGCCCAATATTTGGCAGCGAAATGATGTACTTGTTCTCGATTACCTGGCCCAGGTTGGAGATCGTCGTGTTCAGCAGCGGCGCTGCCCCAGTGATCTCGACTGAGGTGGAAACCTCACCCACCTGGAGTTGCACGTCGATTGTGGCCTGCTGTTGCACTGCCAAAGTGAAATCCGACTGAACGTGCTTTTTGAATCCGCTCGCTTCCACTGTCAATGTGTACGGACCCGGCGGAAGAGCAGTCGCCGAGTACCGGCCTTGCGTATCCGTGGTGACCGGGTGCGCGACGTTGCGGTCTCTTTCCGTAATTGTCACCTTGGCGCCAGGAACAGCCGAGCCCGTCGCGTCCGTGACAACTCCCCTGAGACCGGCGGTAAACGACTGTCCTGAAGCGATGAGAGCCGCCAGCTCCAGCAGCGCGGCGGCCCAGAAAACCCTACTTTTCTGTAGCATGTGAACTCTCCTCAACTGAGAGAAAGACCCTGAATCTGATCACACCCTCCCCCGTGGAAGGCGTGCCGTTCTATATTAAGTCACAGAATGACGGAACAGTCAATAAAGAGCGGACAGTCCGATTATTGAGGTTGCTTCATTGGCGCCGGCAGCATGACTTCGGCATACATCCCGGGCGCCAGCTCGCCTGCCGGATTGGCGACATCCAGTTCGACTGGCATGGTCCGTGTCTTTGGATTCAACGACTTGGACGATCTCGCCACCGTTCCCACGAACTTTTTTCCCGGATACGCCGCCACCGTGAACTCCAGCCGCTGTCCGGGCTTTATCCGCCCGTACTCGCTCTCGGGCACTGCCGCCACGCAGCGCAACCGCGAAACCTGCTCCAGCTCCAGCAACGCGCCGCTGCCCGGGCTCACGACCGCCCCGGGGTGCGCGAAGCGGGCGGTGATGATTCCGGAGAACGGCGCGCGGATGGTCAGCAGCGCCGCGAGCGCTTCCAGCGACCGTACCGCCGCCGCCGCAGCCGCAGCCTCCTTTTCGATGCTTGCCACCGCGCCGCGCGCCGCATCGAGCGCCTTCCGCGCCTGCACGATGTCGTTTTCCGCCACGGCTCCTTGCGTTTTGGAAGCCGCAAGCAGGCGCTCGAGGGTCGCCTCCGCCGCTCCGACCTTGGCCCCGGCTTCCGCCTTCCTCGCCGCGCTCGCCTCGACCCGCGCCCGCGCCTCGGCAATCTGCGCCGCCAACTCCGGAGCCGACAACTCCACGAGCACGTCGCCTTCCTTCACCGGACTGCCGCGATCCACCGCCACTCTTTGCACCATGCCGCTGACGCGGGCCATGATGGTCACTTTCTGATACGGCGCCAACTCGGCCGGCAGGCGCGTCTGCGCGCCCGCGAGCGCCGCGGCGAACAACAGGACTTCAACGAGCTTCATGCCAGGAACTCTCCGGATCTTCAGGATCGAGCGACTGCCCCAGCGCGGGTCCGCGACCCTGCACGATGGCGTAGACCGCCGGCAGCGCCGTCAGCGTCGCCACTGTCGCCACCGCCAGCCCGCCGACGACCGCGCGCGCCAGAGGCGCCGTCTGCTCCGCGCCTTCGCCGACGCCGAGCGCCATTGGAATCATGCCCGCGATCATCGCCGACGCGGTCATCAAGACAGCCCGAAGCCGCCCTTTCGCGCCCGCGCGCGCGGCTTCCAGCGCCGGCGAACCGTCCCGCCGCGCCGCTTCAGCGAAGGAAACCAGCAGGATCCCGTTCGCCATTGCGATGCCCAGCGCCATCACCGTGCCCATGAACGATTGAAGGTTCAAAGTTGTGCCAGTAGCCCAAAGCGCGGCGAGCGACCCCGCCAGCACCGCCGGAGCGCTCAAGACGACTGACAGGGACAACCGGAAACTCTGGAAGAACGCCGCCAGGAGGAGGAAGATCGCCAGCACGGAAGCCGCCACGCCGGCTCGAACATTTTTCTCCGTCTCCCGCAAGGCCGGAATCTGCCCGCCCAGCCGGATCTTGGCTCCTCGCGGCGGCTCTCCCGCCTTCCTGATGCTGTCCTCGACACTCGCCGCCGCCTCGCTCAGCGCCGCTCCATGGACGTTGGCCGTCAGGCTCGAGACCCGCTGCATGTTGTAGCGGTCCACCAGAGCCATCGTCGTGCCCGGCTTGACCGCCGCGACGTCCCCCAGCACCGGCCTCGGCGCGCCGTCCTCCATCACCGGAACATTTTTGAGATCCTCCGCGCTTGTCATCCGTTGATACGGAATCTCCACTTGAATCTGAAATGCATTCCCGCTCCGCGGGTCCCGCCAGTAATTCGGATCCACAAACCGCGAAGACGAAGTCGCGGCGACCATCGACTTCGCGACCTGCCCGACGGTCAAACCGAACTGCCCTGCCCGCTGCCTGTCGATCGAAACATCGAACGTGGGGTAATCCATCGCCTGAACGAAATTCAAATCGCGGAGCGACCCAACCTTCGCCAACTCCGTGCGGATCTTCTCCGCATGCCCGCGGTTCGCCGTCAGATCCGGACCCTGCACCGCCACCTCGACGGGGGCATTCGAGCCGAACGACATTGCCTGCCCGATCAAATCGCCGGGCTCGAAGGCAAAGGACACCTGCGGCAGCGCTTGCTTCAACTTTGCTCGCAGCGCCTCCCGCAGCGCCTCGCCCCGCAGCGGCGCCTCAGGCTTCAACGCGAACTTCAACACCGCCTCGTGAGGCCCGCCCGTGAACAGGTGGATCGTATTGATCGGATAACTGGCAGGCTGCACGCCGATGAATCCCGTCGAGATCGCGACGTTGTCCTTCCCGGCCGCTTCCCGGATGACGCCGAGCGTCTTGAGCGCGATCTGTTCGGTCACCTCGATGCGGGTCCCCGCGGGCGCGCGCAGCCGCAACTGCATCACCGCGCCGCCGGTGGACGGCATCACCTCGCGGCCGACCGCCGGCCATAGCAGCATCACCAATGCGGCGCTGCCAGCCAGATACAGTCCTGCGACGGGCCAGCGGAAGCGGACCACCCAATCGACGTAACCCGAATAGAGCTTGCGCAGTGTCCACTCGCGATCGTCCGCATGCCCTCGCAACAGCCACACGCTCAACACCGGCACCAGCGTCGTCGACAACACATACGACGACATCATGGCAAACCCTACAGCCACCGCCAGAGGCACGAACAACTGCCTGACCACTCCCGTCATGAAGAACGCGGGCACGAACACGGCCAGCACGGAAACCATCGCCAGCAGCCTTGGCAGCGCCGTCTTTTTGCAGGCTTCGAGCACCGCCCGCGCCCGCGGCATGCCCATTCCGAGGTGCGTGTGGATGTTCTCGATCTCCACCGTCGCCTCGTCCACCAGGACGCCCACCGCCAGCGCCAGCCCGCCCAGCGTCATGATGTTGATCGTCTGCCCCGCAGCCCACAGCCACACGACGGCGGAAAGCAGCGCCGACGGAATGGTTGAAACCACAATGAGCGCGCCCCGCCAGTCGCGCAGGAAGAGCAAGACCGCAATCCCGGTGAGGAGCGCGCCCAGCAGGGTTTCGTCGAGCAGCCCCCGGATGGCGCCTGCGACATACTCCGATTGGTCGAACTCGAGCGTGACCTTCACATCCTCCGGCACTGCCTTCTGCATGTCGGGCAGCGCCGCCTTGACGCGCTCGATCACCCGCAGCGCGGAGGCGTCGGCGCGCTTGGTCACCTGCATGTAGACAGTGCGCCGCCCGTTCACGTGCGCGTAGCCTGTCACGATATCGGTACCCGACTCCACCGTGGCGATGTCCCGGAGGAAGACTCCCGGCCGCACGGGCGCATCCAGCAGTTCGGCGAGGTTCCCGCCCAGCACCGCGTTGGAATTGACGATGTAGTTGATGCCGCCCGCGCGCACGTTACCCGCCGGGGTCACCGTGCTCGCCGAGTTCACCGCCTTGATGGCTTGCTCGGGGCTGATCCCGTACTGCCGGATTTTCTCCGGAATCAGCCGCACCACGATCGTCCTCTGGTTGCCCCCGAACGGCGGCGGCGCGCTGACTCCCTCGAGGGTCGCGAACAGCGGCCGCACCCTGTTCAGCGCGATGTCCTGCATCTCGCCCGGAGTCCGCTTCTCGCTGGTGAACACAAGCTGCCCCACCGGCAGGCTGCCGGCGTCGAACCGCGTGATGAAGGGCGGGACCGTGCCCGGGGGCATGAAGGCGCGCGCGCGATTCACATAGCCCACCACCTCCGCCATCGCCTGGCTCATGTCGGTTCCCGGATGGAAGACGAGCTTCATCAGAGCCGCGCCCTGGATGTTGCGGCTCTCGACATGCTCGATGCCCGTGATGTAAAGGAAGTGGTACTCGAAGTAATAAGTGAGGAAGCCCTCCATCTGCGAGGGGTCCATGCCGCCATAGGGTTGGGCGACATACACCGCCGGCGCGCCCAGGTTCGGGAAGATATCCGCCGGCATCCGACGCACGGCCATCGCAGCCGCCAGGACGATGGCGAGCACGGCGACCAACACGGAAACCGGCTTTCTCAGCGCCCATCGCACCAGGTTCATCGCTCACCCGCCATTTCGAGAAACGGATTCAGGTCGCCGCGCGCCACGGCGAGGGCAAGCTGCGCCCGCCACACGGCCAGCCCCGCGAGCGCTTCGTCGATTTCGGCCTGCGCCAGCGTCCGCTGGGCGTCGGCCAGTTCCACCAGCGTTGCGAGTCCCGCCTGGTACCTTGCCCGCGACTGCTCGAAGTTAGCCCGCGCCGCGCCTGTCTGCTCCGGCGCGATGCCACGAAGTTTCACCGCGGCGTCCAGCGCCGCCCGCGCCCGCTCGGCTTGCGCCGTCAACTCCTGCTCCGCCTTCCGCACGCCGGCTCTTCCTTCTCGAATGCGCCGCTGCTCGATTTCCCTCTCCGCCTTCAGCCTCGGCCCCTCGAAGAGAGGAAACGTCGCGGTGAATCCCAGAGCCCAGTTATAGACGTTGGGGCCCAGCCCCGATGCGCCGCCGCCGGTGGTTCCATCCGCATTCGCACCCGTGCCCCGAGCATACAGCGCCGACTGGAGTTCGAACCTGGGCCGCCACGCCAATGACGCGGCTTTCTCTCTTGCGAGCGCCGTCTGCACCAGCGCCTGCCTCGCCGCAATCAGCGGATGAGGCAGCGAAGCCATTTTGGCATCCGCGCCTGGTTCGAGCGCCGGCGCCGGCTTCGCGGCCCACTCCGCGCTTGGGTTCATGGCGCTCCAATCGCCGCCCACCCACTCTGTCACGGCCACCCGCGCCAGCCGCGCCGCGCGCTCCGCCTCCACGACCTGCGTCTCGGCCGCAGCCTTTTCGGCCCGCGCCCGCGCCCAATCGGACTCCGGCTTCAAGCCAGCCTTCGCGAGCGCGCGTGTCATCTCCTCCACCTTCCTCGCTCTTTCGAGACTCGCCTCGGCGGACTTCTTTGCCGCGTCGGCCGCCAGCACGCACAAGTAAGCGTCCGCGGCGCTGGCTCTGGCCGCAAACTGCCGCTCCTGCTCCGCCTTCGCCGCCGCCTCCATCTCAGCCTCCGCTGTCTTCAGCCGCGCCGCCCGCTGCCCGAAATCGACCGGCTCCCACGAAACCAGGAAGCCGACGAGCGACCCCCATACGTTCGTTCCAGCGTTCGCCGCCAGCGGCGGGCCCGAAATCGGCGCATACCCTCCATTGGGCAGCAGCATTCCGAACACGTTGTTCCGCGTCGCGCGGTTCACCTGCCCCACGGCGTTGCCCGTTGGCCTGTAGGCCGTCCTCGCCGTCAGAATGCCCAACGCCGCCTGAGCCGTTTTCTCCTTCGCCGCCTCGATTCCCGCGTCGTATGAAGCCGCCCTGGACACGACCTCGCTCAGCCGGATCTGTCCCCACGCCGGCAGGGCGCAGATCAGCGCCGCCGTCACGCCAGTGAACTTCATCGTCCGCCCCCCTGAGACCATCCAGTCCATGGTCATATTGAAGCCAACGCGGCGCTTTCGCCGCCGAACCCTGCGGGCCGGCAGATCCCCCGCTTGCTCGATCTCACGAACGCCACCAAATGCCGCGCGTGCTCGCCCGGGCACTCGGCCTCAATCCGCCGCAAGGCCTCCTCCAACTTCAGACCCGAACGGTACAGCAGTTTATACGCCCGCTTCAATTCGCGCACCTGTTCCGCGGTGAAGCCAGCCCGCCGCAGCCCGACCATGTTCAGGCCAACCGGGGCCACGTTGAACGCCGCATAGAGAAAGTACGGCGGCACGTCCCTGTTCACCCGCACATTCCCTCCGATCATCGCCAGCCGTCCGATCTTCGAAAACTGGTGCACCACGACCCCGCCGCTGATGAACGCCTGGTCCTCCACCTCCACATAGCCCGCCACCAGCGTGCAGCTCGCGATGACCGTCCGGTTTCCCACCTTCGCGTTATGCGCGATGTGCCCGCCGGTCATCACGAAGTTGTCGTCTCCGATCTCGGTGACGCTCTCCGGCGCAGTCCCCCTCGACACGGTCCAGTGTTCCCGGATTTTGTTTCCCGAACCGATCCTCAAGTAGCTGCGCTCACCGCTAAAGTTCTTGTCCAGCGGATCCGTACCCAGGACGGTTCCGGCGCTGATCTCGTTCCGCTCACCAAGGGTCGTCCAGCGCTTCACCATCACGTATGGTTCCAGCACGCATCCGGCGCCGATGGAAACGTCCTGTTCCACCACCACGAACTCGCCGATCCGGCACCCGGGCCCGATCACGGCCTCGGGGTGAATTCGCGCCGTCGGGGCGATTTGAGCGGTAATGTCCACTGGCATCGCTTACGATAATGCCATGCGTGTTCGTGATCTGGCTGAACGCCTCGGCCTCTCCTGGGAGGGCGACGGCGAGCGCGACCTCGCCGATGCCGCACCGCTTGAAACCGCCGGCGCGTCCGACCTCTCCTTCGCTTCGGGCAAGAGCCTGCGCCGCGCCCAGTCATCAGCGGCGGGCTGCCTCATCGTCCCGCCTGGTTTTCTCACCGGCGAGGCTCGCACCCTGATCCACTCTCCCGAGCCGCGGGCGGCAATGGCCCGCGCGATCGCCATCCTCAGGCCTCCGCCCGCGCCCGCGCGCGGCATCCACTCCTCCGCCGTTGTCGGCCGCCACTGCGAAATCGACCCCACCGCGTCCATCGGCCCATTCTGCGCGATTGGCGACAACGTGGCCATCGGCCCCGGCACGGTCCTGATGCCGCGCGTCACCGTCTACTCGGGCACATCCATCGGAGCGCGCGTGATCATTCACTCCGGCGCCGTGCTGGGCGCGGACGGCTTCGGTTTTGTGCGCACCGCCTCCGGCTACGAGAAGTTTCCCCAAGTGGGCCGGGTGGTGATCGGCGACGACGTTGAAATCGGCGCCAACTGCACGATCGACCGCGCCGCGCTTGGCCTGACGATCATCGGCGACGGCACGAAGCTCGACAACATGGTGCACATCGCGCACAATTGCGTGATTGGGAAACGCGTCGTCATCGCCGCGCAAACCGGCATGGCCGGCGGCTGCGTGGTCGAAGACGATTGCGTGATCGGCGGGCAGGTCGGTTTTGGGGACAACGTCAGGGTCCGCCGGGGCGCGATCCTCGGCAGCGGCTGCGGCGTCCTGAGCGGGAAAATCGTGCATGGCGGCGGAACCGTTTATTGGGGCACCCCCGCGCGCCCTCTCAAGGAATACCTCGAAACGCTGGCTACACTCTCCCGACTCACCAAAAGGAGCCGCAGATCAGAATGAAAATCGTCGTCGGCGGGCTTGGCCGAAAATCCGGAAAGACGTCCATGGTTTGCCGCATCATCCGCCTCTTCCCGGAGCGCCCCTGGCTCGCGGTCAAGGTCACCGCCCATGTCCACTGCTCCGCACTCGCGCCTTACACGTTCACGGAGGAAACTCAAGCCGGCGGGAGCGGCGACACCTGCCGCTATCTCGCCGCCGGCGCGCGCCGGGCAGTTCTGCTCGAGGGCGATCTCGACGCGGCGATGCCCTCGCTGCTCACTCTGCTCGCCTCCACCCCCGATTGGATTGTGGAGTCCAACCGCGCGGCCTCGCGCCTGGCCGCCGATTTCACCTTCTTTGTCGCCGACCCCGAATCGGCCGCGGACGACGAAAAGCTACGCCGGTTTTTCACCGGGCTGGAATAACAGCACCGCTTTCAGGCTCTCTTCGCCCTGCTCGAAGGACAGGCTTCCGCCCGCCGCCTCCATGAACCGGCGGACGCCATTGCCGCATGGCGGAGGGTCCAGGGTCTTTCTGAACTCGCCGGGTTGCGGCCCTACGTTGGCCTGAATCGCCAGCCGCACGGAACCGTGCTCGCGCCTCAGCGTCACTCGCAGCGGGTCCGCGCACTGGGCCACGCACCGGAAGAACTTCAACAGATGATCAAAGAATTGCGCCGCCACACTGGATGGCGCCATCACTTCGGGCACTCCGGGTTCGACGACCAGTTCGATGTTGCGCTCCTCGCGCAGCGCCATTTGCGCCGCGAGCCTCTCCAGGATGCCAGCCGCCGGCACCGATGCCACCTCCGCCTCGCCGACCCGCATCGACAGGGAGGCGTTGTCCAGCAGCCAACTGCTCTCCTCCACCAGCCGTCGCAGCTCCGCGCAACGGTCCAGGACTTCCTCGCCGGCGTTCGCCAAGACCATCTCCAGGTAGTAGGCGATGCTCTCGATGCTCGACAGCGGCTGCCTCAATTCGTGGCTGAGATGCTGCAAGATTCGATCCGCCTGGGCGCGCGCCGCATCGCTCACGGGGAACCGGTCCAACCTGCCACCGCTCATGGCTTACCTTCCATGCCTGATCTCGTGATCTTCCTCGGACTCGAGGTGGGTGATCACCTCGAGCGGGCTTCCGAATTCGCTCTCCAACCGCCGCTCGATCCACGTCGCCTTCTCATGCGCCTCCCCAATCGGCAGCGACGCCGGAAACAGCAGATGCACCTCGGCGATCGTCCGCTTGCCCGTCCCTCTGAACCGCAGATTGTGCCACTGAACCCCATGCTCGGCCGCCAATCCGTTCAGCTTCGCCGTCAGCGCGGAGGCCACTTCGGGATCGGCGTAGTCCAGCAGCCCGAGCGCGGAGCGATAGACGAGACCGCCGCCGCTCCACAGAATGTTCAGCGCGACTGCAATCGCGCAAATCGGGTCGAACGGCCTCCACCCGGTCGCCATCACCATGCCCAGTCCAACCAGCACTCCGAGGCTCGTCCAGGAGTCCGTCAACACGTGCTTGCCGTTGGCTTCGAGGATGATCGAATTGCTCCGCCTGCCGAGCCGGACCAGATAGAAGCCGAGCCCCGCGTTCAGAGCGCCCGCGGCCGCCACAATCGCCGTGCCGAGGCCTAACGCTTCGAGTTGAATCCCGTGAATCCACTTTTCGACGGCCGCCGCGATGATCGCCGCCGCCGCCACGATGATCAGCGCTCCTTCCGCGCCTGCGCTGAAGAACGCGATTCGCTCGTATCCGTAGGGATGCTTTTCGGAGGCGGGTCTCACGCTCAGCCACAGACTGAACGCCGCGAACGCCACCGCCGCGACATGAATCACGCTCTCGATCGCGTCTGAGAGGATTGCCGACGACCCCGTGATCCACCACGCGCCCACCTTGGCCAGGAGCATCGCGGCGCCGGTAGCCAACGAAAGCGCCATGGCGTGGCGGCTCTCGGTCCGCTCTTTCACGCTTTCCAGCACGGCTGGCTGATGATGGGGGTGCACAACGGGATTGTACTCGATACAATCGCAGGCGGAATGAACCGCCGTCACGCTCTTTTTGCTATTACCAGCGCGCGCGTCGCGCTCGGCTCTCAAGCGAACTCAAAAGTCCAGGTCGGAACCATCGGAACCGGCAACCGGGGAAGATACGATACGAACTTCGCCGCACAGGACGGGCGCGCCCAGGTGGTCGCGCTTTGCGATCTCTACCCCGACCAACTCGACCGCGCCAAAACGCAGGCGCCGGCAGCCTCATCGGCGAAAACTTTCAAGGACGCCGCCGAAATGCTCGCCATGCCCGGTCTCGACGCCGTCTTCATCTGCACGCCGGTTTACCTTCACCCGGACCACTTCGCTCTTGCGGTTCAGGCGGGCAAGCACATTTACTGCGAGAAGCCCGCGGGGGCGGATGTGGCCGGCGTCAACAAGGTCCTGAAGTTCGCCCGCATCGCCAAGCCGCCGCAGGTCATCTTTTTCGGCTTCCAGCAGCGCTGGAGTCCCGAATACCTCGCCGCCGAGCAGATCATCCGCTCCGGCAAGCTCGGCGATCTGCTGCTCATGCGCGCGGAGTGGATGGTGGGCGGCATCCGGTTTGGCGCCCAGGAACGCCAGCTCACCCCCGAGCAGCTTGAGCGCGTCTGGTATCCCTTCGTCTCGAAGAGCGGCGGCATGATCGTCGAGCAGGATTGCCACGGGGTCGACGTTCTCAACTGGTTCGCCCAAGCCAAACCGCTGTCCGCCAGCGGCTCGGGCGGCAAGGGACGGCGCGCCATCGGCGACAACATCGACTTCGCCAACGTCACCTACCAGTACCCCAACAACTTGAGCGGGATCCTGACCGCGACCCAGCTCATTCAGACGCCGGGCGAGGTCCGCGAACAGTTCTGGGGCTCACTGGGGACGATCACTACGCACCGGAAGTGGTACGAGCACGTTGCTGCGCCGAATCAGGTCACCCGCGTCGAGAGCAAGCGGGAAATCACGATAGACGCGATCGCGCAGTTCCTCTCCCACATCCTGGAGGGCAAACCGAAGAACATGGCGTTCGACGCCTGCGACTCGACTCTGACCGCCATCCTGGGCCGCATGGCGGTGGAGCGCCGCGCCACGGTCCTCTGGTCCGACCTTCGCGCCTGAAAAAGTGCCTGTCACATTTTTATGGAAAATTTGACAGGCACTTTTAAAATCGGGGTTAGTACTCGCGGTCGATTTTGATGCCGGGCTCGGGGACCGGATACTTGCCGTCGGGACCCATTTGGAGCGGCGCCGGACCGTCCATGGTCAGTTTGTCCACGTTCGGGGCGAACTCGTGCGGGCAGTTCAGCATCTGCTCGTAGGTGACGATGCGGCCCGTGTGCGCCGCCATGCGCCCCATCGAGGTCACCAGGCTCGCCTCCGCCCCGCGGGTCACTTCGTTGTAGGGCTTGTCCTCGCGGATTGCCTCCATCAGGTCGTCCCACTCCCATTGGTAGGGGCTCTTTTCGGGCTGCGGGTAGGCCCACACGAGGTTTGGATCTTCCGGCAGCGGCAGTTGGTTGCGGTTCGTCACGGCGGGCATTTTCTGGCCTTTGTAGATCCGCGTCATGCCCGGCGTGTGCGAGAGGGTTGAAATGACAGCGGAGCCCTTGGAGCCGTGCGCGTAGCTGGCGAACTCGTCCCGGGCGCCCTTCATGTTGCGGCCGTCGAAGAACAGGCGCGTTCCGTCCGGATAGACGAACTGCACCGAGTAGGTATCGAAATTCTGGTCGAGGGAATCGCCGCGGTAGTGTCTTCCGCCCAGCGCGTGGGCCTCCACGGGCCAAGCGCCCTTCATCCAACTGCACTCGTCGATCTGGTGAATGTAGTAGTCGCTGAAGACGCCGCCGCTGGCCCAGAGGAACGCATGGAACCGCTGGACCTGCCAGGCGAGTTCGCTGACGCCCTCGGGCCGCGGACCGGCGGTGCCGCCGCCC
>JACADU010000366.1 GCA_013388415.1 Bryobacteraceae bacterium
GCGCCGTGTTCAGTCGAGGATGCCTGCTGCCGCAGGAACCGGGCCAAGTGCCGAGTAATCCCGGCGTCGGGCTCGTACGGAAGGCCGGCTTCGATCAGCCCCATGCGCCGCCGCCGCTCAGGCATGTCCTTGCTCGAGCAGCGCGGGAAGAAGCCGTCCACCAGGAGCGTCTCCACCTCCGCGCGCTTCAGCTTTCCGCTCAGCGAGCCGCCGATAAGCGAGGAGCCGCGCCCGAGGATGGTGACCTTCTCCTCCTTGGAGTCGCCGTCGCCCAGCATCTTCTCCTTCGCCAGCCGGCACTGCTGCCAGAGGGCGTTCATCTGCATCGCGTCGAGCTTCTTGTTCTGCGCCGCAAGCTGCGCAGCAACGCTGTGCGCCAGCGCCAAATCCATGTTGTCGCCGCCCAGCAGCAGGTGCTCGCCAACGGCGATCCGCTCCAGTTCGAGAGCGCCGTCGCGCTCGGTGACGGCGATCAGCGTGAAATCGGTGGTGCCGCCGCCCACATCCACCACCAGAATGAGGTCGCCCTTGCCGATGCGGGCGCGCCAATCGTCATGCCGCTCGATCCAGGCATAAAACGCCGCTTGCGGTTCTTCCAGCAGCACCAGCGGCGGATAGCCAGCCTCCCGCGCCGCTTGCTCCGTCAGTTCACGCGCCACCGCGTCGAACGATGCGGGCACCGTCAGCACGATGCCGCGCCCCTCCAGAGGATGCTCCGGGTGCACGTGGTTCCAGGCTTCCCGCAAGTGTTCCAGATAGCGCCGCGAAGCATACAGCGGAGAGACTCGCGGAGCGCCCTCGGGCGCATTCGGCGGCAGAATCGCCCCGGTGCGGTCCATCCCCGTCGCCGAGAGCCAGCTCTTCGCCGAAGTGACCAGCCGCCCTGACGTCTCCGCGCCGCGCCGCGCCGCAAGGCGCCCGGCGATCTCCTTCCTCCCGGCTGCCCACGGCAGATCGAGCGCGCCGTCGGCGAACTCCCCGTCCTGCGCCAGGTAGAGCGCGCTTTCCAGCAACGGTTCAGCCGCCGTTTCTCCCGGATGAATCAATTGCGGGACCGCGAAAATGTTGACAGGCGAATCGTCATCCGCCGCGTACGCGACAGAACAGTTCGTCGTACCGAGATCGATGCCAAGGAATCGCAAAGGCTATTCGACTTCCAGTTCGGCCGGGCCGAGAATCATTAAGTTTTGTTTACCGCTAACGGTGGGGAGATCCACGCTGTCCGCCCGCCATCCCCGGTGCCGCAGCGTTCCGCCAGCCGGTTTGCCCTGCGCGGGCAGGTTTCCGATGAACTTCACCGCCGCCGGATCGCGCCCCAGCGCTCCGAGGCTCTCCACCTTCACGTATGTGCCTTCGACGCTGTCCACCACCGGCACGAGTTTCAGTACTTTGCGGAGCGTGTCCTGCGTCTGAGCGTGCACGTTGCGGACAGCCGCGCCCACCTGTTCATCGGAATACGGAGCGATGTCCTCCATGAAGAAATCGAGCAGCCGCGCCTCTTTCTGAAGCAGCCCAAGCAGTTGCAGCGCTCCATCGGTGGTCTTGACCGCCGGGGCTGCGGGCGCGGCTTTCTTTTCGGCGCCGGACTTCGTGTACCCGCAGGCGCGAGCGATGTCCTCCGGCAGACTGCCGCCCAGCAAGGCAAAGAAGGCGCGGAAGGCCATTCCTATACGGCTCAATTCGGGGAAACCTCCAATCCTTCAGTCTACCAGCGAGCGATCTCCGCCCGAGGTTTGCGGCTTCCACGCGGCCATGCTATCGTAAGGAATTGGCGCACCTGCCCAAGGCGCGATTGTGCCTGCGCGCGGGTGTGTACTCCTCCCGGGTTTTCACACAAGCACCGGAATTCATTTCGAGGAACCGAGTTATGTACGCAGTGATCGAGACCGGCGGAAAGCAGTATCGCGTGTCCCCGGGCGACGTCCTCCTCATCGAGCGCCTTGAAGGTGAGAACGGCGCCGCGGTCGAATTCAACAAAGTCCTCGCCGTGGGGACCGATAGCGGCGAACTGCGCGCGGGTTCCGACGCCTCCGGAGCCAAGGTGACCGGCACCATTCAGGCGCAGGAGCGCGGCGACAAGCTCGTCGTTTTCAAATTCAAGCGGAAAAAGCAGTACAAGCGGACGATCGGCCACCGTCAGAACCTGACGCGGGTCAAGATCGCCGAGATCCTGGCGTAGGTCGAGCGCGGCGGAGAAACACAAATGGCACATAAAAAAGGACTTGGCAGCTCAAAAAACGGCCGCGACTCGAATGCGCAGCGGCTCGGCATCAAGGTCTTCAGCGGCCAGTTGGTGTCCGGCGGCTCCATCATCGTCCGGCAGCGCGGCACACCCTACAAGGCCGGCGAAAACGTCGGAGTCGGCAAGGACGACACCCTTTACGCGCAAGTCGCCGGCACCGTCCAGTGGCGCGACCGCGGCCGGATGGGCAAGTACGTCAGCGTCACCCCAGTCGCCGAAAACTAAACAAGGCAAAGAGCCGACCAGGAGCCGCCCAGGGCCCCGCGCCCCAGGCGGCTTCTCTTTTGGCCCTCAAGATCCATGTTCGTTGATGAAGCAGTCATTCGAGTGAAGGCCGGCGACGGCGGCAACGGCTGCCTTGCGTTCCGCCGCGAGAAATTCGTTCCCCGGGGCGGGCCCAGCGGCGGGGATGGCGGCCGCGGGGGCGACGTCGTCATGGTCGCCAGCCAGCACCATAACACCCTCCTCCACCTCCGCTTCAACCCCGAACACACCGCCCAGCGCGGACGGCACGGCGAGGGCTCGAACCGCACCGGCCGGCGCGGCGAGGACGCCATCGTCGAAGTCCCCGTCGGCACAATCGCGACCGACGCCGACAC
>JACADU010000316.1 GCA_013388415.1 Bryobacteraceae bacterium
GAACATCCGGCTGCAGCGGCGCTACTCGCGCCCCGTGGACAAAGCCACCGGCATCCGCTCGGACCAAACCGTCATCCTCACCACCGTAGAATCCGCAAAGGCATATCCGGACGCCCTGCGCCGCATCGGCTATCGGGATCCGATCACGGAAAAGCGGCTCACGTTCCTGACCAACAACTTCGCCTTGCCCGCACTTACAATTACCGAGATCTATCGGTGTCGCTGGCAAGTGGGCGTGTCCAGTCAAGGACACATCGTCCAGTCGGTGAAAGACCGACCGAGGCCAAAAGACTCAGGCCTCGTAGCTGGGGAGGCGCCGTGGCGCGAAAGCAAGACGGCGGAGCCCTCCGACAACATGCTCAGAAAGGAGTGTGCGCAACGCACCAGGTTGCAAAGTGAAGTGAACGCGGACGTAGCCTCGTTACACGAAATTCCGGTGGCTGAGACGGTCGATAACGCGCGAAAGCAACAAGGGCTGGCCGAAACGAGTCCGATACGGCGGCTCTCACCGGCGGGGTATCAGCGGCGACATGGTGTGAAGGACGATGTGGAAACTGGAGAGGCCCTCGATGCCCGGCGAAGAAACCTCGCCGAGGAGATGCCGGCTATAACCATGGGTGGGAAGTGCTGGCATAGGCGTCAGGGCGGCGGATCGGGTCGTAGTACTGTCGATGGGCGTGCGGCAAAACGCGCCCGGAGTGAAGGGCCCGGACCGGCGAGTATTCCGTCCGTCAAAGTGAGGCAGGGGTGAGATGACAAAGGCACCCATCGGTCTCCAGGAACTGAGACGGCGGATCTATCGAAAGGCGAAGTCTGAAACGACTCATCGCTTCTGGGGTCTCTTCGTGCAGATCACGAAGGTCGAGACCCTGGCTGAGGCTTACAGGATCGCCAAAGGAAACGCCGGTGCCCCCGGCATCGACGGCCAGACCTTTCAGGATATTGAGTCCGAAGGTCTGAACGCGTTTCTCGCGGCGGTCCGGGAAGACCTCGTCACAGGCAGGTACAAACCCATGCCGAACCGCCGGGTGGAGATCCCGAAGGGCAACGGCAAAGTCCGAACGCTGCAGATTCCCTGTATCCGCGACCGTGTGGTGCAGGGCGCGCTGAAGCTGATCCTGGAAGCTGTCTTCGAGGCGGACTTTCGCCCGAACTCCTACGGATTCCGACCCAAGCGGTCGCCACATCGGGCTCTGGCGGAAGTCAGGCGCAGTGTGATGCGGCGGATGTCCACGATCATCGACGTCGATTTGTCGCGCTATTTCGATCGTGTTCCATACTGCCCCCTGGTTCATGAAAGTTGCTCGAATAGCGCGGGCTGCTGATCGACTACTTTGGTTCGCAAGCCTTTACGCCGGCCCTGCCTGACGAGCACGGCTTGAAGTTCGCCGCGCTTTACACGCTGCAACACCGTCTGCCGCGAAACGCCGAGTTTCCTGGTGGTCTCCGGCATCGGCAGATACTCCGGCGGCGCCTGCTGCACGATGCGCGCTCGCAGTTCATCGGTGATTCGGATCTGCCACGGAGCACCGGGCGTGACCAGCTCGCCGGCGATGAAATCATCGGCCAGCCAGCGATGAATTGAAGATGTGTTCATGCCCAAGGTCTGTGCTGCTTTGCGAATTGAAACCAGTTCGCCGACCGGCGGGTCGGCCGATGGCTGGAATCGCGGGATGCCGCGATATCGCCGCAGGCTGCCGACCTGATTGGCGGTGAAGCGCTCTCCGGTTGCCGTCTTTCGCCCCTGACGATTGAAGATTCCGGCAATGACTTCGTCGGGATAAAGAGAAGCCAGGCGGCGTAGGAGCGAGATCGTATCCTCGTCGGTGCGCGGTCCCATGGGCTTGAATCGCGGAACGGGGACATCCAGCACCGTAATCGCGCCGCCGCGCCAGCGCAGCGTCAGGTGTGCGTGCCCTTCGGCTCGCTTGAGATTCAGGATCACCTCTTCGAGCAGTGTGCGCAGCAGTTCCTTGCGATCGCGATCCGTGATGGCCGGCGCGGTCCAGACTTGACGAATATCGGAGCCGAGTCTCTGCATGCGTTGGAGTTGCTCGGGGCCCATCGGATTGGGCCGATGTTGCTCGCGCCGGCGCAGTTCTGCTTCGGCGGCGGCCAGATCGCGCAGGCGGTTCTCCCATTCGGTTTCCAGGCCGCGAGCAACCAGGCGGTTTTCCGGCTCCACCGCCCGGTATCGGCGTTCCGCTCGTTCCGCTTCATAGCGCGTCCGTTCCACTTCGAGTCGCCACTGAGACAGAGCCGCATCGTGATTCGCTTGGAGTTGTTGGACTGAGAGCATGGTTGCTTCTACTGCCGCCGGGGTGACGGCTTCGAGAAATGCGTTGGCCACGGCTTGCTCGATGACCATTCCGCCGACATTGAGACAGTACTGCCCGCGGCCATCCACGATATCTTTGCCGGCGCAGTGATAACCCGGAGCCGAGTTCCGGCCGCGATAATGGACCATCAAACGGCGGCCACAATGGCCGCAAGTGGCCAGGCCCTGCAAC
>JACADU010000317.1 GCA_013388415.1 Bryobacteraceae bacterium
CACTTCGTCCTTCTCCAGATTCGTGCGGATCAGACGCACCCCGCAGTTGATGTCGTAACCCACCCCGCCAGGGCTCACCACGCCGCTGTCCCAGTCCATCGCCGCCACGCCGCCAATCGGGAAACCGTAGCCCTGATGGATGTCCGGCATCGCCAGCGAAGGCCCCACGATGCCCGGCAGGCAGGCGACGTTCACCGCCTGCTCGAGGGCTTTGTCCTTCTCGATATGCGCCCGCAGCGCATCATTGGCGTAGAAGACCACGTCGGTCTTCATGCCCGGCTTGGCGCCCTGCGGGATCCGGTTTCTTACGGCGTCGATCCGCTCGATTGTCATCAGATATCCAGATAGATTTCGGCCGCCCAGCCGCCGCCGGACGGGCCTATCCGAATCTGATGATACGTCGCCGCCTTGACGACGATGCGGGGCGGGTGCCGCGAATCGTCTCTCGGCTCGCCCCCGAGCCGCGCCGCCGCGCTGCCCTCGCCCGCCTTCACCTCGACCACAGCCGGCGTCCACCGCTCGCCGTCAATCAACCACAACACCTCATTGAGAAGATTCACGGCCAGGTCCTCGAGCGTCTCGCCCGCCGCTTCCACCGTCCGCCACTCAGCCGTCACCGCCCGGGAGGCATCCATCGCCACCGCCACAAGCGCCCGGCAGGCCTCCTCCAGCACGCCATTGAGATCTTCGGCGTACGCCCGGAAGCCGGTATCCGCGGTGTGAGTCAGCAGTTCGAATCCACGCCGAGACACTACAGGTTCACGCTCACGACTTCGTCCCAGATCGAATCCGGAACCGTGACGCCCATCATCCTGAACCGGTCCAGGACCTTCGGCTTGTAGCCGGTCCACTTGAACCTGCCCTGCACCTTGCCCTGGTCGGTCACGCCGGTCCGCTCGAAGATGAAAATGTCTTTCGTCTTGACCCTGTCGTCTTCCACGCCCACCACTTCGGCCACCGTCAGCACCTTGCGGGTGCCGTCCTGCAATCGCGCGAGCTGAAGGACCAGTTTGATCGCGTTTGACATCTGTTGCACAAGCACACGGGCAGGCATTTCGATGTCGGCCATGAGCATCATCGACTGGAGCCGCGAGAAAGCGTCGCGCGGGGAGTTGGCGTGAATCGTCGTCATCGAGCCCTCGACGCCGGTGTTCATCGCCTGGAGCATGTCGAGCGCCTCGGCGCCGCGGCACTCGCCGATGATGATGCGGTCCGGCCGCATTCGCAGCGCCGTGCGCAACAACTGGCGCTGGTTGATCCCGCCTTCCTTGTTCAGGTTCGCCGGCCGGGTTTCAAATTTCACAATGTGCCGCTGCTGCAATTGCAGTTCCGCCGTGTCCTCGATCGTGACGATGCGCTCCTCTTCCGGAATGAACCGTGAAAGCGCGTTGAGCATTGTCGTCTTGCCCGAGCCGGTCCCACCGCTGATCAGTGTCGAGACCTTGGCCTGCGCGCAGGCGGCCAGGAACCGCAGCATCCCCGGCGACAGCGTCTTGAACTCCAGCATCTCCTCGCTGGTGATGACGTGCCTGCCGAACCGGCGGATCGACATCGCCGGTCCGTCCAAGGTCAGCGGCGGAATGATCGCGTTCACGCGCGAGCCGTCCGGCAACCTCGCATCGACGATCGGCTGCGCCTCGTCCACGCGCCGGCCGACCTGTGAAACGATCTTCTCGATGATGTGCAGCAGATGGGCGTTGTCGCGGAACCGCACGGGCGTCAACTGCAACTTGCCGCCCCGCTCAATGTAGACCTTGTCGAACTTGTTGACCAGGATGTCGCTGATGGCCGGGTCCTTGAGCAGCGGTTCCAGCGGACCAAGCCCCAGCACTTCATCCAGCACCTCTTCCACCAGCCGGTTGGTATCGGCGGTCGTCATCGGAACCCGTTCGTCTTCAACCAGGCGTTCCACCACCTGGCCGATTTCGGCCCGCAGCCGGTCCTTGGGAATCGAACTGACCTTTTCGAGATTCAGCACGCCCAGCAGCTTCCGGTGGATCTCACTCTTGATCTCCATCGTCCGGTCGGTCGCGCGGCTTGCGGAGACTGCGGGAGGGGCGGAGGGAGGCGGCGCCGCTTCCGGGGGGGGCGGGGCGGGCCTCAGGGGCGGGAAGGCGGATTGCGCCGGCGAGGCTCCCGCGCCGGGACGGCCCCGCTCCGGCAGCACCCCCTTCGGCGGAAGTTTCAAAGGCAGTTTCGGCGGCAGCGGAGGCCGCCCGGCGTCGCTCATCCAGCTCCCCTACTTTATTTCACTCCATTCTTCGGCCTTGAATCCAATCAACACATTCCCACCTTCCACGAGCAGCGGCCGCCGGATCAGGTTCGGATACGCCGCCATCAATCGCAGCGCCTCTTCCCGCGCGGGCGGATTCACCTTCATGTTCAGTTCCCGGTAAATCTCGTTCTTCGGGTTCAGAAACGCCAGGTAATCCCGCTTTCCGATCAGCCGGTCCAGCTCCGTAACACTTAAACCCCGGTTCAGGTCGACCGTTTCGACCTCGATTCCTTTCTCGGCAAGGAAACTCCTCGCCTTTCTGCAAGTCGTTCAGGTTGGCTTCGTGTAGAACTTCTTCGCCATGAATGGCTCCCGTTTCTGGGCCGCGGCCGTCACAAACGGGCGGCCGCCTGCCTGGACTAGTATCGCGGTACCCGGGGGTCCACTTGCGCGCTCCACAACTCGATGCCGCCCGCCATGCTCTGGCAATTTGAAACGCCCTGACGCCTCAGCCAGTCCACCACGTTCAGGCTGCGCATTCCGTGGTGGCAATGGACGATCAGCAGTTTCTCGTCAGCCAGCCCCTCGAGGTATTGCAGCTTCTGCGGAACCGTGTTCATCGGGATCAGCTCGGCGCCTTCGATCCGGGCGAGTTGGTGCTCGCCCGGCTCCCGGACGTCGATCAAAACGGCCTCGCCGGCCTCCACTTTCGCCTTCGCTTCGACCGGAGTAATCTCCAGCTTCAGGTTGTTCATGCTGACGGGGGTTCCTCAAAGTTGCGATTGTAGCTTACACTGTCCGTATGCAGGCCACGCCCTCGGCTTTGCGCCCCTCCCTGTTCGGCAGCGATTAGCCTCCACCCTCCTCGCGTCCCTCCACCCGCCGCAACTTCACCTGACCCCGGGAGGCTTCCATGAATCGAAACAGCGCCGCCATTCGCACCGAGTTGCCGCAGCTTGTCACGCCGCTGCCGGGCCCCAAAGCGCGCTCGATCATCGACCGCGACCATGCGGTCCTGTCACCGAGCTACACGCGCGACTACCCGCTGGTGATCGACCACGGCGAGGGCGCCCTCGTCACGGACGTCGACGGCAACCGTTTTCTGGACCTGAACGCCGGCATCGCCGTCGTCGCCACCGGCCATTGCCATCCCAGGGTCGTCGAGGCCATCCGCCGCCAGGCTGAGCGCTTCATTCACATGTCCGGGACCGACTTTTATTACGCGGAGTTGGTCGAACTCGCCGAAAAACTCGTCTCCCTGGCGCCGGGCTCGAACTCCAAGCGTGTCTATTTCGGCAACTCGGGCGCCGAGGCGATCGAGGCAGCCATCAAGCTCGCCCGTTACCACACCGGCCGCGACAAGTTCATCGCCTTCTTCGGCGGCTTCCACGGCCGCACGATGGGCGCGTTGTCGCTCACCGGCTCGAAGACGGTCCAGCGCAAAGGCTTCGCCCCGCTGCCCGGGGGCGTCACTCATATCCCCTACGCCTACTGTTACCGCTGCGCCTATCAGCAGCGCCCCGACACCTGCAACGTCGAGTGCGTGAAGGTCCTCGAAGACCAGTACTTCAAATCGGTCCTGCCCGCCGAGGAGGTGGCTGCGGTCTTCTTCGAGCCCGTTCAGGGAGAGGGCGGCTATGTCGTCCCGCCGCCCAAGTTCTTCGACGAGCTCCGCGAGGTCTGCCGGCGGCACGGCATTTTGCTGGTCGCCGACGAAGTGCAAAGCGGCATGGGCCGCACGGGCCGGATGTTTGCCTGCGAACACTTCGGCGTCGAGCCCGACATCATGGCCATCGCGAAGGGGATCGCCAGCGGCTTGCCGCTGAGCGCGACTGTCGCTAAAACCCAATACATGCAGTGGACGCCGGGCGCGCACGCCTCCACCTTCGGCGGCAACCCCGTTTCAATCGCCGCAGCCATGGCCACCATCGAGTTGCTTGAGGACGAACTGGTCGAGCACGCCGCGCTTGTCGGCGAGCACATGAAGACCCGCATGATCGAGTGGAC
>JACADU010000354.1 GCA_013388415.1 Bryobacteraceae bacterium
ATCAACTGCGCAGCGATCCCGGAGACGCTGCTGGAAAGCGAGCTCTTCGGGCACGAAAAGGGAGCGTTCACGGGAGCGCAGGCGCGGAAGAAGGGCAAGTTCGAGGTCGCCGACGGCGGGACGGTTTTCCTCGACGAGATCAGCGACATCAGCCTGCGCGTGCAGTCGGACCTGCTGCGGGTCTTGCAGGAAAAGGAGATCGTGCGCGTCGGCGACTCGCTGCCGGTGAAGGTGGATTTCCGGGCGATCGCGGCGACCAACAAGCGGCTGGAGACGCTTGTCGAGCAGCGGGTGTTCCGGCCGGATCTCTACTACCGGCTGAACGTGTTCTCGATTGAGATTCCGCCGCTCAGAGAGCGCGCCGAGGACGTGCCGCTGCTGGCCGATCATTTTCTGAGCAAGCTGGCGGCGCACATGAACCGGCCGCAGCAGCGGCTCTCGGCAAGCGCCGTGGAACTGCTGATGGCCTATCCGTGGCCCGGCAACGTGCGGGAGCTGGAGAACGCGATCGAGCGCGCGATGCTGATCAACCGGTCGAGCGAGCTGACGGCGGCGGACTTCCCCCTGCAAACGCGGCGCGGGGCGCCGGCGATGGAGCTGGCGGGCGGGCAGCGGCTGGAAGACATCGAGCGGTCGCACATCGAAAGGGTGCTGGAGGAGACCCACTGGAACCTGTCGAAGACGGCGCGGATTCTGGATATCGACCGGACGACGCTGTACAACAAAATCAAGCGGTACGGGCTGCGCGAGACGCAGGCGAATTGAGCGGGCGCCGGGATGCTGGAGAGCGTCGAGCTTGTTCCGGCGGGCTTGGCGGGCGCGGTTGGGGCGCCCGGCGTGGAGATTCTTGACCGGATCGCCGTGCGGCTGGCGAGGCTCCTGCATGTGCGCATTCCGGTGCGGACCGGGGCGCTGGACATCAGCGCGGCATGGCATGAGGAGCGTCAGCAGGTCTGGTCGACCGAGGTGCTGGCGCTGATGAACGGGGCGCCGCGCCAACCGGGCATGGTCCGTGTCGCTTACACGGAACTGGACTTGGCGGTTCCGGTTCTGACGTTCGTGTTTGGGGAGGCCCTGCTCGGAGGCGCCAGCGCCGTGGTGAGCCTGCGCCGGCTGAGGAACGAGTATTACGGGTTTCCGCCGGACGAGGATCTGTTGCTGGACCGGGCGGTGAAGGAGACGCTGCACGAGTTGGGACACACGCGCGGGCTGCGGCACTGCCACGACTTGCGCTGCGTGATGAGTTCGGCGCACGCGGTGGAGCGGGTGGACATCCGGGAGGCGGCGTTCTGCCGGGAGTGTGCGGAGGGGTGGTCGGCGTTCGGGTGAGAAGCGAGGCGTGTCACTTGCGCGGCTTGCGCCGCGGGGCGTCCGGGGGCGGGGCAAGGGTGAATACGAGCTTGTTGTCGAAGGCGTCGACACGGGCGAGGCGGACCTCGACGCGGTCTCCGATGCGGATCTCGCGGCGGCTTCTTTCGGCCAGGATGGAGCGGGTGGATTCGCGATAGCTCCAGCGCTCGCCCGGGAGCAGGTCGATGGGGACGAGCCCTTCGACGAAGAGCTCGTCGAGCTCGACGAAGAAGCCGAACTTCGTGGTGCTGATGACAAGCGCCTGAAAGTCGTCGCCGACGCGTTCCTCCATGAACCGGGCTTTCTTGGTCTCGACGAGTTCGCGTTCGGCTTCGGCGGCGCGGCGTTCAGTCTCGGAGCAGAAGGCGGCGATGCCTTCGAGGTCGCCGGGCGAGGAGGGGCGGCTGTCGAGGAGTCCGGAGAGGAGGCGGTGGACGATCAGGTCAGGGTAGCGGCGGATGGGCGAGGTGAAGTGAGTGTAGGATTGGGCGGCGAGGGCGAAGTGGCCTTCATTGACGGCGGAGTAGCGGGCCTGTTTGAGGGAGCGCAGCATGAGGTAGTTGAGGATGCGCTCCTCGGGCTTGCCGGCAAGTTTCTCAACGAGCTTCTGGTACATTTTCGAGGAAACCTGGACGCGCTCGTCGGCGCGGACGATGTCCTTGCGCTCTCTCCGGCCGTCGCGGCGGCGCTCGACGGCGGGGAAGCGCTTGACGGGGAAGGCTCCGAAGCCGAGCGAGTAGCCGAAGCGGGCGGCGATTTCCTCGAACTCGAGGACGCGGGCCGGGTCGGGGCGCTCGTGGATGCGGAAGATGGACTGTTCAAGGTGTGTTTCGAGGTGGCGGCTGACGGCTTCATTGGCCGCGAGCATGAACTCCTCGATGATGCGGTGGGCGATGTTGCGGGGGGCGCGGCGGATGCCGGTCATCAGGCCCTCTTCGTCGAATTCGATGAGCGGCTCGGGGAGGTCGAAGTCGATGGAGCCGCGTTTCATGCGGCGGCGGTTGAGGATGAGTGCGAGATCGCGCATGCGCTCGAACATGCGCGCCAGCGCCGCGTAGCGTTCGCGGAGCAGCGGGTCGCCCTGGAGGATGAGGTGA
The DNA here is from genome assembly GCA_013388415.1 of Bryobacteraceae bacterium. GTDB lineage: Bacteria > Acidobacteriota > Terriglobia > Bryobacterales > Bryobacteraceae > JACADU01. Next base: position 2,448 of record JACADU010000354.1, read on the forward strand.
ACGCTGGTGTAGGTCATGCGCTCGGCTCTGCGGATGACGCCGCGGCAGAAGTCCTGGGCGACGACGTCGCCGGAGCGGTCGAATTCGAGGAGCGCCGAGAGGACGAGGCGGTCGGTTTGAGGCAGAAGGGAGCAGATGCCGGTGGAGAGCTCAAGGGGGAGCATGGGGACGGCGCGGTCGGGGAAATAGACGCTGGTCCCGCGCTTGAAGGCTTCGCGGTCGATGGCGGAATCGGGGCGGACGTAGTGGGAGACGTCGGCGATGTGGACGTGGAGGAGGAAGTGGCCGTTGGAGAGCTCGTCGAGCCAGACGGCGTCGTCGAAGTCGCGGGCGGTTTCGCCGTCGATGGTGACGCAGGGGAGGTTGCGAAAATCGCGGCGGGCGGAAATTTCGGCGGCGGGGATGATGGGGCTGATTGCTTCGGCTTCCTGGAGGACTTCGGCGGGGAAGCGGTGGGGCAGGTGGTGTTTGCGGATGACGATTTCGACGTCGAGCCCGAAGTCGCCCTCGCGGCCAAGGATTTCGATGACGCGGCCGGTGATTTCGCCGCCGTCCTCGGGGTAGCCGACGATTTCGACGTTGACGATGGCGCCGTCGAGGCCGCGGGCGGAGTCGTAGCGCGCCGCGGGCGCGCCGATGCGGTCTGGGGAAGGGGCTTGACGCGGGAGTTCAAAGCCTTCGGGGATGAGGATGGCCTGCCGGATGCGGGACTCCCGCGGGACGACGTAGTTGGAGTGGCGGCCGCAGCGGAACTCGCCGACGACGGTTGGATGAGCGCGTTCGAGGACCTTGACGATTTCGCCTTCGGCGCGCCCGCCGGGCGCGGAGTGAGTGATGCGGGCCATGACGCGGTCGCCGTGCATGACCCATCCGGCGGCGCCGGGCGGGATGAAGATGTCGCCCTTGAGCCCGGGCGGGGGGACTTCGGGCACAACGAAGCCGTAGCCGTCGCGGTGCATGTTCAAGCGGCCCACGGCGTACTCCCGGCTGCGGGAGGCAAGGACATACTGGCCCCCGCGGAGTTCGATAATCCTGCCTTTGCGGGCGAGGGCGTCAAGGGCGGTCTCGATGTCGCGGCGGGCGGCGCCGCGAGCGCCGAGTTCGCGAACAAGTTGTTTGTAGCCGGCGCGGCCATGCGGCGCGCGTTCAAGCCGGTCGAGGATGTCCCGCTCCACGCTGGTAGTATAGGCAATCGATGGAACTGAAAACGGTCAGGCTGGAATTCCCCGAGAACGCGAACATCGTGGTCGGGCAGAGTCACTTCATCAAGACGGTGGAGGATGTGTATGAGGCGGTGGTGAACACCGTGCCGCAGATGAAGTTCGGAGTGGCGTTTTCCGAGGCCTCGGGCGCGTGCCTGGTGCGCGCCGACGGCAACGACGATGACTTGAAGGCGTGCGCCGTGAAGAACGCTCTGGCGGTGGCGGCGGGGCACACATTTTACCTGGTGATGCGCGAGGGGTATCCCGTGAACCTGCTGACCCGGCTCAAGGATGTTCCGGAGGTCGTGGGGTTGTACTGCGCGACGGCCAACCCGGTGGAGGTGGTGGTGGCGGAGACGGAGCAAGGGCGGGGAATTCTGGGGGTGATCGACGGGTTCGGGCCGAAAGGCGTGGAAGGTCCGGCGGATATCGAGTGGCGGCACTCGCTGCTGAGGAAGATCGGCTACAAGCGGTAGCCGAGGTTGCAGGCCGCTTGGTCATTGATGAAGAGCCAAGACGCGCCGGTCTGAGGCGCTGCGGGCGCACGGGAAGCCCGCAGCGGTTTTGGCGGGAGGCTCGAAAGACAGGGGCTATTGCCTGGACAGCCGGCGCCGGGCGAGAACGGCAGCCAAAGCGAAGGCAAACAGTGAAGCCGTCGCAGGCTCAGGGATTTCCGCCGCGTCCAATGTCGGTCCGAAAATCGGGAAGCCGAAGGGACTGGTGGGGGCCTGGAGGCCGGTATCGAACGACGGGCTTGTCACGCCGCCTGTAAATGTAATCGAGGGGATCGTGGTGAATGGCGCGCCGACTGCTGCCAGCGGAAGCGAGTCGTTGAAGACACTCCCAATGATGTAATCACCGGCGGGCAGCACGATGGGGATCACGGACTCGAACAGCCATTGGCCGGTGACCGCGGCGGAGGCGACGACGGTGCTGAGATCGGAGATGGTCGCGGATCTCAGCAGGACGCCGGCGCTGGTATAGAGCCCTGCTTCGAAACTTCCGCCCAACCCATCCGCGCCTGTGTCAAAGATGCCGATGCCGTTGACTGTGATGGGCGAGGTGACGCTAAACGCCCAGCCGAATGTGGTTCCCGTGGCGCCGCAACTACCGCATGGAGTCGGCGTGCCCTCTGAAGTCAGGTCCAAGCAAGAGCCGCGCCGGCGGGTTGCGCGAGGAATGTCATCGTCAAAACGCAGACGAATGGAGCGATCCCAAGTCTGAATGTGGAATGGTTCATATGGACAGATGCCCCACGTGCTCGGAAAACGCACTGTGGATGCCTCCACCTCCTCTTGAGGGGACACTATCATTATCTGGATAGTTGTGTCAAGAAAAATGAGGGAGGCGCGCAAGTCCCAAGCAAAAAAAGCGGGGACGGCTGGAGGGCCGGCGCAGTCAAATCGTTCCGTTTCCGGCTTCTTTTCTCATTTGCTGGATGATTCTAATGAGTTTTCGGTCGCAGGCGTTGACGCAAGGAGCGTCGCAGACCTCGAGGTCGCCGATGTGGCGGCAGTGCTTGCTGCAGAGTTCGGTGCCGGTGAGACGCTGGGAAGGCGCGCCGGGTTCGTGATCGGGAAGCAAGTGATGCAGGCGCCTGGTGAGAATGGAAACGGAACTTCCGCATTTGTGCTCGAAAACCAGCAGGTTGAATTGCGGGTGCGTGGCCACCGACTGCATGCCGAGGAGGCGGACGCCGGGGTCGAGAACGAAGCGTTGCCAGGTCGGCCAGACGAATTTGCAGGAGCCGCAAGTGTGAAAGGGGTGGCTTGAAGGCCTGACGGCCGGAGAGGAGGGCATGGGGTGACCCATAGCCAATTCTACTGAACCCTGGGGCGGCGCTTGGCGGCGCGCGCGGCGCGGCG
>JACADU010000421.1 GCA_013388415.1 Bryobacteraceae bacterium
AAACAGGCCCATGAGCGCGCCGCCGAGCTTCTTGAACTCACCGGCTTAAAACACCGCCTCGAACATCTGCCCGATGAACTCTCCGGCGGTGAGCGCCAGCGCACGGCCATCGCCCGCGCCCTGTCTGTCTACCCGCCGATTCTCCTCGCCGACGAACCCACCGGCAATCTCGACTCCGCCACCGGCGCCGATATCCTGGCCCTTATCCGCGACCTCCACGAGCGCCTTGACACGACGATCCTGATGGTCACCCACGACCGCGCCGTGGCCGAAAGCTGCCCCCGCATGATCACCCTGAAAGACGGGCGCATCACCGCCGACGCCTTGCGGGAGCCCAGCGCCCGATGATGCTGCTGCGCCTCATCACCTGGCCCTACGTGCGCCGCCACCTTCTGCGCTGCACGCTCACCACCGCCGGAATCGTCCTTGGCGTCGCCGTCTTCGTCGGCATGCACTCAGCCAACCAGAGCGTGCTGTTCGCATTCAATCAGACCGTCGACAAGATCGCGGGCGAAACGCAACTCCAGGTCACCGCCGGCGAGACCGGCTTCGACGAGGAGGTCCTCGAAAGGGTCCAGAACCACCCCGATGTCGAGGCTGCCGTGCCCGTCATCGAAGCCGCGGTGCAAACCGGCATCGCGGGGCAGGGCAACCTGCTGGTTTTGGGCGTGGACATGACGGGCGACCGCGCGCTCCGCGACTACGATCTGGACTCGGCCGACGAAGCGATCATCGACGACCCGCTCGTATTCATCGCCCAACCCGATTCCATCCTCGTCTCGAGGGCGTTTCTCGAGCGCACCGGCCTCAAGCTCAATGACGCCATCTCGATGAAGACCATGCAGGGCGATAAGCGGTTTGTGATCCGCGGCGTGATGAAGGGAAGCGGCCTTGCCTCCGCTTTTGGCGGAAATCTCGCGGTCATGGATATCTACTCGGCCCAGATGGTCTTCGGCCGCGGCCGCAAGTTCGACCGCATCGACCTCGCCCTCCGCCGCGGCATCCCGCTCGAGCAGGGCAGACAACGGCTCCAGGCCGCCCTCGGCCCCGGCCTCCAGGTGGATTCTCCCGCCTCGCGCGGTCAGCAATTTGAGGCCATGAGCCAGGTCTATTCACTGACGGCCAACGTCACCAGCCTCTTCGCCCTTTTCATTGGCCTCTTTCTCATCTACAACACGTTCTCCATCGCCGTGAACCAGCGCCGCTCGGAAATCGGCGTTCTGCGCGCCTTGGGCGCATCGGCACGGCAAATCCAGCATCTCTTTCTGATCGAAAGCGCCATCGCCGGTCTGTTCGGCTCCCTGGCGGGCATCGTCGCCGGAGTGTTCATCGCGCGCGGCCTCGCCGGCTACCTCAGCGGCATGTTCTCGGAGATCTATGGCGTGGCCCAGCGGGCGGAAGAGGTATCGGCCAATCCGGGGCTCCTTTCGGCGGCGCTCGTCATCGGCGTCGCCACCAGTCTGCTCGCCGGCTGGCTCCCCGCCCGCGACGCCGCCCGCGTGGATCCTGTGAAGGCCCTCCAGAAGGGCCGCATTCAGGTCCTGAGCGAGGGCGAGAACCGCATCCGGCGCTACGCCGCGCTTGCCGCGCTCGGAGCAGGAGTGGTCTGCGTGATGCTCGGACACCGGCCGGCGTTCTTCTACTCCGGCTATCTTCTCAGCGTCCTCGCCACCGTTCTGATGGCCCCGGCCCTCTGCGTCTGGCTCACCCGCCTGATGCGTCCCCTGCTCAAGTGGGCCCGGCCTGTTGAAGGCGCGCTTGCCGCCGACAGCCTCCTCCAGGCGCCGCGCCGCACCTCCGCGACGGTGGCTGCGTTGTCCTTGTCTCTGGCGCTTGTCGTCGGCCTCGCGGGCGTCGCCAAGGCAAGCTATGAATCCATTCGGGTGTGGATGGACCAAGCCCTCAATCCCGACCTCTTCATCACTAACTCGGAATCCATTACCGAGCGGAGTTTCCGCTTTGAGCTGTCCCTTGGCGAAGAGATCGCCCGGGCGCCCGGCATCGCCGAAGTGCAGCCCGTGCGCACAGTCAGAATCGTCTACCAGGGCACTCCCGTAATGCTGGTCGCCGCGGATGCCGAAAGGCTCTCGCGGCGCGTGCAGATGCGCGTCGTCGAAGGAGACAGCGCCACCATGTACAGGCGCGTCAGCCAGGGCGAGGGCGTCGTCCTGAGCGACAACTTCGCCCAACTCCGCAAGCTCCGCTCGGGTGACGCCATCGAGATCATGTCTCCGGCGGGCGCCGTCCGCACGCGCGTGCTCGGCATCGTCCACGATTACAGCGACCAGCAGGGGACGATCATGATGGACCGCGCTTTCTACGCCCGGCACTGGAACGACACTTCCGTCAACGTTTTCCGCGTCTATCTCGAAAAGGGCGCGTCCCGCGCCGCGGTCCGCGATGAACTCCTCCGGCGCTTCGGCGACCGCACCCGTTTCTTCGTCCTCACGAACGACGACCTGAAGGCCTTTATCCTCAAAGTGACCGACCAGTGGTTCGGCGTGAGCTACATCCAGATCCTCGTGGCCATCGTTGTCGCCATCCTCGGCATCGTGAACACGCTGACAGTCTCCATCGCCGACCGCCGACGCGAACTCGGCGTCTTGCAGGCCGTTGGCGGCCTGCGCTCGCAGATCCGCCACACCATCTGGCTGGAAGCAGCATCCATCGGCGTTCTCGGGCTCATCATCGGCTACGCTCTCGGCGGCGCGCAGCTCTATTACATCCTCGAGATCACCCGCCGCGACGTCGCGGGCCTGACGCTGGACTATCGCTACCCCATCGAAATCGCTTCGCTGCTCGTGCCCGTGATCATCGGGGCGGCGTTTGTGGCCGCCTTGGGTCCGGCTGAGAGCGCCGTTCGTGGATCTCTCGTGGAGGCTTTGGAGTATGAGTAGACTGCTGCTGGGCGTGGTTTTCCTGTGCGCGCCATCCTTCTCGCAGGACGCGCGGGCCATCGTCGCCGAGGTCCAGAAACGAGCCCAGACGAGCTCGCAGCGGTACGAAGGCACGCTAGAAGTCAGCGACGCGAAGCGCAAGGTTTCCACAAAGCGCTGGGTCTACGAAAGGCTCGGCGCCGCCGGTCAGGCCAAAGCCGTTCTGCGCTTCACCGCACCTGCCGAAGTGAAAGGCGTGGCCCTGCTCATCCACAATCACCCCGACCGCGCCTCCGACCAGTGGATGTGGACGCCCGCCCAGGCGCGCGACCGCCGCATCGCCATGCAGGACCGCCGCACGCGCTTTTTCGGGACCGACTTCACTTTCGAGGATCTGGAAGAACGCGACGTTGACCGGTCCACTTACAGGATGGCCGGCGAGGAGACGGCCGACGGAGCGCCATGCTGGAAGATCGAAGCCACGCCCAAACCCGAAGCCCGGTCGCAATATGACCGGGTTTTGCTTTGGGTGAGGAAAGACATCTACCTTTTCGCCCGAGTCGAAAGCTACGCCAAAAGCAAGCTGATCCGCCGCCTCAAGTACTCGCGAATGGAGCGTGTCCAGAACGTCTGGACGGCGCGCGAACTGGAAATGCACGACATCGAGCGCGATAGCAGGACCACGCTCAGGCTCGAGAAGCTGGAGTACAACGTGGCGCTGCCCGCGGATAATTTCACCCTCCAGGCCTTGCGCCGTGAAAGCTAGTCTGCTCCTTCTGGCGGCGCCGGCGGCTCTCTGGCCGCAGGACTCCACCGCTCCCGCCTTCACGCAGCGCGGCTACTTCGAAACGCGCAATTACTTCTACCCCCGCACGGCTCCCAACGACAGCGGCAGGATTGTCAGCGAAGAACTCCTGCGATGGGAGGGCCAATGGAAAGCCCGCCCCTCGCTCCGTCTCAATCTCTCCGTGGACAGCCGCTTCGATTCGCACCGCCAGTTCGAGCGCGCTCTACGCCTCGACTGGTTCGACCGCGGGATCCAGCGCCCGGCGATTTCCGTACGCCGTCTGAGCGCGGTCTACAGCAAAGGGGGACTGACTCTTGAAGGGGGCAGGCAGTTTATCCGCTGGGGCAAGGCCGACCTCCTGAATCCCACCGACCGTTTCGCCCCCAAGGACTTCCTCAACGTCCTGAACACAGAGTTCCTTGGTGTTTGGGCGGCGCGCGCCACCTATGAGAGAGGCGCCAACACCTTCGACCTGGTCTGGCAGCCCTATTTCACCCCCAGCCGCTCGCCGCTGCTCAATCAGCGCTGGGTCGTGCTGCCGCCGCAACTGAACGGCATCCCCCTTCGGGATGAGGGATTCCGATTCCCCGGCCGCGGGCAGTGGGGTGCGCGGTACTCCCGGCTGGCCGGAGGCGCCGAGTTCTCCTTGAGCGTGTTCGACGGTTTCAATCATCTGCCGCTGCTCGACGCCGGAGTTCTGGCCCTCCCTCAGCTCTCCGTGACCCTCCAGCGGTACTTCGCTCGAATCATTATGGGCGCGGGGGATCTGGCGCTCCCGCTGCGGTGGTTTACTCTCAAGGCGGAGGCGGCCTACTTCGCCTCCTCCACGCCTCAGGCTGATGAATACGCGCAGTATGTGTTGCAGGCGGAGCGCCTGGCCGGAGAATGGACATTCGTGGGAGGCTATGCGGGCGAAGTCGTCACTACTCGCCGCAATCCCCTGGACTTCGCCCCCGACCGCGGCTTGACAAAGACGTTTCTCGGCCGGGCCAGCTACAACATCGATTCGAACCGGGCGGTAGCGCTCGAGACCGCCGTGCGGCAGAATCTGCACGGCCTCTACACCAAGGTCGAGTACTCCCAAGCCGTGGGCGCCCATTGGCGCTTGACATTGAGCGGCGTGCTGCTTGCTGGCCGCGATACCGACTTCCTCGGACAGTACAAGAGGAATTCCCATGTGGCGGCGGCGGTCCGTTATAGCTTCTGACCGCTTGTGGCCCCAACGGCGGTATGGTGATCTGGTACCGATGCCGATGAGGAGGAACGCCGGATGGCTGGCTTGAGCGCCGGATCGCAGGACCAGCGCCTGCGATTGGCGGCCGAACAAAGAGAAGCCTGGATGGCCGTGGCGAGACTGCTGGAGACCGTGCGTACGGCCTTCGAAAAGACGGCGGGCGAGGGGGAACTCGCGCGCGCCGATTCCATCGAAGCCGCCGTTCAAACTTACGAGGCGCGTGGCCGGGCGCTGATCGCCGGTCCGGCCGGGGATTTCGAGCGCAGTCAACCGATTCGCCGGTCGCTTGGCGCCATCGAAGAGTTCGACCAGCAGGGCGGCGGCGCGGCGGCCCGGGATTCGCTCAAGCGGGCGCGGCTCGACGCCGCGATGCAGTCTCTGCTCGCCCGCGCGCTTCTCTCGGTCAATGTCCCGTGGCTGATTTTTCTTGGCGGAACAGCGTCCGCTCACGCCAGGGAGCGTTGGACCGCCTGGTGCGCGCTGACCAGCCGGTTTGAGAAGGAAGCCGCCGCTCTGCTGGCCCGCTATGACAATTGGGCCGCCCGGCAGGTCAATCAACAAAGGGCGGCCAGCCCTGCCGCCCGGAAGCGTCACGAGCGTCATCTCGCCTTCTGGTGGCGGCGCCAGCGGACCGTGGCCGGCTTCCTGGAACTGCAAGCGGCCGTCTTCGCCGTTGGAGCGGAGCTGCTCCGGCTCGCCGGGGCAATCAACGACAACATCCAGTTGGAGAGGGCGGATCTCATTCGCGCGCTTGCCGCGCAGATCCACTATCTCGAGGATTGGAGCGGCGGCCGCTTCGATCCGCCATTGATCGATGCTCGAATCGCCACCCGCGAAGAGCGCGCCGAACAGTGGTGGATGAGGTGCGATTCGATTCTCCGGCAGAATCTGCCGCAGGCGATGGAGTTCTTCCAGCCCTTCTTCGCGTTACCAAGCCCGCTCGACCGGTGCTGGCGCGTATACCCGCCCCGCCTGTTCCGCAGCGCCTTGCTGGAAGCAGCCCGCCGTGTTTTTCAGAAACAGTTCGCCGCGGAAATGGAGAGCCACCTCGCCATCGCGCGCGAGATCGAGCAGGCTGGAGAAATCATTCGCTACGCCGCTGAGGCCTCCAAGGCGTCAGAAGGCGACCTCGTGCCTGAAGCCGTGAGCAACGTCCTGGACCGGCTGCGCGAGCGTGCCGCGGAAGCTTCGGCGAGGAAGCCCCTTCTGGGCGCGGCCAGCGCGCCGGTGATCATCAAGGCCACGCTGGACGTGGCGGAATCGGCCCGCAGAAGGCCGGCCTTCACGTTCGCCGTTCAGACCCGGAGAAGCGGCGCCCGTTTGCTGCGCGAGGGAAGCGCGGAAGCCGCCGGGCAGGCCGAATCAGTGCTGGCGCGCGCCGTCGAGGCCGGATTCAAGGCCTACGACGATTTCCTGGTTCGGATCGGTTGGCGGACGCCGGTCCGCATCCCGGCCCCGCCGGTCGTCACCAGAACGAATCTCGCCCAGGCGTTCAACCTCAGCACCGTTCGGCGCGACCTGCCCGCCCTCTACCTGCGGCTTTTCCGCCTGGCGCCCGTCGACGATCCCCGTTTCCTCGTGGGACGCGAAGAGGAACTCGACGGTTTCCGCCAGGCTCGCGACGCCTGGCTGGAAGGCCGCTACGCCGCCTGCCAGGTGGTAGGCGGGCGGGGAAGCGGCAAAACCAGCCTCCTGAACTGCGCCATCCCCGCGGTCTTCTCGGAGCAGAACGTGATTCGGGGACAGTTCCGCGAGCGCATCCAGTCGGTTCAGGACCTCGACAGTCACATCCTTCGGCTGCTGGGTGGCAACAGCGGAGAGCCGCTGGAGGCCTTGCTCCATTCCGCCCGGCGCGTGATCGTGCTTGAAGAGGTGGAGCGTGTCTTTTTGAAAGCATTCGGCGGTTTTGACCCGGCCCGGCGGCTGCTCGAACTCGTCCAACTCTCCGCCCGCACTACGCTTTGGGTTCTTGTATTGAACGTGCACGCCAGCCGCCTTCTGGATGGCGCCTTGCGGTGGAATGGGTTTTTCTCTCACACCATCAACAGCATGAGCGTGTGGCGCGAGGACATGGTTCGCGCCATCCTCCAGCGGCACAATCTCTCGGGCCTGAAACTGACATTCGCCGCCCCATCCGCCGGCGGATTGCGCCGGCGGTTCGGACTCGAGCCCGACCCCCAGGAGGCCTTCTTCGATTCGCTCTACGAGCAGTCAGGCGGCAATTTCCGTTCTGCCTTCGAGCTGTGGCAGTCTTCGGTGGACCGGGTAGAAGGCGGGACCATTCACATGAGGCAACCCCTGGCTCCGGATCTCGCGCCTCTGCGGAGGGAGTTAAATCAAGAGGATCACTTTGCAGTTCTCTCGATCCTCCAGCACGGATCTCTCACCGCCTCCGAACTGGCGAAAGTCCTCCTCGTTCCGGAACCAGCGGCGCGGGTTCAAATGGAGCGGTTGAGATCGCTCGGAGTGATTGACGCGGATCCGGAGCATCCTGGCCTCCGGATCGATCCAGAAGCCCAGCGCTTTGTCCTGAAGCTGTTGCAAAGCGTGAATCTGATTTGAGGTAGAACCATGGCTCCGCAAGAAACGTTCCTGTCCCGAATCACGCCTTCCAGGGTCCTGCTGATTCTGTTTGTTTTCGCCGGCGTCTGGCTTCTGATGCGGTATCTGCAACGGCTTTTCGAATCGCTCGCGCAGGCTCGCCCCCGGATGCGCTTCCTGGTCCGGTTAGTGGAGCCGGTGGTGCGCATCCTGCTTTGGTTCGGCGCGACGCTGTTCGCGGTGGAGATGGTCGCCCCGAGCCAGGACGCTTTCCTGGCGGCGCTGGGCTCCGCCGCGATCGCCATTGGGTTGGGCGCCCAGGACTTGATCAAGAACCTGATCGGCGGGTTCGTGATCGTGGCCGACCGGCCCTATCAGCTCGGCGACCGGGTGGAACTGGAAGGCGCCTATGGCGAGATTCAGCATATCGGGCTGCGCAGCACCAAACTGATGACTCCCGATGACACTCTCGTCACCGTGCCGAACTCGGCAATTCTCACCAGCACGGCGAAGAACGCGAATGCTGGCGTGCCCGAGTGCCTGGTGGTCACCCAACTATATCTCCCCACCGGCATTGATCCGGATGTCGCGCTCGAAATTGGCCGTGAGGCTTTGTTCACCTCGCCCTACATGTGCCTGCGCCAGCGCACTGCCGTGGCGATCGAGGACAACTACAATGAAACGCCCTTCATGGTTCTCAGGATCAAGGGCTACGTTTACGACCACCGCTACGAGCCGGCGATGCAGACCGACATCACCCGCCGTTGCAAGGCGGAGTTCAAACGCAGAGGCCTGCTGGCCGACTGGACGGGCGAGCACTTTGGCGGCGTCAACGCCGGCTGATCCCCCGCCGCTGGATCACTTTGCCTTCAGCAAGGACAGAAAGCGGCCCCACGCGTGCGAGTGCTCGATTCCACGCAAATCCGTCAGAACCGCCTCGGTTTCGATCAGCCGCTTGTTGCGTCTCACGATCCAGCCGCGGATGGCGAACGTCTCTTTGGACCTCACCGGCAGCCTGAATCTGACCCGCAGTTCCGCGGTCAACGCCTCGTTTCCCGACGCCGCCACCGCCTTCGACATCGCCTCGTCGAGCACCGTGCTGACCAGCCCGCCATGCACAATCCCGCGAAATCCTTCCCACGGCGTTTCCGGCGTCCACGCCGCCGCCACCCCGTCGCCTTCCATTCTCCTGAACGCAATCTTCAAACCCGCAGGATTGTCCTGCCCGCACACGAAACACCTCGAATGCGGCCTCGCATGCAACTGCTTCCCCGCCAACTCCACGCCAACTGATGCAGACATTTCAGCGCGCTCCTTGACACGCCTTTCTCCTCCTCTCAGTGATGGCAGACGTGCGGGCGGGAAACGAGCCGCCCCGCGAGGTATTCCCGCACCAGCGCTTCCGCGCTCTCCGATGGCGCGCCCGTCAGCACTTCGATCGAAAACTCTTTGAACCGCTCCTGCGCCCGCGTGCCCATGCCTCCCGCGATCACATGCGTGATCCCACGTTCCTTGAGCCATGGCGGCAGCAAGCCCGGCTGGTGCTCCGGCGCCGGCACTTCAACCACTGTCCTCAAAAGCTTCGTCTCGGGGTCCACGTCCACAAACGCAAACTTCTCGCAGTGGCCAAAGTGCTGGGCCAGCACCCCGTCCGCCATCGGTATCGCTATACGCATCGGTGATC
>JACADU010000422.1 GCA_013388415.1 Bryobacteraceae bacterium
CCGCCCGCGGCGTCAAAGCCGACATCTGGGACATCGTGGCCCACAATGCGCAGATTGAATTCGGCTATTACACTGCATGGCTGGACAGGCAAAGCGGAAAACCCGCTGCCTCCGGCGCGCCCGACCGTTGCAGCGCATTCGTCGCCGTCGGTTCGATGACCAGGGATGGCCGGGTGGTCATCGGGCACAACAACTGGTCAGGCTACCTCGAAGGCGCGCGCTGGAACATCATCTTCAGCATCCGGCCGAAGACCGGACACCGGATCCTGATGGACGGCTATCCGGGCTTCATCCATTCGGGCGACGATTTCGGTGTCACTTCGGCGGGGTTGGCGATCACCGAAACCACCATCAGCGGTTTCCACGGGTTCGATCCTCAGGGCGTGCCGGAATTCGTCCGCGCCCGTCAGGCGATGCAATACGCCTCCTCGGTCGACGAGTTCGCCGAGTTGATGAAGAAAGGCAACAACGGCGGTTACGCCAACGCCTGGCTCGTCGCCGACGTGCGCCGCAACGAGATCGGCAGGCTGGAACTGGGCCTCAAGCATGTCACTTGGGAAAAGAAGCGCGACGGCTATTTCGCGGGCGCGAACTTTCCAATCAACCCGAAGCTGGCCGCCGAAGAAACCGATTTCGACCTGAAGAATGCCGGGCTCAGCGCGAACGCCCGCCGAGAGCGGTGGGAGCAGTTGATGAAGCAGTGGGAGGGCCGCGTGAATCTGGCCGCCGGAAAGCGGTTTCTCGCCGACCATCACGACGCTTTCGCCGGGACCCCGGATTCCCCAAACGAGCGCACTCTTTGCGGGCATAACGAGATCTCGGAACGCGGGATGCCCCCCTGGCAGGAACCCTTCGCCCCCGCCGGCGCCGTGCAGGCCAAGATCGCCGATGCCACGATGGTCGGGCGAATGCAGTTCGAGGCGGTCATGGGCCATCCGTGCGGCATGCCGTTCAAAGCCTCGGAGCATCTGCGCAAATACCCGCAGTTCGGCTGGATGAAGAACCATTTGAGGGACTTGCCCTCGCCGGGCTGGGCCCGGTTCAATCTCCGGTAGATCTGACAAATCTTTGAGATTTCTTCGCCCTGCCGGCCACTCTCTCTCTGAGGCGTCGCCTCAGCCATGCTCGACAGGCTTCTCTGGCTCTATTTCTTTATCACCCCGTGGTTCTATGTCGGCTCAAGAGAGTCGAACCTGCGGCTGACGTTTGTCGACCTGATGCTGCCTGTGGGCCTCGCCTTGCTCCTCTGGGCGCGGCCGGGCCGCACCCCCTGGTGGCTGAAAGCCGGCGTGATGCTGGGGCCCCTGGCGGTCGTGACCACCGTGCAAAACCTCGCAGAGCCGGACTACTTGAGTTACCTGCTCAAAGCCATCCGGCTCGCCGGTGTATTCATTCCGGCTCTGCTCATCTGCCGGCTGCGGCTCGACACGGCAAGCGTCCGCCGTCTCGCCGCCGCGTTCGCATGGGGCGGGTTTGTTTCTGTCGGCGTGGGCATCGCAGGGTTCCTCCTCGATTGGGAGTGGACTCGCGCGATCCAGACTTTCGACTATGGTACGGGGCAACTGACGCCTCGGGCCGGCGGCGTGTTCAGGGACAGCGGCGCTTACGGCCACATGGTGGCGACCTGGATGGCCTTTTTCTTCGCCATCGCCTGGCCGAGAATCCGGCGCTGGCGCTGGTCCGCGGCGGCCATCGTGCTTGGAACGGGCGGCGTCGCGATCTACGTTTCCATGTCGCGCGCCGCCGTGCTCGACGTGCTCGTCATGGCGGCTGTGCAGTCCTTCGTCCTGCTGATGAGAGGAGGCCGCGTCCGCTACCTCGTCGCCAGCGCCGCCATTGGGCTCGCGATTTTCGGCTTCTTCCAGATGGGAACGGAACTGGACGCGGGCTCGTCCTGGGAAAGCCGCTCCGCGCAGGTTGTCTTCGGCAGGTTCGCCACCATCGCTCAGGGCCTCACCTCGGATGTCGACCGGCTCAACACGTTCAGCGGAAACCGGCTTCGCTCGTGGCTGGCTTGCTACGACCTTTGGCTCGAGAACCCCATGGGCGGCGTCGGCTACAAATCCTCGAAGATTCAGTATGGTGTCATCCCCGACAACGTCTACATGATGGCGCTGGTCGAGATGGGCATCGGCGGCTTCATTCTCGTCCTGCTCGTCTTCTTTGGCTTTTGGTCGTGGGCATTGCGCCGCGCCGCCCAAGGTGGAACGGTCGCTCTTATGATCTCCGTGGCTTGGGCCGGACAACTGGCACACGGGCTGACGGCCGACACTCTGACCTTTCCGGCGAGCATGAGCCTTGCGATCGCGTTTGCGGCAATGGCTTGGCGCATCGAAGCCGCAGGTCCAAGGCGCTGGAAACTCTATTCCAGCGCGGCGGCTTCATAGTCAACCACACCCGGCACGGTGAACTCCACCTGCCGCCCGGCTTGCCTGAACGGCAACTGCTGGCCGGCGCGCAGTGCCGTCACGCGTCTGATGCGCGCCTCTCGCGGCAGCTCAAACCGGACCCGCTGCTCCCCAAACGGCGAGTGGCGCAACGTGACCCCCCGATGCAGGTTGGGGTTGTTCATGTTCAGTAAATGAAGGGCGAAGCCCGCTTCGGTTTCCCACGCGAAAATCTCAATTAGCCCCTCGCCCTCGACTTGCACCGGGCGCCGGCCGCGCAGCATCCAGTCAAGCGAGTTCAGAATCAGCCGGAGCGTATCCGGGTGGCCCGACCGCCAGAAAGTCCGGCCCATGTCCCCTGCAAAGTACACCAGCCGGCTGTTGCCGGCTTCCTTTACGGCGACAGCCGCCTCGCTGGTCCTTGTCGTCGTCGTGTAAGCGGCCTCGGTTGGGTAGGCGGGGTATGGCGGAACGACGGTCATCACCGCCGCGCTGTCCGCGCGGACAGGGAC
>JACADU010000294.1 GCA_013388415.1 Bryobacteraceae bacterium
TCGCCCAGACGGTAGTGCGCGAAGAGGGCCAGGCGCCGGTGGTATTTCTCAAACAGCCGGCGAAAGGCCTCCGTGTCGCCGGCGCGGGCCAGCGCCACGAGATCGTGACTCGAGGTCGCCCCTCGCGTGTTCATCACGAACAGTCTAACGCCGCGGCATGGCGAGCGACGCTCGAGCCGGCGCTATTCATGCCTCAAGGCTGAGACAGGGCTCGTTCGCGCCGCGCGCCGGGCGGGGATGAACGCCGCCGCTGCCGCCGCCAATGCCAGGCAAAAGGCGGCAGCCGCCGCGATCAGCGGGTCCTTCCACTCGACACCGTACAATTGCGACTGCGAGTACCGCGCCAGCCACAGCGCCATCGGCACGCCCACCGCCATGCCCGCAGCCGTCAGCCAGCCCACCTCGCCAAACACCATCGCCCCAATGCGCCGGGTTTGCGCGCCCAGGGCGAGCCGGATCCCGATCTCGCGCGTCCGTCTCGTCACCGAATTGCTGACGACACCATACAGACCCAGCATCGCCAGTAGCGTCGCCAGAATGGCGAACGAACCGGAAAGCTGGAGAATCACGCGCTCGTTCCCGATGTTTCTCGCCACCTGCTCATCCATCGTCCTGAGCGAATCCACGGGCAGATCCGGGTCGTGCTCGCGCACGATCGACCGGATCTGCCGGAATGTCGTCTCCAGGGGGAGCCTGGACCTCACGTAATACACGAGGGAACCCACGATTTCCGCTTGTTCTCTCGGAAGATAAAAGACTCGTCTTGCCGGCTCTCGCACGTCAGCATATTTCGTGTCCCGGACCACGCCCACGATCTGAAGCTGGCGCTTGCCGCTGCGCTGCCGGACCGTGAACGTCCGCCCGAGCGGGTTCTTTCCGGCGAAGAAGTGACGCGCGAACGCCTCGTTCACCACGGCATTCGAGACGCCCGCCGCCGAATCGCGTTCCTCGAACTCGCGGCCGGCCACCAGCGCCACGCCCATCTTTCCGAAATAACCGGGCGAAACCGCGTTGACGAACGATTGCGCATCCGCCCGTTGATCTTCCTCGAATCCCTCCGTCGAGACGCGGTTGCCCCACAAGTTGCCGCTGATCATCGGCATCACCGAGGCTGTCGCGCCTTCCGAGCCCGGCATCGTGTCGAGCGCGGCTTCAATCTTCCGGAACAGCTCGCGGGACTGCTCCGCCGTGTAGCCGTTCAATTCAGGCGCGATTTCGAAGGTGATCAGGTTGTCCCGCCTGATTCCGAGATCCGCGCGCGTCAGCTCGACGAGCGTTTTCAGGAACAGCCCCATCGGGATGAGCAAAGTCATCGAGAGGGCCACCTGCGCTCCGACGAGAATGCGCCTGACTCTCGCGCCTCTGGCGGAAGTGGAAGACCCCCAGGCCGCCTCGTTCATCGAGGCCGATTCGCCGCCGCGCGCCGCGGCAACGGCCGGATAGATGCCGAAGAGCACGCCCGTCGCCAGCGAAACGGCAGCGGTGAAGGCCAGCATGAGCGGATCCAGACGCCCGGAGATGGTCTCTCCGGCCCTTTGCGTTGAGGCCATCAAAGCCACCAGGCCGTCCAGCGTCCATGCGCCAAGGATGATCCCAAGCGCCGCGCCGCCGGCGGAAAGCAGGAGCGCCTCGACCAGCACCTGCTCGATCTTCGCCCGGCGGCCCGCGCCCAGCGCGGTCCGGATGGCCATCTCCCGCCGGCGCTCCTCGGCCCGCGCGAGCATGAGGCTCGCTGCATTCGCCGCCGCAATCAGCAAAACCAGCGCGGCGCAGATCATCAGAACGCTCAGCGGCGTCTTCAGATCGTCCCTCAGTTGGCTGGCCCCGAGACCGCCGCCGGCGAGTTGGAGTCTCGTCCCGAGCAGACGCCTGCGGTAGTCTTCCCCTCGCTTCTGCTCGGCCGTCCTTACCTGCTCTTCGAGCAGCGGCACATAGGCCCCGTTGAGTTCGGCCTCGGCCCGCTCCCTGCTCCAACCCGGCTTCGTCCGCCCCAGGAGGTAGACCCAGTAAACGTCCCACTCTTCCCGCGCATCCCAGCCCGGCGTCATCACCGGCTTGAAGGTGATAGGCAGGAACAGTTCCGGCTTCTCGCCCAGCGTCACGCCCTCAAAGCCGCGCTGCGCCACGCCGACAATCGTGAACATTCGCCCGTTGACCCGGATGCCCTGGTTGAGGACGTCCCGGCGTCCGCCCAGCTTTGATTGCCAGTAGTCGTAGCTCAGCACGACGACCGGCTCGCCGGCGCCGCGGTCGTCGGCGGGTTCGATGAGCCGGCCCATCTCCGCCCGCAGCCCCAGCAACTCGAAGAAGCCGCCGGAAACCATGCACGCTTCGCCGCTGATGGTCTGGCCGGCGAACGCAAGGTTCGCCTGAAACGTGCGGAAACCGGCAAGACTCGCGAGCCCACGCGGGTTCCTCTCGAGGCCCCGCAGCATCGGGTAGCTGAAGACGGCGTCGTCGCCGCCGCTCACGCCCACCGCTTTCATTCCGGCCCTCTGCGAGCCCGGCGCCGTGACGATCATCAGCTCGTGAGGCTTTGAGACCGGCAGCGCGCGCAGCAGCGCCTGATGCAGCAATGAGAAGATCGCCGTGTTCGCGCCGATTCCCAAGCCCAGCGAGAGCATCACCACCAGGCTGAGGAAAGGCGTTCGGGCCAGCACGCGGAAAGCGAGTTTGAAGTTGCTCATTCGTACCTCAGCGCGTCGATGGGATTGGTCTTCGTCGCCCGCCGCGAAGGCATGTAAGCCGCCGCAATGGAGGCCAGCACCACGATGACGATGGAAAACGCCACGACGGCGGCGTCCTTCGACTTCACGCCGTGGAGCTGATCTTCCATCAGCCTGGCCAGCGCCAGCGCGGCAGGTCCGCCGGTCAGAACGCCGATTGCCACGATCCAGGCCATTTCGGAGAAAACCAGTTTCCGGATCTTTCCAACGCCCGCGCCCAGCGCGATGCGGATGCCGAATTCGCGCCGGCGCCGCGTGACGCCGTAGCTGATCACGCCGTAGAGCCCAAGCGCCGCCAGCAGCGTCGCCAGCGCGGCGAACGCACCGGCAAGTTGAACCACCAGCTTGTCCCCTCGCAGAGTGCGGGCGATCTGCGTTTCGAACGTGCGCATGCCCTCCAGAGGCAGGTCGGGATCGAGCCCGGCCATGACCTTCCGCACCTGCTGCGTCATCTGTTCGGCAGGCAGAGACGTTCTCAGGTAGAACGAGACCGTCCCCAGCTTCTCCATCTGCGTGTACGGTGTGTAGTAGAGCTTGGGGGGCTTCTGTTTGATGCTCGAATACTGCGTGTTCTTCACCACTCCGACGATTTCGATGTCGAGCGTCTTCTTGTCGCCGTCCGTGGCGAACCGGCGGCCGATCGGGTTCCCTTTGCCGAAGAAATGCTCCGCGAAGCGCTCATTCACCACGGCAACCTTGGGGGATGCCGCCGTGTCCCTTTCGTTGAATTCCCTGCCCGCGATCAGAGGAACGGCGAATTTGCCGAAGAAGCCCGCGCCCACGGCGTTGAGCATCGAGTGAGTGTCGGCGTTGACATCGTCCGGATAACCCTCAACCTTGAGGCTCGTGCCCCAATTGTTGCCGGCGATCAGCGGCACCATTGAAACGGCGACGCTCTGGACGCCGGGGATGGCGCCCAGCGACTCCTCGGCGCGCTGGAAGAAGTTGCGGCACTGCTCGAAAGAATACCCGTTGAGTTCCGGCGAGACCGTGAAAACGATGGTGTCTCCCGTGCGGTAGCCGACGTCGGTTCGCGTCAGGTGCACAAGGCTCTTGAGCATCAGCCCCATCGGGATCAGCAGAATCATTGAAAGGGCCACCTGCGCGCAGACCAGAGCGCGCCGCACGCGGACGCCGCCCGCGCCGGCCGAAGCATTGCCGGAATCGTCCTTCAATGTCGTGGCGATGGAGCCGCGAGCGGCGGACCAAGCCGGATAGAGCCCGAACAGAAGACCCGTCAGCAGCGAGACGGCCAGCGTCGCGCCAAGCGTGGGCCCGTCGAGCCTGGAACTGATCAGGTAGTTCGGGGTCTCGCTGCCCTGGCTCATGTAGGCGATCAGGAAGTCCAGCGTCCAGACGCCGACAATCAGCCCGGCGATTCCGGCGGCCAGACTCAACAGGACCGCCTCCAGCAGCAGTTGGCGCATGATCTGCCGCTTCCCCGCCCCGAGCGCCACGCGGATGGCGAGCTCCTTGGCGCGTTGAGCCGCCCTTGCCAGCAGCAGGTTGGCGGCATTCGCAGAGGCGATGAGCAGCACCAGCCCGGTGCAGCAGATCAGAATGATCATCGGCGTCCTCATGCCTTCGCGTTCCGTGCTGAAACCTCTCGACCCATCTTGCAGCTTGAGCCTCGAGGCGGCCATCCGTTCGCGGTACGTTTTGTCGCCCATCTTGGTTGTCTTCGCCTGCTCGGCGATCAGTGGAGCGTAGACGGCGTTCAGCTTCTGTTCGGCCAGCGGCCGCGGCGTCTTCTCGTTTACGCGGGCCAGCAGGTACAGCCAGTAGTCCTCCCACTTGTCTCGGCCATCCCATCCCGGCGTCAGTTTGGGCTTGAGCGCCAGCGGCACATAAACGTCCGGTCCGTCCCCGAACACCGTGCCGTGGAAGTCCTTGGGCGTCACGCCGACGATGGTGAAAGTGTTGCCGTTCAGCCGCAGCGGCTGGTTGATGATGTCGCCCCGCCCGCCCAGCCGGTCCCTCCAGTACCCATAGCTAAGAACGGCGACTGGTTCGCCCGCGCCGGCGTCATCGTTGGCTGAAATCAGTCTTCCAATCAGCGGCTGTACTCCCAACAACGGGAAGTATCCGCCGGAGACCACCGAGACAGAACCGCTGAGGCTCTTCCCCGCAAAGGCGAGGTTCGCGCCGAACAAGCGGTGCGCCGCGATCGCCTCCAGTCCCGCCGGATTCTTCTCCAGTTCGCGGAACATCGGGTAGCTGAAGATGGCCTCCTGCCCGCCCGCGTTGTTGGTCGAGTTGCGGCCCCACTTCAGGTCCGGCGGAGTCGTGATGACAGCCAGTTCGTGCGGATTCCGCACGCTCAGCTCCTTCAGCAGCACCTGGTTCAGCAGCGAGAAGATCGCCGTGTTCGCGCCGATGCCCAAGCCCAGGGAGAGAATAACGGCCAGGCTCAGAACCGGAGTGCGCGACAGCGTACGGATGGCGAACTGGATTGCCCTCATCTTCAATCTCCTATCGCAATCTGCTTGCCGTTTGAAATCATTGGGCTTGACTGCATCCTGCCGCGGCCGGGTGTCCGTTTTCGGGACGCCGCTGTCAATCTCCGGACAGCCCGCCGGGGCAGGCGATTGGCTACCATGGGGCATCCGCCGTGCTTCCGCGCGTCTACCCCATCCTGGACACCGGCGCCGTCGTTGCCCGAGGCGCCGACCCGTTCTCTTTCGCCGAAGCGCTGTTCGAAGGCGGCGCGCAAATTCTGCAATTTCGCCATAAAGCCCCCTATGACCGCGCCGCGGTCGAACTTCTCGGCTCCATCGCGGAACTCGCCCGTTCAGCTCGCGCGACGCTCATCGTCAATGATCGCGCCGATCTCGCCGCGGTCTTTGACTGCGGTCTGCACCTTGGCCAGACCGATCTCCCTCCCGCTTTAGCCCGCAAGGTTCTCCCGCCGCCGAACCTGATCGGCTTGTCGACGCATAACCCTTCCCAACTCGCCGCTGCCGTCGCCGAACCCGTCGACTACCTCGCCTTGGGCCCCATCTTCTCCACCGGCTCGAAGGAGAACCCCGATCCCGCCGTCGGTCCCGGTCAGCTCCGCGCCTGGCGGTTGCTCGCCACCAAGCCGCTCGTCGCCATCGGCGGAATCACCCTCGAAA
>JACADU010000295.1 GCA_013388415.1 Bryobacteraceae bacterium
AATTCCCGAATTCCTGTCGCTGGGCGAGTGGCGAACCCCGTATTGGATCTCGGTGCCGGTTCTGCTTGCCGCCAGCGGATTCGCCAGCCAGTGGGCCACCAAGCGGCTGCGAATCCGGTGGATCTCCAGAAGACCAGGTTTCGAACAGGCGCTTCAGCCCGGCCATGGAAAGCTTTGGGCCATCCCGCTGTTCTCAGTGTTTGTCGCCGTCATTGTCGCGGGCTTCATGACCGGCAACCAGGGCTGGTCTGATCTGGTTCCGTTGGCCTGCGCCGTCCTCGTCGCCGCAGGCCTCGCATATGGCCTGGGCCGCCAGGGCGTTCCAGGCGCCGCTTTCTATGCTGCGCTGAGCGTCGGGCTCGGCATCGCCATCGTCCGTGGGCGCATGAGTTCCGAGTTTGGCTTCGCCCTTCTTTGGGGTTGCCTCGGCTTGGCGATGGCGGTGGGCGGGCTGTGGCGCCTGGCCCGGTTCCTCCTCGCCACCAGGCGCGTCTGAAGGCGTACGGCGCGCCGGCGTCAGCGGGCGCTCGTCAAATTTGCTCTGGACAGCGCATGCAAATTGAGGCATACTAGTTTGTGAGGCAAACTAGTATGCAGAATGCTGACCTCGACGAAATCTCCCGCCGCCCCCTGCGCGCCATGCACGCCGACGGCATCCCCGAATTCATCATGGGCCTCACGTGGCTGTTCTGGGGCCTGATGCTCGGCATTCCACAAATTGTCCCCAAAGGCGCCTGGTGGAAGCCCTATTGGCTGGTTGTCCCGTGGTTGCTCGCGCTGAGCGGCTTCGCGGCTCAGTGGGCCATGAAACGGCTGAAAGAGCGCTGGAGCTACCGCAGGACCGGCTATGTGGAATTCTCGAAGACCGGCGCCCGCAGCCCCTGGGCCGCGTTTCTCATCGCCGGAATCAGCGGAATCGTCATCGCGTCCTTCTTGTCATCCAGCCGTTCATGGCTCGACCTGCTGCCGCTCGGGTGCGCGATTCTCGTGGCGGGCGCGCTTGCGTACGGGCTCGGCAGGCAAGGCGTCCGCCGCGCGGGGCTCTACGCCGCGGTGACCATCGCCCTCGGCATCTGCGTGGTGGCCTTGAGCATCGGCATCGAACTCGGATTCGCCATCGTCTGGGGCGGTCTCGGCGCCAGCATGTCGGTCGGCGGCGGGATGCAGATGGCGAAATTCGTGCGCACCCACCAGGAGATCCATGGCTGACCTCGATCGCGTCATCCACGAGCCCGCGCGATTGCTCCTCGTCGCGCTCCTCCGCAAGATTGAGCGCGCCGATTTTGTCTTTCTGATGAACGAGAGCGGACTGACGCGCGGCAATCTCTCCAGCCACCTCTCCAAGCTCGAGGAAGCCGGCTACGTCGAAATCGAGAAGACCTACCGTGGTAAGGTCCCGCTGACCCTCATCGGACTCACCAAGGCAGGACGCGCCGCCTTCGACAACTACCGCAAGCAGATGAACGGCCTCCTCACCCGCGCAGGTTGAACCCTACGGGGCTTTGGTGATCTCAACCGGACCGTTGGAGTTCGTGATGTTCAGCCCACACCCGCCGGAGCCGATCCGCCCCTCGAGCCGGTGCTCCGGCTGGCTGCCCGCCTTGACAGCCACCTCGAAATCCGACTTGATCCTTCCGAAACTCGTCGTCGCCAGAAGGTCGTAGCCGGCGCCGGCGGGCAGCGCCACGCGAACCGCCCCGAAGCTCGTCCGCGCCGTGATCGGAACGCACTTCGGAGGGAGGCCGCCGATCGTAATCGAGCCATTGTTCCCCGTCGCTTCGATCGGTCCTCCGGCGCCGCTGATCTCGATCGCCCCGAACGTCGTCTTCGCGTTGACGCTGCTCTTCGCGCCGGTCACACGGACCGCCCCGTTCTGATTCGCCACCGTCACCGCCCCCTGCGGGTTGATGATCGTGATCCCTCCGAACGACCCCTGCACCACGCTGTCCCCCGCCACGCCGTTGATGTTGATGCCGGCGTTGCCCGACGTCACCCTCGCGCCCTGCTGTAAGCCGCTCAGTTCAACGTCTCCGAAACTGTTCTTGATGTCGGCATACCCGCCGATCTGTGAGGCGGTCACCTTGCCGTTTGAGTTCCTCACGGTCAGCGGCCCCTTGACGCGCAGCGCCGTCACCGTGCCGAACGATCCCTCCACCGTGGCTGCGCCGCCGACGTCGCTCACCTCGATGGCTCCATTATTGGCGTTCACCACCGCGCTGCGCGCCACGCCAGACACCGTCGTCTTTCCAAACCGGTTGGTGAGGTTCAACTGGTCCACTTGAGAGATGTTGGCCGCGCCGTTGCCCGCCTGGACAGCCACCACCCCCCGCACGTTCACCACTTCCACGGAGCCGAAACTGTTGTTGATGGTATGGCGGCCCGCGCCGTCGCTGTCGCGCAGGTTGCCGTTTTGATTGGTTGCCTCCACTTCGCTCTTGAGCCCGCTGAGCTCTGTCCGCCCAAAACTGTTCCGCGCCCGCAAAGGCGCGTTCTCGGGCACGGCCGCTTCCAGCCTGACCGAATAGGATGCCCGCGAAGAGCGAACCCATGATTCCTCCGGTAACTTCGTCCGGATCGTGATCGCTGCGGGCGTGCTCTCCAGCGTCACATCGATTTGGGAAACCGCCTTGTCGGCCTCCTCCTTGCTCCGGGCAGAAACCTGAATGTGCGCCACCACCTGCACCTCCCGGCCAGGACCGCCCCTGACTGTCAACTGGCCGAACCGGTTCTCGATCTCCACTCTCTGGCCCGCGCTCCAGGCGTGGCTGCGCCGCACTTCACGGGACGACTCAACCCGCTGCGCCGCCGCCGTGAAGGCCAGCGCCAAAACCGCCGCGCTAACGCGCCAAACCGCCACTCTGCTTCTCATTGAGGATTCCTTCCAGCGTTCTCTGCTTGTCCTGATAAAGCGCCAACAATTCGCGGCGAAGGTGGTCGTGATAGGGATTGCGCGCCGCCTCCGCCTTCAACGCCTCGATCGCATTGTCCAGCAGCATCAGCTTTTCGCGATAGCTGCTCGCCAGCGCATCCGGCGGGTCTTCCAGCCGGGGCCGCGCGAGCCGCGCCAGCTTCTCAATCGACTGCGCATAGGCCGACTCCGCCTTCTGGACTTCTTCGAGCGCCTGTTCGCTTAGCAATGCGGGCCGGCCTGTTCGAGCCACCCAAACCAGCCAGCCACCAAAGAGCATCGTCAGTGCGAGCATCGCCGCCATGGCCAGCGGCCAGACCCGCCGCCCGCCAGTCTCCGCCCTCCACCGCTCCTCTTCCAGCGAGCCTGCGATCCGCGGCCAGAGTTCGGGCGAATCCCACCGCTGCCGTAGTTTTCCTGCTTCGGCGTCCAGCCAGCGGTCGAAATCGTCCCGGATCTCCGTCATGCCCCAGCCTCCGCCGGCCTCAGGATCGAGCGCAGCCTCTTTCTGGCCTCGAACAGCACGCCCCTGACGGTCCCTTCCGCCTCGTCGAGAATGGAAGCGATCTCTGCATGGCGCAGGCCCTCGACGCTGTGCAGGAGGAACACCGTCCGCTGACGCTCCGGTAGCTGCGCGATCGCCTCCCGCAAGGCCATGCGCAGCGCGTGGTCCTCCCGAGGCGCCCGCTGCAATTCCACTTCCGGACCGGCCGGCCGCCTCAGCCGGATCCGGTCCCGGCAGGTGTTCACCAGAATCCGGATCAGCCAGTGCTCCGCCGGGCATCGCCCGTCGAATTGCCCGGCGCACCGGAACGCCTTCACAAACGCATCATGCACCGCGTCCTCGGCCTCGCTCCGGCTGCCCAACATGTTGGCGGCAATGCTCTTCATCCGGTTGCCCTGTTCGCGGTACAGACGCTCGAAAGCCAGCGAGCTGCCATTCCGCAACCCTTCGGCCAGATCGACCTCCACGCGGCTGAGCGCTGTCACGCGGTTCGTTGTCAAGACGATTCAACGGTGCGTTTCGTTTTGCCGGAATTCAGATCTTCGCCGGCGGCGGGATGAAGCCCCTCCGGTGTCAGCGGCAGGAACTCAACGACAGGATCACCATCGCGGACGCCGGGCTCGAAGCCGCCACCCTTGGCGGAACCGAACAAAAACCAGCTCGGGTTCAGATGACAGCCGGCAAGGGCGGCTGCCGCCCCGGCGCCGCTCTACGCCTCGCCCCAGTTCGCCCGTTCGATGAACGTCTTCGGCTCGTAGGTCATCCCCTTGTCCAGCCTGCGCTGCTCCCGCCACGTTGTCCACAGCATCAGGGGACCGAGCGACCACGAGGCAATCCGCGAACGCAGCGCCCCGCACTCCCAGGCGATGTCTTTCCTGAGCGCGGCAACCTTCTCCACCGCGGCGTGATTGGTCGCCTCCAGATGCTTCTCCATCGCCCACAGCAGCGCGCTGTACTGCATGCGCAGGTTGTGCGCTTCGCGCTCGAACCGCTCCCGAACCCGCAGGTCCGGGTAGTTCCGGTACCTCTTGATTCCCTCAAGCGTCGTCCGGCAGATGCGGTACAGACTCGGACCATTCAGTTCGAAATCGCGCTTGAACGCCCAGTCGAGAAATCGCTTCGAGTCTTCGCGGGATATGTATGGATGAAGCCAGTTGAACTTGTCCTGCCCGTGCGCGTCGGCAAAGTCGGCGTCTTTGAGGAGCTTGCCTTCTCTTTCCAGTTGCTCGTTCAGCGGCGTCCCCGGCAGGGGCGTGTAAAGCATGAACTGATGGAAGTCGGTCTCGTGCGCGCACGCGTAGTCGATTTCACTGGCGATATTCTCGGGCGTGTGGTGCTCCATGCCCACGATGGTCGAGCCGAGAACGCGAATCCCATGCGTCCTGAGCTCGCGCACCAGCGTTAACGTGTCCGTGCCGGACAGCTTCGCATAGCCGCTCTTGGGCGATTCGAGTCCCATCCAGATCCAGGTGACGCCGAGCTGAACCAGCTCATCCATGGTGTACTTGCGGATGGCGTTCGCCGAGGAGAAGACGTACAGCTCCCAGCTTTTCCCCGCCTGCTTCATGCAGTCGAGCAGTTGCAGAGCCCTCGCCCGGTGCAGCAGGAAGTTCTCGTCCATCATGAAGAACGCCCGGTGTCCGAGCTTCTTCTCCGCGTCTTCCATGACGTGGAAAATCTCCTCGCCGGTGTCGAGGAAATTCACGAACCTGCCCTTCCCGCCGAAGAATGCCGAAGTCGTGCAGAAGTTGCACCCCAGCGGGCAGCCCACCGACGGAATGATGGTCGCCGCCGTCGAGCCCGTGTCCCCCGGCATCTTCAAGCCCATGAAGCGGTGCCCGAAACCGGAGGAGATCGGCGGATGCTTCAGCGGCGCGTTCGGATCCTCTCCGAGGAACCGCCTCATCCAGCCCACGCCCTCGCCCTTCACGATGTGGTCGGCGTCGATCATGTACTCGAGACCCGGAATCGCCGCAACGTGCCCGCCGGCAACGATCGTCGCCTTCGGCAGCGTTTCCCGCACCAGGCGGCACATCTCGCGCACCTTGCCGACATTGACGATGATCGAGCTGATGCCCACGATGTCGTATTGGTAGCGAACCATCTCCTCGATGAACTTCTCCCGCGTCGGGAAGTCCAGCACCGTGCACGGCGCGCTGATGTTCGCCTGAATGAACATGATCCCCCAGCTCCGGTGGAAGATCCTGAGCGAATAGGGTCCCTGCTCCCGCGTGACTTGGTTGTGATACAGCTCCATCGGATTGATGGCGCGGCTGCCGAATTCGTCGTCCTGTGCGTAAGGGCCAAAAACGGAAGTGAGAAGGACGCGGGCGCGGGTGCCTTTGGGGTGAACTGGCTGTGCGGACATCAGACTTTCGAACGCTTTCCTCCCATTGTACCGCGGTTTGCTGAATTCGGATTTGCCGCGGCGCGGGCAGCCAAACGCTCAGCGGTACTTTGCGATGTCCGGCTTCAGCAGTCTCATCACCTCTGGATTGTCCAGATCCTCTTTGGTGATCACCCGCGGCTCCATCTCCACGCGCCTCGGCGGGATGGAGCCGTTGAGTTTGCTCACAATCGACATCACCGCCCGGTGCCCCATCCCAAACGGATCCTGCGCCACCAGCGCGTGCACCTTGTCCTGCTTCATCTGCTCGATCAGGTTCTCGGACGAATCCACCGTCACCACCTTGACCTTCCCCGCCATCCCCCGCGCCTCCAGCGCCAGCATCGCGCCCGTCGCCGCCGGTTCTGTCGAGCAGAAGACTCCCCGCAAGCCGGCATGAGCCGAAAGCGCATTCTCCACGATGCTGCGTGCCTTGGCTTGATCTCCCAAGGCGAACTGCTCCACCACCACCTCGAGCCCTGGAAACTCCGCATCGCGAACCTGCTTGAAGCCCTTCTCGCGGTCCATCGTGGAAAAGCTCCCGGGGGCATGGAGAATCATCGCGACCTTTCCTTTGCCGCCGAGCAACTCTCCCATTTTGCGCGCGCCGAGCCGTCCGGCCTTTACGTTGTCGGTCGAGATGAAACTGAGATACTTCTCCGTGTCCGCCCCGCTGTCGAAGATGACCACCGGAATGCCCGCGTCGCCCGCCCGCTCGATCGCCGCGGTCAGCGCCTGCCGCTCCGCCGCCGCGATGGCGATTCCGTCCACCCGCTGCGCCACCATCGAATCCACAATCTGGATCTGCCGCGGGAAATCGCTCTCAAGCGCCGGCCCGTTCCACAGGATCTCGACGCCCGCCTCCTTCCCCGCTGCCCTCGCCCCGGCTTCCACGCTCAGCCAGAAGATGTGCGCCACCGACTTCGGAATCACCGCCACCCGTTTCTTCACGCCGCGCTTGCAGGCGGCTGCGAGCGGCCAGGCAAGCAATGCGCGGCGCTTCATTGCGCCAGCCAGCCGCCGTCGATGGCGATGTCCGTCCCTGTGATGAATTTGGCCTCGGGCGAACACAGATACACGGCCAGCGCGCCGATATCCTTCGGGTCGCCCCATACTCCCACGGGAACGCGCGACAGAAAATCCGCGTTCTTCTTCGGATCCTCGAGCAGCGCCGTGTTCATCTCGGTGGCGAAAGGCCCCGGGCTGATGCCGTTGACCGTAATCCCTTCGCGCGACAGTTCAAGCGCAAGGGCGCGAACCAGTCCCAACAGCCCGCTCTTCGACGCCGAATACGCCGCCCGCTCAGGCAGCGACACGTGGCTCATCGTCGATGTCAGAAACAGAATCCTGCCGTAGCCGGTCCCGGTCATGTGCGGCACAAACGCCCGCGACACCAGAAACGCGCTCGTCAGGTTCGAATCGATCACATACCGCCATTCGTCCAGCGAGAAATCGACCAGCCGCTTCCGCAGGTTCACGCCCGCATTATTCACGAGGATCTGCACGCGTCCGAGGATCTCGCTGACCCGCGACTCCAGCCGCAGCACCTCCTCCTCCTGCGTCAGGTCGCAGGGAAAGATCGCCGCGCCCGGTCCGCACTCCTTGGCGGTCTCGTCCAGCTTGGCGGCGTCCCGCCCCACCAGCGCCACGCGGCATCCCTTTGCCGCTAAGGCAACCGCCATCGCCCGGCCAAGCCCGCGGCTTGCGCCCGTCACGACAGCCACCTTGTCCTCAAAGAAATCAGCCATGCCTTGGCGACGCTCCTTCAGCCCGCGCCGCGCGCACCAGCGCGTCCGCCGCCTCCTGCGGCCGGTCGATGTCCTGCAATACCACGCGGCCGCTCTCGCCCGGCATTTCGATCACCAGCGTGCCGATGTTCCACAGCCGCTGCGCCAGCGAACGCTCCACGCGCACATCCGAGACGTTCCGCAGCACAAGGTTCCGCGTGGTCTGCGAAAAAAGGCCGCTGACGTGGCGCGCGGAGCCGTTCTCCAGCTCCAGCCGGACGCGCCGCGAATCGATCCAAGCCACCAGCGGGGCCAGCATGGGCATCGCCCCGATGATGACCACATACCACGGCCATTCCGGCACAATCTTCAACCACATGAACAGGACAAAGGCCAGAAAAACCAGGCTGAGGATGAAGCCAAAGACCGCGCGCTTAATGGTCGGGCGGATGACGAGGGGTTGGCTCGTTTGAGGTTGGGTCATATCGTCTGTTCCTCTACGGGCGCCTGCCTATTGTACATGACTCCGATTTCTGCCACCCTCTCAGAAGAGGAGACGATCGAAGATCCAATGAAACTCTCTCGCTTCGCAGCACTTGCGGCTGCCGCTCTCTGCGCGGCAACCCTTTCGGCGGACTATCGCTATGAGGAAACCTCGAAGGTGACGGGAGGCGCAATCCTGCGCATGTCCAAGTTCCCCGGCATGGGCAAGCTGACCGCTCCCACCACCACGACTCACTTCTATAAAGGCGGCAAATCGGCTGCCGTCACCGGTTCCCGCATTGACATCATCGACGCCGACCGGGGCGTCTTCACCGTCGTCAATTTGGACGAAAAGACGTACTCCACGATCACCTTCGAGGAGTTCAAAGCGGCGCTCGAAGCGCTCTCCAAAAAAGGCCAGCAGCAGGCCAGGATGGACGGCGAAATCAGCTTCGACATGAAGGTGCGCGACCTCGGCACATCCAAGGTCGTGTTGAACCAGCCCACCAAGGGTGTCGAAGTCAAAGTCACCATGACCATGAAGGACAAGAAGAGCGGTCAGACCGTCCCCATGGACATCCTTTCCGAAATGTATATGGCCAAGGAACTCCCGGGCAGCCGCGAGATGAGGGAATTCCAGATGCGGATGGCGCAGAAGATCAGTTGGGACGTGAGCAATGCACGGTTTCTTGGCATCGGCCAGATGCAGCCGGGCTTCAGCGAGGGGATGCAAAAGCTGAGCGCCGAAGCCAAGAAGATTGAGGGAACGCCCCTGATGACCATCACCCGGATGATGGGCATGATGGGCGGCGCCGGCATGGGTGATATGCCGGAAATCAGCGGTCCCGGCGCCGCCGATGTCAATGACGCCGCCGCCCGCGCCGCCCGGGATGAAGCGGCCCGCGAAGCCGCCATCCAGACTTCCCGCGCCTCGGGAGGGCGCTTCGGAGGATTGGCCGGCGCCGCCGCCGGCGGCATGCTCGGCGGCTTGGGCCGCAAAAAGCAGTCCGAGCAGCCCACCCAGCCGCGGCCGTCAGGAAGCGGTCAGCAAGCCGCCTCCGGACCTCAACCCTTCATGGAGGTCACCAGCGAGGTGATGTGGTTCTCCACCAAGCCCATCGAAGACTCGCAATTCGAGGTCCCCGCCGGCTTCAAGGAAGTCGAACACGAAATGAAGAAGGTGCTGCGCGGGAAGTAGCAGCGCCCCAAAAACTCGAAAGCCCCGGGAACCATCGGCTCTTGGGGGCTTTCAATTTCCTAGTCGATATCGCGCGGCCGCTTCTTGCGGTTCCGTTTCCGGGCCAGCGCCTGCTTTACGCGGGCCTTTTCGCCGGGCTTCATGTAGTAGGAGTGCTTCTTGATCTCCTTGATGATGTCCTCCTGCTGCACCTTCCGCTTGAACCGGCGCAAAGCGCTTTCCAGAGTCTCACCCTCCTGGACAATGACTTCAGCCATCGAGAATCACCTCCTTCCCGGCAATGGACTCGTGCCCTCGGGCACAAATCCCAGGATAGCGCAGGCGGCGTTTCAGCGGGCTGCAACCGCCCGCGGTGTTCTCGATTGCTTCCTCTCGAACACTTTCTCGAGAGTCTGCTCAGGAACCGTGACACTGACCCGGGTGACGGCGTCGGCGGTGGATACCTGCAAGGTGTCAATCACCCGCAGCACGTTCTCATCGACGCCGTTCTGCCCCGCGTTCATCCGCACCATGGAAGCCAGGAAGCGGATGACGTCGGCCAATGCGGCCGCGTCCTGCGCCGAGCGCATCACCGTCTCCGCGGCGACGTCAATGTCGGCGAGGAACCGCGCCCCGGCGGCCGCCTCCAGAATCGAATCCACCGAGAAATTGGCCGCGCCATTCAGGGTCCCCATCTTGGTGGCGTTCGGGCCAAGCGGCCCGGTCGAGACGAACCAGGCGTCATAGCGGCTGCTCCAGTCATTGATTTTGGCCGCTAGCGCAGGCGCGATCGCCGGACCGGAAGCCGCGCGGCGGTCCAGCGCCGCCTTCACCATTTCATCGCTGCCGCCGATGGCCAGCGTCGCCGTCAGGATGGCAATCGCCCCCTCGTTCTTCTTGCCCCCTCCGCTCCAGATCTCGACACCCTGATACTGAGTCGCCGCCGCCCCGTGAGCCAGCATCGCCGCCTTGATCTTGGCGGTGTCGAAAGTGCCGCGAATCAGGATGATACCTTGCTTCTTGTCCTCTGTTCCGGCAACCACCACTTCGCGGATGTCGCGCCGCGGATCGAACCCCGTCTGCGCCAGGAACTCCTGGAAACCCTTGTCGTCTTCACGGATCTGAGCCATCAGCCGCTGGCCGAACGGGGAGTTCTTGGCCCGGTCAGCGTCGATTCCGGCGATCATCTTTGCCCCCGCGGGCGCCAGGCTGAGGAGAGCCGGGTCGGCAGCCGGCAGCATCAACGCCCCGGCGGCGAAGCTGAGAAGAGTACGGCGGAGCAGTTTCATGTCGTTCAATCTCCTACCTCACAGAACGATCCAATCCCAAAATCGTTCGCCGAAAAATGTGACAGGCACTTTTTCAGAGCGGAATCTGGCCCACAATCTCGATCCCGAACCCTTCCAGCCCCACCACCTTTCGCGGGTGGTTCGTCAGCAGCCGAATCCGCCGCAGCCCAAGATCAGACAGAATCTGCGCCCCAACGCCCGTCTCGTGCTGGAGCAGCCGCTGCCCCGCCGGCGACTTGTAATGAAAGTACTCCCGCGTGTGCGACATGAGCTGAGGCAACCCGCCCGCTTCGGTGGAAGCGATCTGCCGGATCCCCTGTCCCGTCTGGTGCAGATAGACGACGACCCCGGAGCCTTCGGCCACAATCCGCTCCATCGCCCGCCGCAGCAGCGCCCGGCAATCGCATTCCGTCGACCCGAAAACGTCGCCGTAGGTGCAACGCGAATGCATCCTGACCAGCGCCGTCTCGCGTTGTTCCGGAGTGCCGTAGACCAGCGCCAGGTGGGTCTCCGGGTCAATGGAACTCGCGTAGGAGTATGTCTTGAAGGTCCCCAGGTCGTTGATCAGCGATCCCTCGGCAGCCCGCCGGATCAAGCGCTCGTGCTCCATCCGGTACCGGATCAGCTCGGCGACTGACACCAGCTTGAGCCCGTGCTTCCGGCAAAACTCGATCAGGTCCGGCACCCGCGCCATGCTGCCGTCGTCGCGCATGATCTCGCAGATCACGCCTCCTGGGCGCAGTCCGGCAAGCCTGGCGAGATCCACCGCCGCTTCGGTCTGCCCGCTCCGCACCAGCACGCCGCCCTGCCGTGCCCGCAATGGGAACATGTGTCCCGGGCGCGCCAGGTCCGCCGGGCGGGAGTTCGGGTCCATGATGACTTGGATCGTCCGGGCGCGGTCTGCTGCCGAAATGCCGGTGGTGACTCCGGTCGCCGCGTCCACCGCCTCGCAAAACGCGGTGCCAAACTGCGACGTGTTCACCTGCGACATCATCGGCAGAGCCAGCCGGTCGCAGATCTCCGGCGCCAGCGCCACGCAGATCAGGCCACGGCCATGTAAGGCCATGAAATTGATGGCTTCCGGTGTGGCGAACTCGGCGGCGAGGGTGAGATCCCCCTCGTTTTCACGGTCCTCGTCGTCGACGACAACGAGCATCCGTCCCGCCTTGATCTCCTCGATCGCCTCCGGAATGGAAGCAAAAGGCATATAGTTGGCTCACTCCATTATCCAATGCAAACGCGCCGGTTCCCGCGGGCTCTCCCCCCCGCCAACTGTGCCATGCTGGCACTTCAGATGAAGCCTGCCAACGACGCCCCGCCCCGCTATGCCTGGATCGTGGTCGCCCTCCTGGTTCCGTTGGCGCTCCTGAACTACCTGGACCGCCAGATGCTCGCGGCAATGAAGTTCTCCCTGATGACCGACATCCCCGACATCGGCTCCGAGGCCAACTGGGGCAAGATCCTGGCTCTCTTCAAGTGGACATACGCCTTCCTCAGCCCCATCGGCGGCTACCTCGCCGACCGCTTCAGCCGCCGCCACGTCATCGCCGGCAGCCTCGTCGCCTGGTCCGCCGTCACCTGGGCTACGGGCCAGGCGACCAACTACGAGCAGTTGCTTTGGACCCGCGCCGTCATGGGCGTCAGCGAGGCGTTGTACATCCCCGCCGCCCTTGCCCTCATCGCCGACTATCATCTCGGCAGCACCCGTTCCCGCGCCGTCGGGATGCACCAGATGGGCATCTACGCCGGCATCATCATCGGCGGCTTCAGCGGCTACGCCGCCGACCATCCCGAATTGGGCTGGCGGTGGATGTTTGAACTGTGCGGCGTCATCGGGCTGCTTTACGCCATCCCGCTGTACCTCCTTGTCCGCAATGCTCCAGCCGCGGAGCAGCCCGGAGAACCGGACAAGACTTCACCCGCCGGAGCTCTCCGCGAGCTACTCGGCAATCCGTCGTTCATCCTGCTGGTGCTGTACTTCACTCTGCCTGCCATGGCTGGCTGGATCGTTCGCGATTGGATGCCCGCCATTTTGAAAGCGGAGTTCGGCATCGGGCAGGGCAAAGCTGGAGTCTCCGCAACCCTCTATTGGATGGTCGCCGCCATCGCCGCGGCGGTCGTGGGCGGATGGCTGGCCGACCGTTGGATGCGCCGCACGCAGCGCGGGCGCATTTACACGAGCGCGATCGGCATGGTGCTGATCGTCATCGCAATGATGGGCGTCGGCTACTCTACTCAAACTGGCGTGTTGGGCGTCGCCATCGCCTTCCTGATCGTCTTCGGCCTCGGCTGGGGCTTCTTCGACACCAACAATATGCCCATCCTTTGCCAGATCGCGCGGCCCCACCTGCGCGCCACTGGCTACGGCATCATGAACATGGTCAGCATCAGTTGCGGCGGGCTGGCCGATTGGGGCTTTGGCATCCTCCGCGACAAGGCCGTACCGCTGCTGGCCATCTTTGGCATCTTCGCCAGCGTCGCTCTGGTTTCCGTCGTCCTCGTGCTGCTCATTCGTCCAAGCCTGACCGACACCGCGCCGGCGCCGGTGACACACTGAGCCTCACTGGCTCATCCCTCGCGCCGCCACCGCCCACGACAATTCCACCTGCCGCCCTCGCACGCCATACATCCGGTCGTAGAGGTTGACCGTCGGATCGCAGTGCGGGATCACGAACTCCACCCTGTCGCCCACGTTCAGCGCCTTCGAGGCCTTGGCCAGGTTCAACTTCCCGTGTTCGTCGCCGCCCCAACTGAAAGCAACCCCGTCAATCCCCCGCGCCTCTGGCGGAAACGGCTTGTCCGTCGAGAACGCCTTGAGCCCCCCATCCACCACGGCCTCGCTGTCCGTCGGCTTGCTCACCACCGTCGTCAATACCGTCAGCGAGTGTTTGAAATCGCGAAACACCGGCCCGTCGGCGCCTCCAATCCGCGCATAATCGATGTCCATGAACACGAAACTGCCCGGTTGAAGCTCGGTGATGCCGTCGATGTCGCAGTCGATGTTATATGTCCCCGTCGAACCGCCCGTCAGCATCGGGCAGGGAATGCCGCTTGCTTCGATCATGCGCCGGGTTTCGACGGCCCCCTGCATCACCTCGCGTGAGAGCGCGCGCCGTGCCTCGAAGCCGTTCCTGTGCGATGCGTGGCCGGCGTAGGCCTGCAATCCGGCCAGCCGCAACCCGCCCAGTTTTGCGGCCGTTTGCGCCAAAGCGGCGGCCGGCTCTCCTGTTTTGATGCCCGTCCGGTTGCCCACATAGAGGTCGATCGCGACGTTCAGCTTCACGCCGGCGCTCGTGGCCGCGGCATTCAGATCGGCCGCATTCTGCGCATTGTCTGCGCAGAAGATCGTGTCCGGCTTCAGGCGCGCCAGCCTGACCGCCCGCTCGATCTTGTGCTCGCCAATCACCGCTGTCGTGATCAGCAGCCCGCCAACGCCGCCCTTGGCGAACGCCTCCGCCTCGCTTAGTTTCGCCGCGCACGCGCCCACCGCCCCCGCCGCGATGAGCCGCTTCGCGATCTGCGGGCATTTATGCGTCTTCCCGTGCGGGCGCAGCGCGAGCTTCTTCGCCTTGCAGTGTGCGGCCATCCTGGCGATGTTCGCATCGAGCGCGTCGAGATCAACCAGCAGAGCGGGCGTCGGCAAATCGTCCACCGAAAGCCGCCCCTTGAAGTCGCCGCTCGCAAGGATGCTTTCAACTTCCCGCCACGGACGGCGGGCCCCGGCAAGCAGTATCGCCGGCGCGGATCCCAGAAGTGTGCGTCGCAGCATCGTGCGAAAAATGATAACACCTCCACGCAGCGCCGCCCGCCCGGCCGCTCTCTTTCCGGGCGGCGCGCTCTCACTGGCGGCCTTTGCCGAGCTGCCGCAGCACCTCGATCGCCTGTTCACGGGCCGCCGCGTCAGCGCTGGCAGCCGCCTTCTGCAAGTGCGGCAGGCCCGCATTCAAGTCGCCCGCCGCCGCCAGCGCCGCTCCCAGCCCCAGATGCGCGCGCCCCGAGCCGGGCCTGATCCTCAGCGCTTCCCTGTAGTGCCTGGCGGCATCTAGCGGCTGCCCCTTGCCCCTGAGCAGGTCCCCCAGAAGTTCGTGGGCGTCCGCGAATTCAGGGTCGGCGCGCACAGACAGCTCGAGCTCCCGCTGCGCTGATTCATAGCGGCCCGTGCGGCCCAACAGCATCGCATAGTTGTACCTCGTCGCAGCGTCGGCCGGCCTGAGGCGGAGGGCCGTTTCATACTCCGCGCCGGCTTCTTCGAACTTGCGCGCCCCTGAAAGCAGGCTGGCCAGGTTGCCGTGGGCGTCCGCATACTCCGGCCGGATCCGGATTGCCTCGCGGAACGCGGCTTCTGCGCTCTCCACCGCCCCGGCGGCGGCCCGGAGAACGCCGAGATTGTTATGCGCCTCCGGCAGTTCTGGATCCAATTCCAGCGCTTTCTCGATGGCGGCTGCGGAATCTCTCGCCCTTCCCAGTGCGCGGTAGGTCAGCCCGAGTTCATGCCACGTCAAGGCGTCTGCTGGCATCGTCGAAACCGCCTGCTTGAGGACCACCAGCGCCTCCGCATGCCGCTCCAAACGCCGCAGCGCGGCGCCCAGCTTCTGATACCCCACCGCGAATCCGGGATCTCTTCTCACCGCGGCCCGGTAATGCGGCACGGCCTTGGCCGGTTGCCCGTTCCTCACCAGAGCTTCGGCAAGTTCGAAATAGAACTCCGCCCGCCGCGGGGCATGCTTCTCGAGGAGCGCCGTCAACCGTCCGATTCCCGCGGCGAGATTGCTGCCTTGCTTCACC
>JACADU010000335.1 GCA_013388415.1 Bryobacteraceae bacterium
CACGATGCCGGCGCCGGGGGTCACGTCGGCGGCTCCGACAACGGCCCAGTGAATCGGTCCGGGGAAGCCGTGGCGCACCACCTGGGGCAGCAGGGACAAGTGCATGCCGATGAGCTTGACCTCTCCGGAGTTGATCTGCTTGCGCAATGTTGGGTCGCACCGGTGGGGCGATCGGAAAGAACCCGCTGAAGCCCATCGTCGACCCCTCTTCAATCGATGCGGCAGCCTCCTCGGCCGTCAGGTTCGGAAACGGCGCAGAACGCCTACCACCCTGTCAGAGGGTTGCGGCGGCATCCGGCCCAAGACATGCCGCTCATATGCCGCGCGCAGCGCCCTCCGCTGGGACGCCCGATTGGCCAACGTCCGGATAGGCTCGCTGGATCCCAAGTGCATCAAGGGATCCGGTAGAAACGCATTTGCCGCCGGAAAGGCCAGCCTCAGGATCACGCTGACATCGTATCCGCAACACTGGCTCTCCGCTGAGCCCACGTCAGTGAACCGGAAGCTTTAGCAGGCGGCCGCTCAGTTCCAGGATGAACAACTCCTGCGCCGTCTCGTCAAAGGCGAGGCTGACCGGCGCCCGCAGATCGCTCAACACGACCTCGGGTTGCGGCGAGTCGTATCGCAGCAATCGCCCCGGCGGCGGCTGCGCCGCCGATTGGTTCGTGCTGAACTCCAGCAGAAAGCACTGCGTGGATCCGTCCGATTTACTGCGGCACAGCACGTCCACGGCAGAAGAAACGCCGTAGATGAACGGCGACGAGGTCTTCTTTGATGGATCGACAGCATCTACGCGCGCATAGCCAGGCGTAAACGGGAAGCCCGTCAGAAAGCTGACCAGGAGCTCCTCGCCGTGGATTCGCACGCTTGTCGGCACCGCGTCAATCAGAGGAGGTCCCACCGCACCCGCATTTCGCAAGGCCGGAAACCGCACCACGCGCTGCCAGCGGCCGGTCGAAGTGTTGATCTTCACCAGCGAATTTTGCGACGCGTCTGTCGCCCATAGTGTCGCCCCATCCGCCGAGAGCGCAAGCCCCCACGGGTTCGAGAATTTGTACTTCGTCAACGGATGCATTATCGAATTCGGGAAATCCACCAGCACGGAAACCGAGGCGCTTCCTCCGGCGCCGTCTACCAGCTCCACTGTCTCGCCGTCCGAGAGTGCCACCTGCTGCGCCGGAGTCATTTTGAAAGTTCCTGTCAGAGAATCAACGCTGGCGTTAAAGTGGACTTCCAGCACTGATGAGTAGATCGGAGAGGAGATCCCCGCCGGGTTATGGATCGAGGCTCCAGTCGTGTCACGCCGCTCGGTGTCGCCTCCTCCTATCGACACATAGAGTGTCCGATCCCGCAATGCCATCGCGGAAGGACCGCTGCCGCCGCCTGCGACTTCAGTTCCCGAGGGCATTCCCTCGAACAGGCTCCGGCGCGTGCCTGCCCGGCTTACGAACGAAATCCGTCCGGCGTTCACTTCCATGCTCGTCTCTGAGACCAGGAAGTTGCCCTGTGGCGTCATCAACAACTTTTGCGGTCCCTGCAGCCCGGTTACGAGAACTTCGGACTGACCCCAGCCCGACGCGCAGACCGCGAATCCAAGCACCACGGCCCCAAGACTGTTCATTTGATTCTTCATTCCGATCATCCCTTCTGGCCGCCGTTCCAGGGTGGCGGCCATCCTACTCGGGGACGTTAACGTCAATCGCGGCGGGAAACAATGCAATCCTCGTTCAATACCCATGCAATGCAGCCTCGCGGCGAAACAGATTGAAAACACGAGCATTGTGCATTCACCTCATCTCTGCTAAGCTCAGGCTCATCTGGGCAGCGTATGGGCACACAGCCAAGGCCGGCCGCAGCGAGAAGGCTGCTGTTCGGCCCCTTCGAGTTCCGCGAGATCTCCGGCGACCTGTTGAAGCATGGCACGCGCATCCGCTTGCAGGGCCAGCCACTGCAAATCCTCGGAATGCTCCTGAGCCGCCCTGGCGAACTCGTCAGCCGCGAAGAGTTTCAAGCAGAGCTTTGGCAGGACAGCACCTTTGTCGATTTCGAGCACGGCCTGAACGCCGCCGTCAATCGACTGCGCCAAGCCCTTGGCGACTCAGCCGATCGGCCGCGTTATGTCGAAACCGTCCCCGGACGCGGCTACCGGTTCATCGCCCCTGTGGAAATTGCCGCACCCCGGCCAGTTGCTGCCATGCCGGCCCCCCCGCCCGCGCCGCGTGGGCGTTGGCGCCTGTGGGCTGCGGGAACGGGTCTGGCGGCCGCCCTGGTTGGCGCGTTCGTCGCGGGAACCTTGCGGACGGAACGGGTTCAGGCGCCGCCCATGCAGTTTACGGTCAGCCCTCCGGAGGGATTCGTTCTGGAACCGGCGGCAGCCCGCCAGTCGATTGCGCTGTCCCCGGACGGATCCCATTTGGCCTTCACGGCGTTGGACGCTTCTGGCCTCTACAGTGTGTTCGTTCGAGATCTGCGCTCCGGCGAGACGCGAATGCTCCCCGCAACGCGCGGTGCTCACTCGGTGATGTGGGGGCCCGGCGGCCGGTCGCTCTTGTACACGCTTCGGGGAGGCCTGTACAGAACAGGCCTGAGTGAGTCCGCGGCGCAAATGCTCGGCGATGTTCCGGTGTTTCTCTATGCGGCGATGGCGCTCCCTAACGGCAACATTCTTGTGGCGGGCCCCGAGGCATCCCTGGAACTGCCTCGCAACGGGGGGACGCCAACGAAAATCAACGCACACTACCGCTGGCCGCAGTTGATGCCTGGAGGCTTGAGAGTCCTTTATTCAGATTTCGACACAACCACCGGGCGGCATCGAATCAGGACCGCCGAACTGGGCAAACCGGACACGATGCGAGAACTGCTGGAGAGCGACTCACGAGCCATTTACGCGCCCTCGGTGAAGGAC
>JACADU010000166.1 GCA_013388415.1 Bryobacteraceae bacterium
CGCCGATGACGTCGCGCAATCCTTCATCCAGGCCATGGCCCGCCGCAGCGCCGCCATCGGCGAGAGCTTCCATGTAGTCTCGCCCGCGGCTCTCACCCTGCGCGGCTACGCCGAAGCCATGGCTGCATGGTTCGGGCACCCGGCAAACCTGACCTTCATGCCTTACGACGAGTGGAAAACGACCGTCAGCAGCCGCGACGCCGCCCTCACCTGGGACCACATCGCTCATTCGCCCTGTTGCTCCATCGAGAAAGCGAAACGCCTCCTCGGCTACCAGCCCCGCTACTCTTCCCTCGAGGCCGTTCAGGAAGCCGTCTCGGCTCTCACTTTTTCGGCGTCGAAATCGTGATGTTCCGGAATTTCACCCCGCCGGCGTGATCGCCCTGAATGTAAAACGGGCCCGGCTCGCCCTCGTTCGCGTCCAGGGCGCCGCCGGTGATCCCCTCCAGTTCCTGCCGGTCGATCGTCTTCACGCCGTTGTGCACCACGGTCAGCGTGCGCCCCACCAGCGTCACGTCGTACACATCCCACTGCCCCGCCGTCTGCGCGGGAGGATTCACTGGGGCGATCCGCCCATAAATCGAGCCGTTCTTCCGCTCCGCCGGGGCCTTGCTTTCGCAGCACTCAAGCTGCAACTCGTACCGCCCGCGCAAGTACATCCCGCTGTTCGTGTGCTCGGGCAGCGACACCTCGAAGTGCAGCTTGAAGTCCTCCCACTTGCCCGTGCTCTTTAGATTCGCGCCCAGTTTCTCGTTCACCAGCATCCCGTCTTTCACGGTCCAGAAGCTCCTCGACGGATCGCCCACCGGCTCCCACCCCGTCAGGTCCTTCCCGTTGAAAATCGGCTCAGGAGCGTTCCATGCCTTCGGCTCCTTGCGCTTCAATTCCGGCGCCCGCACTCCTGTCAGCGGCGTCACGCTCTCCCCACGCTTCATCGCGCCCACCAGTTGCCCGCCCTTGGCCTCCAATTCCCACACCGTCGCCTGGCGGTTCCCTGAGGCAGCATTGATTCCAAGCACAAGCTTCCCGCCCTCCACCTTCACGTCTTTCAACTGGAAAACGTTCCCGCCCGTCGGCTGGTACATCACCTCCAGCGCGCCCTGCTTCTCGGTAATCCCGAGCCAGCTTGCCCGGTTCCCGCCGGGCGTCGAAATGTTGAAATTCCAGCGCCCTTCGAACGGGCTTTTCGCCTGAGCCATAACCGGCGCCAGCAGCGCCGAACAGAGCATGAGACCAATCCTGAACCGCATGATCGAAGTCTATCGCACGATCCGGTAGAATGACTTCGCTTATGAAACCGATCGCCGCTACCCTCTTGCTCGCCTTCGCGGCTGCCGCCGCCCCGCCGCGGGAAATCGTCCTTCGCCCCGACCTTCCCGCAGGCGAAGAATGGTACACGCCCGAGTCCACCAACCAGCACGTCAACCACCCGTCAGAAAAATGGGTACGCAAGGTGAAGCGACCCACCATGGAGGTCTACCCCGCGGCCAACCCCAACGGCACGGCCATCATCGTCGCCCCCGGCGGCGGCTTCTCCATCCTCGCCATCGAGCATGAAGGCCGCGACGTCGCCCGCTGGCTGAACCAACTCGGCGTCACCGCTTTCGTCCTGCGCTACCGCTGCGGCCTCGAGTCGGGCGATACCCCCGCCATGAACCGCCAGCTCAGCCAGAAAGCGGCCATCGAGGACGGCCTCCTCGCCGTCAAAACCGTCCGCGAACGCGCCGCCGAGTGGAAACTCGACCCCAAACGCATCGGCGTCATGGGCTTCTCCGCCGGCGGCTACCTCACCATCGGCGTCGCCACGCAGTACGCCCCGGAAAGCCGCCCTGACTTTGCCATCCCCATCTACGCCGTCGCCCCCGAAAACTACCAGCCGCCCGCGGACGCCCCGCCTATCTTCGCCGCCGTCGCCTTCGACGACAACGTCCGCATGACCTCCACCGCCACCGGCCTCATCGAGAAGTGGAAGCAGGTCAAAGTCCCCGCCGAGCTCCACATCTTCCCCGACGGCGGCCACGGTTTCGGCATGAACAAGAAAGGCAAAGCCTCCGACGCCTGGACCGCACTTCTCGCCCAGTGGCTCCGCCGCATGAATCTGCTGCCACGGCCCTAGCCCGCCGCCTCACTCACCACGCTCGAAAGCCGGTCAGCAGCCTGGGCCGCCCCCCCTCTTTAAGGACCGCGCTATCCTGGGGCATGTCGCCATCAGCTTGGCGCGTGCTTATCTTGACCCATCTGAGGACAGGCGGGGCGGCGGGCCGCGCGGACAAGGTGGGATCCTTGACAAATCACGCCCGCCTGCTATCCATGCCGCGAGCCCTAGGAGCAAACGAATCATGTCGAAGGAACTGGTCCCCCGCCTCGCCGGGGTTCGGCCGTCTGCACAATGGGCGCTCTGGCTCCTTGCGCTGGCGTTCTCGATGGCCTCTTGCGGCGGTAAGACCGATGACGCCAAGAAGGCCGCGGCTGGCGGCCCTCCTGTCGCAGTCGTCGTCGCGCCCGTCGTCCAGAAAACCGTTCCAATCTATTCCGAACTGACAGCGCGGACCGACGCCAACGACTCCGTCGAAATCCGCGCCCGGGTCAAAGCCTTCCTCCAGACCCAGAACTACCAGGAGGGCACGATGGTCAGGAAAGGCCAGGTGCTCTTCACGCTCGACCGCCGGGAGTACGACGCCCAGCTCCAGCAGGCCAAGGCGCAGCTCGCCAAGGCCGAAGCGGACCTCGCCCAGGCCAGTCAGCGAACCATTGTCGACACCGCGCAAGCCAACCTCGAAATCGCCCTCGCCCAGTTGAACAAGGC
>JACADU010000336.1 GCA_013388415.1 Bryobacteraceae bacterium
CTCCACTATTGATGCGAGATGCCCAGAAATCAGCGCTGCGTCCTGCCGGGACAGGCGTATCACATCACCCAGCGAGGAACCAACCGCCAACGCGTCTTCTTCACCAGTTCGGACCGGTCGGCGTATCTTCGACTACTGGGGCAGAATCTGGACGATGCCGAAGTCCGGCTGCTGGCGTGGTGCCTGATGCCGAACCACATCCACCTGGTGGCCGTGCCGGAACGGGCGGATTCGCTGGCGGTCCTGCTGCGGCGGGTGCATGGCCGTTACGCGCAGATGGTGAACGCGCGGCGACTGCGAAGCGGCCACCTGTGGCAGAACCGTTTCTACTCCTGCGCGCTATCGCCCAGCCACCTGTGGCGGGCGTTGGCGTATGTGGAGCGCAACCCGGTACGGGCTGGCATCGCAGGGAGGGCCGAGGATTACCGGTGGTCGAGCGCGGCGGCGCACCTGGGCTTGGCCAAGGACCGTTACGCGTTGTTGGACATGGAGTTCTGGCGCGAGCAGGGGGGAGCGGCGGGCTGGTCGGAACTGTTGGCGCAGCCCGAACAGGCGCTTGAGATGCGGCTACCGCGCCGCTGCACGTACGCAGGCCGTCCGCTTGGGGATCAGGAATATGTAGCCATGTTCGAGGAGCGGTTCGGCCGGGTGTGGCGGAGGTGGGGGTTCTGAGGTGGAACAAGAGGTTCGAACGTTCGCGAGTTGAGATCATAGACAAGCAGTAGGAGGGCTGAAAGGCAGGCTCAAGATGCAACGATCAGCGAAGGAGGCAGAGCCGACTGCCACTTTGGTCAGATTCGCCAACTGCTCGGTTCAGGCTGACCCCGTTCCCGTTCCCGACCCGTTCCCAGACCCCGTTCCAACAAGATTATGCGGAGCCGACCAAGGGTTGTGGCAGTGGGGAGGCCGGGCGGGGCTGAGAGCCCCGCGCAGCCTGAGAGGCTGCCCTACATTCTGAGTGGGCAGTTACTTTTGGTCGAGAAGAGTGCCGTCAGGGCTGATGAGGCGCAGGCGGTAGGGCGATGAGCCGTAGGCGTGCGTGGAGCAGCTCAGGCAGGGGTCGAAGGCGCGCACGAGGGCGGAGACGCGGTTGACGGCGCCTTCCTTGAGCGCATTGCCGTCGACGAATCGCTGGGCCACCTGCTTGACGCCCTCGCGGATGGCGAGATTGTTGTGGCCGGTGGCGACGATGAGGTTGGCCCAGAGCATCGCGCCGTTGTCGTCGACCTTGTAGTGGTGGATGAGGACGCCGCGCGGGGCTTCGATGATACCGACGCCTTCGTTGGAGTTCACGCCGGCGGTGGCGCGGACATGGGTGTCGAGGATGCGCGGGTCGTTGAGCAACTGCTCCATGCGCTCGACGGCGTAGGTGGCTTCGATGAGCCGCGCCCAATGGTAGTAGAAGGAGCTTTGGACGACGCGGCCGAGGGCTTCACGGTAGTCGGCGAGTTCGTCGTCGGCTTCGGGAGTGCCGCAGGAATCGGCGACATTCAGGCGGGCGAGAGGGCCGACGCGGTAAACACCCGACGGGAAGCCGAGCGGCTTGAAGTAGGGCGACTTGAGGTAGCTGTCGGACATCGACGCTTCGCCGATGACGCCGGAGTACTCGATGGGGTCTTCGATATGCGCCACCGCTTTGCCTTCGGCGTCGATGAACTTGACGATGCCGTCGTAAAGGCGCAGATGTCCGGCGGGGGAGACGAGTCCGGCGTGCATGGTCGGCGTGGCGCCGAAGCTCTCGACTTCGTCCTTGAAGCCGTCGCGGACGTGCTTGAACATTTTGAGCGTGCGGCGGAGGATGGAGCGGGCGATAGGGATTTCGCTGAGGATTTCGTCGCGTGTGCTTGAGTCGAGGGGCTTGTTGACGCCGCCGGGAACGGTCCAGCTCGGGTGGATGCGCTCGCCGGCAAGGCGGGCGATGGCCTGCTGGCCGAACTTGCGGAGCGCGATGCCGTCGCGGGCGGCTTCGGGGTGCTTCTCGATGAGGCCGACGACGTTGCGGAGGGCGGGGTCGGAGTCGAAGCCGAGCAGCAGGTCGGGCGCGGAGAGGTGGAAGAAGCTGAGGGCGTGGCTCTGGACGAACTGCGCCATGTGGATCAGTTCGCGCAGGAGCTTGGCGGCGGGCGGAATGCGGACGGCGAGGATGGCGTCGCAGGCTTTGGAGGAGGCCAGCAGGTGGCTCACCGGGCAGATGCCGCAGATGCGCGCGGTGATGGCGGGCATCTCGAAGTAGGGGCGGCCTTCGACGAACTTCTCGAAGCCACGGAACTGGGTGACGTGGAAGTCGGTGTGGTCCACTTTGCCGGCGCCGTCGAGGTGGATGTCGATGGTGGCGTGGCCTTCAATGCGAGTGAC
Source organism: Bryobacteraceae bacterium (assembly GCA_013388415.1). Taxonomy (GTDB): domain Bacteria; phylum Acidobacteriota; class Terriglobia; order Bryobacterales; family Bryobacteraceae; genus JACADU01. Next base: position 2,356 of record JACADU010000336.1, read on the forward strand.
GTGATGGATGGTGATGGTCTGACTCATGGCGGCTCCTTATCCGAACTTCACCATTCCGGCCAGCTTCGGGGGCTGGCCCGCGGCGATGTCGAGCAGCGCTTTCCCGATGGCGGCGGCCGAAGGCGGGCATCCGGGGATGTGGGCGTCCACCTGCACGACGGCTCCGACGGGGACGGCCTGGCGGAGCAGCGCCGGGACGCCGTCCTTGGGGATTTGGAGCGTCTCCGTAGCGTTTTCAATGTAGCCGCGCTCCAGAAGCTTCTTCACGGGGACCCAATTGCGCATGGAGGGGACGTTGGAGGTGACGGCGCAATCGCCGAGGGCGACGAGCACACGGGTGTTCTGGCGGATCTTCTGGACGAGCTTGAGGTCGTCCTGATTGGCGACGGCGCCCTCGACGAGGGTGACGTCAACGCCTTCGGGAAACTCCTGCGTGTCGACAAGCGGCCCGTAGACGATGGTGGCCTTTTCGACGATGGTGAGCAGCATCTCGTCGAGATCGAGGAACGACATATGGCAGCCGGAGCAGCCGTCGAGCCACACAGTGGCGACTTTGACTTTGCCGTTGGTCATGGACGCACCTCCCTGAACGCCGCGATGCGGCTCACTGGTTCGGGTTTCTTGGTCATCTCTTCGACGGCGAAGCCCTTTTCGGCGAGCGCGCCGGTGGGACAGCTCTGAACGCACTTGCCGCAAGCGGTGCAGTGTTTCGATTCGCCCCAGGTGCGGTTGAGTTCGCAGACCAGCAGCGAGCCGATGCCGCGGCCGCCGATCTCCCAGACATGCGCGCCTTCCACTTCGGCGCAGGCGCGGACGCAGCGGGAGCAGAGGATGCAGCGGTTGTGATCCAACGTGAAACGCGAGTGCGAGAGATCGACCTTGTGGTTGGGGTAGCGGTAGGCGTAGCGGGTGTTCATGACGCCGAGCTTCGCGGCGGCGGTCTGCAACTCGCAGTGGCCATTGGCGACGCAGACCGCGCAGACATGGTTGCGTTCGGCGAGCAGCAGCTCGATGATCATCTGGCGGTAGCCGCGCAGCTTGGCGTTATCGGTGGTGACCGACATGCCGTCCTGAACCGGCGTGGTGCAGGCGGGCAGCATGCGCCCGAGGCCCTCGACCTGAACGAGGCAGAGCCGGCAGGCGCCAACGGGCCTCAGGCCCTTCATACTGCACAGGGATGGAATGGGCTTGTTGTTCTCGGCGGCGACTTCGAGAATGGTCTGGCCGAGTCTGGCATGGACCAGCTCGCCGTCGATTCGGATGGAAATCTTGCTCGGCATGATCTATCTCCTGGGATCCTCGTGTCAGTCGCCGTTGCGGATGTCGCAGCGCAGGCAGCGGCAGCTTTCCTCCATGGCCTCGACGGGGGCGAGGCCGACGACGGCTTCAGTGAAGCTGCGGCAGCGCTGCCCGGCAGGCACTTCGCGGGCATGGTGGCGCGGGCTTTCGCTGGGGTGAGCGGGGACCGTTTGGGAGATTTGGAATTCCGGCAGCAGGTCTTTCCAGCGTTTGACGCCGGTAAGCCTCAAGTCGATGTAGCGCGCGGCGCGCTTGCCGTAGCCCATGGCGTTGGAGACGTTGGAAGCGCCGCTGATCAGGTCTCCGCCGGCGTAGAAATTGGGCCGGGAGGTCTCGAGCGAGTAGCGGTCCACTTCGATGAGGCCGCTTTCCTTGATCTTGAGCCCGCTGGCCTTGGCGAAGTCGATGTCGACCGCCTCACCGACGGCCAGAATCACTGTGTCGCAGGCCAGGCGCTGAATCTCGTCGGTGGTGATGGGGCGGCGGCGGCCGCTCTTGTCGAACTCCCCGAGCCGGGTCTTGGCGACTTCGATGGCTGAGACTTTGCCTTCCGCATTGCCGACAATGCGGTGGGGCGTGGCGAGGAAGACAATCTTCGCGCCTTCGGCTTCGGCGGCTTCCGTCTCCTCGGCGATGGCGGGCATGTCCTTGCGTTCGCGCCGGTAGATGATGGTGACGTCGGCGCCCAGCCGCAGCGCGGTGCGGGCGCTGTCGATGGCGGCGTTGCCGCCTCCAATGACGGCGACCTTCCTGCCAAGCGGCAACGTATGCCCCTTGGCTACGCCTTCGAGGAACGGCAGCGCCGGGATGACGCCTTCCAGTTCGGTGCCGGGCAGGTAGACCCAGTTTTCCTTCCAGGTGCCGATGGCGAGGAAGACGGCGTCATACTGAGCGCCGAGATCATTGAGGGAGATCTCCTTGCCGACCTGGCAGTTGAAAACGAACTCGACGCCCATGCGGCGGATGAGATCGATTTCCCAGTCGAGGGTGGCCTTGGGCAGGCGGTATTCGGGAATCGCGTAGCGGAGCATGCCGCCGGCTTGCGCGTTGGAATCGTAAATGACCACCTCGTGGCCGAAGAGCGCGCAATACCAGGCGCAGGCAAGGCCCGTGGGGCCGGCTCCAACGATGGCGACACGCTTTCCGGTTGGCGGCTTTTTGTTGGCGACAACCTGTGCGGCGATGGCCTCGTAGCGATCCGACCCGTAGATGGAATCGGCGATGTAGCGGTGCACGTCGCGCATGTTGACGGCTTCGTCGATTCCGGCGCGGCGGCAGCGGTTGTCGCAGGGGTGCTGGCAGACGCGGCCGGTGGAAGCGGGCAGAGGGTTGTCGAGCACGACGCTCATGAAGGCCTCCTCGAGGCGGTCTTCCTTCACCAGCTCGAGGAAGCGGGGGATGTTCATGTGCAGCGGGCAGGAGTTCTCGCAGGGGCTGAGGGCGAGGTCTTCGCAGACGCCGGCGCGGCAGCGGCGGGCGCGGATGTGGTCCTCGAACTCATGGCGGAAGTGGCGCATGGTGGTGAGGACGGGGTTGGGCGCGGTCTGGCCGAGTCCGCAAAGGGAGCAATCGCGGATCATGCGGCTCAGCTCGTCAAGAAGGACGAGCTCCTTCTCGGTGGCCTTCCCGTGGGTGACGGCGTTCAACATGCGCAGGGCCTGGTCGAGGCCGGAGCGGCAGGGGATGCACTTGCCGCAGCTTTCAGAGTGGGTGAACTCGACGAAGTAGCGGGCGACGTCGACCATGCAGTTGTCTTCGTCCATGACGACCATGCCGCCCGAGCCCATGATGGAGCCGAGCTGGGCGAGGGATTCGTAGTCGACGGCGACGTCGAACATCTCCTGCGGAATGCAGCCGCCGGAGGGGCCGCCGGTCTGGACGCTCTTGACGGTCCGTCCACCTGGAGCGCCGCCGCCGACATCGTAAACGAAGTTCTTGAGCGGCGTGCCCAGAGGCATCTCGACGAGTCCGGTGGAGACCACTTTGCCGACCAGCGAGAAGACCTTGGTGCCGGGGCTCTTCGGGCTGCCGGTTTCGGTGAACCAGGCGGGGCCTTTGATGACGATGGGGGCGATATTATACCAGGTCTCGACGTTGTTGATGTTGGTGGGGTAGCCGTAGAGCCCGCTCTGGGCGGGATAGGGCGGGCGCGGCGTGGGCCGGCCGGCCTTGCCTTCCAGCGAGCGAATCAGCGCGGTCTCTTCGCCGCAGACAAAGGCGCCCGCGCCCTCGACGAGACGGATGTGGAAGTTGAAGCCGCGGCCGAGAATGTTCTGGCCGAGCAAGCCGTATTCGGTGGCCTGCTCGACGGCTTCCTGAAGGCGGTGCACGGCGAGGGGATACTCGGCGCGGACATAGACGATGCCTTCCTGGCAGCCGGTGACGTAGCCGCCGATGATCATGCCCTCGAGCAGGGAGTGGGGGTCGCTCTCGATCTCGTTACGGTTCATGTAGGCGCCGGGGTCGCCCTCGTCGGCGTTGCAGATGATGTACTTCTTTTCTGCTTTGGCCTTGCGGAGGAACTCCCACTTGATGCCGGTCTGGTAGCCGGCGCCGCCGCGGCCGCGCAGCTTGGCGGCTTTAATGGCCTCGATGACAGCGTCGGGGTTGGCGTCGATGAGGACTTTATAGAGGGCGGAGTAGGTTCCGACGGCTAAGGCTTCCTCGATGTCGTCCGGGTTGATGAGGCCGCAGTGGCGCAGGACGATCTTTTTCTGGCCTTTGAAGAAAGGCACCTGCGACCAGTCGGGAATGTCGGGATAGCCGGAACCGTACTTGATATGGCCGGTGATGTGGTCCCACTCCTCGACCTTGCAGAGGGCGAGTTCGGCGGGAACGCGGCTGGCGGCGAGGTCGTCGACGATGGCGGCGGCGTCGCTCGCCTGGACGCGGTGGAGGATGACGACGGGCTTGCCGGGCAGCCAGACGTTGACCAAGGGCTCCTCGGCGCAGAAGCCGAAGCAGCCGGTGCGGGCGAGTTTGACGGAAAACCCGCGCTGGTCGAACTGATCGGAGAAGGCCTGGTAGACGGCCTCGGCGCCATTGCCCGTGCCGCAGGTGCCCATCCCAACGGTGACCCGCGGGTGGGAAGGCAGGAGTTTGGCAAGCCCTCGTTCACGCGCTTCGTTGAACGAGGAGAGGTCGGCGATTCTCATTTAGTGATGGCCCCCTTTCCGAAGGGCTTTGACTTGGCGCTCGAGCGCTTGCTCGTTGACGTGCCCGAGAATGCTGTGGTCGATCTCGACAACCGGCGCCAGGGCGCACTGGCCGAAACAAGCGACTGTGCGGAGAGTGAACTTGCCGTCGGCGGTCGTGGCAGAGAGCTTGTCGGCGCTGCCGGAGTCCTCGTCCTGCTTGAGGCCAAGCTCGTACTGGAGCCTCTCGAGCAATGTGCGGGAGCCACGCGTATGGCAGGCGGTTCCGCGGCAGATGCAGACAGTGTGGTCACCTTGGGGTTTCAGGTTAAAGAGGGCGTAGAAGGTGGCGACACTGTAGATCTGCGCGCCGGGAATGCCGGTTCGGAAGGAGATGTAGTCGAGCACGTCCATCGGCAGGTATTTCCTGGGCTGGCTCTCCTGGATCTCTTCCAGGAGTCCCAGGAGCATGCCGGGGCGTCCTTTGTGTTTCGCGATGAGGCCATCCAGGAATTCCTGTTCCTGGAAGGACAGATTAGGCATAACAGATGAGGCCATAAAAGTACGGAAAGCGACCTCCGTCTATACTAGACAATCACATCTGAATATCGGTAGCAAGGGCCTCGTATACACATCTGTCCAGAAATTCAACAGGCACGGCTTTACGGTGACCCGCAAGCTGGAGATGGCGGCGCCGGCGCGGCTGGCAGCGGCCAAGCCCTTCTCGTCAAGCGTCTCCACATGGCGAGCCCCACCTGGCCTGAATTGATCGAGGCGGTTCCGGAGCGAGGCGGCGCGTTCAGGGTTCGCCCGCGGCTTCACGATCGGCACGCTTCCGCCGCGAACGCTTACCATGGTGGAGGCTGACAGGGGCGTCTTCTTTGCCCCGGCCCTATGAAAGGTCGATCCATGACACGCCGCTTCCGGACCATCCCGGTCCTCTCTCTTTCCCTCTTACTGCTCTCCGCAGCCGCCTTTGCCGCCGAAAAGCCGGACTTCACGGGCGAATGGACTCTCAATGCCGCCAAGTCCGACTTCGGACCGATGCCCGCGCCCGAGAAACTGATCCGCAAGATCGATCATAAGGATCCCGATCTGAAGATCACCACGACCAGCGCGAGCCAGGGCAATGAGCGCACGAACGAGTCAGCGTACAAAACCGACGGTTCCGAATCCGTGAACAAGTATGGTCAGGCGGAAGCAAAGAGCATTGTGAAGTGGGAAGGCTCGAACCTCACCATCGCGACCAAGCGCGAGATTCAGGGGATGACGATCGAGCAGAACGAGAAGTGGACGCTCTCGGAGGACGGCAAGACCCTCACAGTGGACGGCAACATCAAAGCGCCGCAGGGCGAGCTCGCCCTCAAGATGGTGATGGACAAGAAATAAGCGGACGCCTCACTGACCTGCCACCGGCGGCGCGGTGGGGATTCGAGAGTCGTCCACAATCGGATCCTCACCGACAGCGCCTCCCGGCAGGAAAGAGATCAGCCAGCGGGACACCCCGTGCACAAACAGGCGCGCGGTCTCGCCGGCCAGTGAATCCGACTCGCCCGGCCCCTGCCCGACAACCTGCGGGTAGTAGCCGTTGGCTTCCGCGCCGTCCATGATCCTGCGCGGGGCTTGCCAGGAAGGCGGGACGGTCAGATCTTTCGCGTAGGTGATGTAGATCCCCTCCTGCGGCCAATTGCTCCGGCAGCAGGACCGGTTCAGCAACATCACATACTGGCGCAGGAAGGTGTTCCAGTGAACGGCGGGTCCCCAGAATGAGTCGGTGTCCTCGCGCTGCCAGCTCTGCCGCGCCGGGAAGATGGGGGTCACGCGGCCGCCGATGCCCGGCTCTTCCCATTTGCCTGCATAGTATTTGTAAACGCTGCCCGCCGGCCGGAACCTGTCTTCGAAGGCCAGCCGGGCCGTCGCAACCCCTTGAGACTGAAGGCCGCCGGCATAATTTGTAAAGAAAAAGTAGAAGTATCTCCGGCTTCTGTCGAGAATGACCGAGAAGTCTCCATGGCCGCCGGCAAAAAAACCGTTCATTGAACTGCAATCCACCGGGTCGCCCGATTCGAGAACGATCCCCAGATCCTTGATGGTTTTCCCGCCGTCGTAGGAAACCAGCGCGCCGATTTTTGGAGCCGTCAGCCCGCCCGAGGCGCAGACTCCTTCGGGTTCATGGTGATACCAGCCAAACACCACGCCGTCGCGGTCGCGCCACGCTGACTCGATCCACAGCGGTGAATGCTGCTGAAGCGAGACGTCAATCTCCTGGCTCGCCCAAGTGTCAGACCAGTCGTCCGCCACGCTGATCATGGCGGGGCTGCCTATCGACGAAAAGATGTGAAGGTCGCCGCCGAGCCAGAACGAGGGAGTGTTTCCATCAATTTGGATCGGATAAGAAATTTTCTCCGCTGGGAGCAGATGCGCATTCTGCCCGAATGCGCACAGCGATGCCAAGCCAAAACAGAAACCGCGCGCCAAGCTCATGCCGCTATATTTGGCGTGGCTCGCCACGCATCGGGTTACGAAGAATTAATCCGTGACTGGGCATCTTTGGATAGTGGGGAGATTCACACGAATTGGCATTTCAATTGCGTTGCCTCCCGGCAGATGAGGCGGTTCCTGATCGCGCCGCGGCGTAAGGGGCGCTCTCCCTGTAACGGCTTGGAGCCGCGGACTCGACGATTGGCATCAGCCGGCGGTTAGGGTTGACTGCCAAGGCGCCGTCCAAATCACGAGCGCGATCCCCGGCTCAGACGTCTCCGGCATGGTGATGCTGATCGCGCTCAGCCGTCGATCAGTGCCTGCGCCAGGCGACCAGCTTGTCCTGCGCGA
>JACADU010000085.1 GCA_013388415.1 Bryobacteraceae bacterium
GAGATTGCGCTCAAGGCGGGCAAGGCGTTGGGACGGCACAAAGTGGGCAAACACTTCCTGTGCACGATGGGGGAGGGCCAATTTCAGTGGTCGCGCCGCGAAGACACGATTGAGCAAGAAGCGAAGTTGGATGGGATCTATGTGATTCGCACCAGCGAACCGGCCGAGCGTCTATCGGCCGCCGAGACCGTGCGCAGTTACAAGAGCTTGGCGCAGGTGGAACGGGCCTTCCGCACTCTGAAAGGGATGGACCTGCTGGTCCGGCCGATTCATCATCGCACGGAGAATCGTGTGGCCGCGCACATCTTCCTCTGCCTGCTCTCCTACTACGTGGAGTGGCATCTGCGGCGCGCCTGGGCTCCGTTGCTGTTTGAGGACGAGCAACTCCCCACCGAGCGCCGGCTGCGCGATCCCATCCAGCCCGCCGCCAGCTCACCCTCAGCGCAAGCCAAGAAGAAGACCCGCCAGACGGCCGACGGGCTTGTGGTCCACAGCTTCGCCACACTGATGGCCGAACTCGCCAGCCGGAGCCGCGTCACCTACTCGCTGAAGTCGGATGCCGCCACGCCATGTTTCCACCAGGTACCCGAGCCCACGCCGTTCCAGGCCAAGGCCTATGCGCTGCTCAATGCGCTCCCAGTAGCCGGAAACTGAGAAGCGGCCTATCTCTCCCGGAATCAGCAGAATACTGCCGGGACGAAGGGGGAACTTCGGGCTAAAGAAATGTCAGCAGACTGACTGCCCCACATGGGCCAGGCCACTCGCTCAAGGTCGTGGCTCGGGACCGCTGGCAGAGCCGCACGCAGTTCTAGAGGCTGTTTCGCGCACTGATCGAGGAAACGCCCGGTGCGATGCGCCGGCGGCTGTTGCTCGAGCGGGCGGCGAGATGCCGCCGTATCCGGCGCCTCGTGAGGCGCGCACGCCCGAGAAGATGCTGGCCCGCTTCGAGGCGGCCGACGCGAAATTCACCGAGATCCTGCGCGATGTGCAAAAGCGCTCGGCATGGGACGAGACGTTTGTGGACAGTCTCTGCGAGCCGCCGGAGACGTTCACCTTCGCGGGAATGTTCGGCCACGTGATCACGTTCAACATTCACCGCCGGCTGACCGCGCTCGATGCGCTGCGCGGGTTGGGCGTCGAGGTGGAAGGATTCGGCTGCCCGACTGAGTATGAGGCGAGCCTAAGAAAGTGTGAGGAGCCTGTGAAATGAAAGCGGCGCCGCCGGGCTGGCCGAGGCTCTCCATATCCATTTCACGACTACGTGCCCGAGTACTGGGCGGACCGCAGTTACGGAGCGCTGGACCCGGAGGGGCGCCTCTGGTGGTTCAGCGAGCGCGTGCGGAACCCGCCCGCCGCCGCGGAGTAGGCCATTCACGCGCGAGAAACGCGGCGCAAAGTGAACAGCTCGGGAGTGTCGTTGGATTGCTCCAGGCGGCGCCAGTCGTCGTTGACGCAGATCAACTTGCCGCTGAGGTGATTCGATCGCGGGGAGACCAGAAACTGGGCCAGGGCGATCTGCCTTTCGGGGGATGTGCCGCCGTTGGAGCGGATCTCATGGGCGTGCGACAGTTCGCGGGGACCGGCGCGCTCGCCCGCCGCAAGAATCTCGTCGATCATGCTGGTGTAAGTGGCGCCGGGGTTCATGCAGTTGATCTGGACGTTTGCGTCGCGGACCTCTTCGGCAAGCGTCTCGGCGAAACGGACAAGGGCCGCGTTGGCGGCGGCGTAGGCCGAGAAGTTCGGGCGGGGCGTCTCGGCGCCGGGCCCGACGAGGAGGACGATCTTGCCGGCGCGGCGTTCCAGCATTTGAGGCAGCACGGCGCGAACCAGGTGCATCGCGCCGAGCAGTCCGGTTTCCACCGCTTCGGTCCAGCACTTGGGGTCGACGCCGGCCAGCGGGCCGATCGCGCCAAAAGCACCGCTGGCGCAGATGGCGGCATCGACGCTGCCAAACTCCTGCCTCATCCGTTCAACGGCAAGCGACACCTCGCGGAAATCGCGCAGGTCCGCCCGCAGACGCAGGCTCCGTCCGCCATTGTGTTCGATTTCGAGGTCCGCCAGGTCGAGTTCCGCGTTGCTGCGGGCCAGCAACCCCACTCGCAAGCCGTTGCGGGCGAAACCGATTGCGAGGCGTTTGCCGATGCCGCGGCCGGCGCCCGTGATGAGAATGGTCTGCGGGGCCATCTCCTGAGGATTGAAGGGGCGCAAACGAGGTGCTTCCTCCCTCCCAAGTCTATCGCTTTCCGCAGGAGAGGACCCTAGGGAATCCACCTTACTCCAGGCCGGCTACCGCTGGTTCTTGGCGGCATAGAGCAGCGCGTCGGCGCGAGCAAGCAATTGGGCGACCGTATCGCCCGTCCGGTGTTCGGCAATGCCAATGGCGACGCCGATTCGCAGGCGGTGGACGGCCCCATCCAACTGAATCGTGTAGAGACCCGTGAGCTTCTCTTCAAACTGCCTGCTTCGAAGGACAGACTCTTTGAGCCCGCAAGGCAGCACGACCACGAATTCATCCCCGCCCCAGCGGGCCGCGAGGTCTTCCTTGCGGACGCAGGCGCGGAGCTTCTCGGAGAACGCCCGGAGGATTTCGTCGCCGACCAGATGGCCGTAGGAATCGTTGATCGACTTGAAGCGAGTGAGATCCAGGAGGAGGAGGCAGAAAGGCGTTCCCGCGTTGAAGAAGTCGGCGAGGTTGGCTTCAAAATAGCGGCGGTTGGGCAATCCGGTCAACGCGTCGAGGTTGGCGCGCCGCTCGGCATCGTCAAGCTTGCGTCTGTAGGATGCCATCTCGGATTCGAGACCGGAGACCAATTGGAGGTTCTCTTCCCGCATCTCGGCGATCATCGCGTTCAGGCGGCCGAGTTCTCCGCGGACGCGGTCTCTGAATTCGTTAATGTCTTCCAACTGGGCCGCCTGCGCCAGGCCCTGGCCGAGGCCGGTCATGCGATTCTCGGCCCGCTGGCCGCTCGCCCGCAGGTTGGCGGTCGTCTGCGAGAGAAGATTGAGCATTTCGCCCAATTCGACCGTGCCGGCCAGGCGGGTCTTCATCATCGCTGAGGCCTCGGCGAGGCTCGAAGCCAGGTGCATCCTGGCGGCTTCGAAAGTGTCCCGCCGGGGGTCCTTCATCAAGTCGCGCTTGTGCGGTTCGAGGGTGGGGGGGCGTTCGGCCAGTTTTTCGGCGAAGGCCCGCAAGACATGTTCTTCCACCCCGTTCAGGGCCTCGAGATAACACTCCAGGCTTATCCGGAAGAGCTTCTCCTTCTCATCCAGGCTGTCCATGCTCGCCTTTAATGAGACCCAGTCAGAGTGCAACACGGCCGGTTATCCCTCGCGTTCCATATCGGACCAGTCAGGTATCACTTGAAGGAATCGGCGCCGGGTGCTGGGAAGGGCTGGGTTATACTGAAACCACGATCAAGGCGAGAACCAGATTCGTGTGTTGAATCATCCCAAAGGAGGACGATGAGTAAGGAAGACTGCATTGAAGTCACGGGCACGGTGGTGGAAAAGTTCCCCAGCGGGCTCTTCAGCGTGCAACTCGATCAGGAAAAGCTTGTGCTGGCGCACTTGGCCGGCAAGCTGAGGCGGAATCGGATTCGTGTACTGGCGGGCGACAGGGTGACTTTGGAGATGTCGCCGTACGATCTCACGAAGGGCCGTATCACTTACCGCCACAAGTAGTTAGAACACTCCAGCAACAGCGCCGCGCGGCGGCCGAATTTCCAGTCACAGTATTCGCGGATGCTTTTTCGAATCTTTGGGGCGCGTCCAAAGCGGATACACAAGTGTTGTCCCATCAGTTGATTAGAGGCGCCTGAGGCGCTGCGCCCAGCCTCGCTTGCGCGGTTGCCGGCCTAACCCAGCCGCCGGAATTTGCAGTTGCCTCCTTAGAATGTCGGCGGGAGGCAATTCCGCCAATGAAAGACAACACCGTTGGGTTCCGTTCGCGGCGCGGAGCCGGGACAGGAGTCTCTCCGAGCCTGAGCGCGAAGATGCGCCGGATGATCGTAGGGCAGGACGAGGCGCTTGACGCCATCCTGCCTTACATCGATCTGTTTGAGGCGAGTCTCGCGCCGCAGGGGCGTCCGGCGGGGATCTTTCTCCTGCTTGGTCCGACGGGGACGGGGAAGACCAGGACGGTGGAGGCGCTCGCCGAAGCGCTGCACGGGTCGGAGCGAAATGTGTTGCGCGTGGATTGCGGCGAGTTTCAACTCGACCATGAAGTGGCGAAGCTCATTGGCGCGCCTCCGGGCTACCTGGGCCATCGCGAAACGCATCCGCTGTTGACCCAGCAGAAGCTGAATGCCGTAACGAGCCAGCAATCGGACCTTTCGCTGGTGCTGTTCGACGAGATCGAGAAGGCGGCTCCCTCGATGGCGCGGCTGCTGCTTGGAGTGATGGACAAGGCCACACTGAAGCTGGGCGACAACACGGTGGTGAATTTCCAGTCCAGTCTGATCTTCATGACCTCGAACCTCGGGGCGCGCGAGATGGCCAAGGCGGCGGCGGAGCGGTTTGGGTTCGCCTCATTGACGGGCGGCGCCGCGGCAGCGGAGAAGTTGAGCCGGATCGGGCTGAACGCGGTGAAGCGGCGCTTTTCTCCGGAGTTCGTGAACAGGATCGACCGCACGATCACCTATCATCCCCTGGAGCGCGAATGCTTTGACAAGATCCTGGACCTGCAAATCCAGGGGCTGGAGAACATGATCGCCGAGCGCTTCGCCGAGGATGCGTTTTCGGTGAAGCTGACCGCGGCGGCGCGCAACTTTCTGCTCGAACGGGGCACAAGCAAGGAGTACGGCGCGCGCGAGCTGAAGCGCGTGATTCACAGACACGTGATCCAGCCGCTGGCGCAAGCGGTGCTGCGCGATCTCATCGAGCCCGGGGGAGCGGTGCGGTTCGACGTGAGCGCCGACGGGAGCAGTCTGCGGGCGATCTCACGAGGCGGGCGGCCGCTCGCCGCCTGAGCGGGGAGTGGCCGGTGAGTGAAACCGCTTGAGGCGGAAGACCTCGACGACACCCACGATGACGTTGAGACAGCCCAAGCCGGTCATCGCGCCACGGAAAGAGTAGCTGGTCAGCAAGGTTGTGTACTCGGGGCGGAACTGAACGAACCAGTTGGTGGGGTAGATCTCGAGCCAGGGGAAGATGATCAGGAAAGCTCCGAGCTCGAGACAGAAGATGCAGAACAGGACCGCCGACGCCTTGGTGGTCCAAGGGACGGAGCCGGCGGTGTCTTGGGCTTCGGGACCGGAAGACTGCGGGTTTTCGCGCTCGTCCGTCATAGCACGCTCATCTGGAGGGCTTCGCGGACCGGGGCGAAGCTGCGCCGGTGAAGCGGAGTCGGACCGAGCAACCGAAGCGCCCGGGTGTGTTCAGGCGTAGGATAGCCCTTGTGCCGGGCGAGGCCGTAGCCGGGATAGACGCGGTCGAGCGCATCCAGGGCGCGGTCGCGCTCGACCTTGGCCAGGATGGAGGCGGCGGCGATGGCAGCGACTCGGGCGTCGCCCTTGATCAGGGCCTGCTGCGGGACAGGCCAGTCGAGTTCGAGCGCATCGACGAGCAGGTAGTCGCAGGGGGGGCGTAAAGCGGCGACGGCCCTCCGCATGGCCAGACGGGAGGCCTGGCGGATGTTCAACCGGTCGATTTCGGCGGCGGTGGCGGTGGCCACCGCCCAGCAGACCGATTTTCGGCGAACTTCACCGGCCAGCGCGAGGCGCGCTTCAGGGTCGAGCTGTTTGGAGTCGTTGAGTCCTGAGATAGGCCGCTCCGGATCAAGAATGACAGCCGACGCGTAGACCGGGCCGAACAGGCATCCTCTGCCGGCTTCGTCCACTCCGGCCGGAAAGCGGAAGCCACGGCGGCGGAGGGATTTCTCGATCTGGCCTGTACACCGCAAGGCGGAACTTCTCCCGGATGCGCCGGAATGCGGATGCGCCTAGCTGCGTTCCTTGAGGCGGGCGGCTTTGCCGCGCAGGCCGCGGAGGTAGTAAAGCTTGGCCCGGCGAACGCGGCCTGTGCGGACGACGTCGATGTGGTCGATGACCGGCGCGTTGATCGGGAAGATGCGTTCGACTCCATGGCCTAAGCTGATCTTGCGGACTGTGATGGTCTCGCCCATGCCGCTGTTCTTGCGGGCGATGACCGTTCCTTCGAACGCCTGTAGGCGTTCCTTGTCGCCTTCCTTGATCTTGACGTGGACTTTGATGGTGTCGCCGATCTGAAACTCGGGGACGTCAGCCCTTTTGTTCTTGTTGAAGACCTTCTGGAGATACGGGGTGATCATCGGACTTCTTCCTTTTCGAAACTCGTTTACCCGGCTTGGGCCTGGCCGCTTCGATCGCCGCGAGGCAGCGCTCGTAGAGGTCGGGCCTCAGCCGGCGCGTTTTCTCCAGGGCCGCCTCGCGGCGCCACTCGGCGATTGCCTTGTGGTTGCCGCCGAGCAGGACCTCGGGAACGCACAGGCCGCGGAAATCCGCCGGCCGCGTGTAGTGGGGGCAGTCGAGAATTCCGGCCTGATCCTCCGCGCCCAAAGGGCTGAAGGACTCGGCTCTGGTGGAATCCTCGTTTCCGAGCACGCCTGGCAAGAGGCGGGCGACGGAATCCACCACGACAGCGGCGGCCAATTCACCGCCGCTCAACACATACTCGCCGATCGAGATCTCCTCGTCGGCCAAAAACCGGCTGACCCTTTCGTCGACGCCTTCGTAGCGCCCGCAGATCAGCACAACCTCCTCATAGCCGCTCAGCCGCCGGGCCGCGCTTTGGGTCCAGAGCGGACCCTGCGCCGACATCAGCGCGACTCTGTGGCGCGCCGGATCCCGGGCGGGCAGGATCGACTCCACCGCCTCGAAGACGGGCTGTGGCTTCAGCACCATTCCTTCGCCGCCGCCGAAAGGGCGGTCGTCCACGGTCTGGTGGAAGTCGTAAGTCCAGTTTCGCAAATTATGGATGCGAATCTGGAGCAGAGCCGACTTCGCCGCCCGGGCGACCACACCGTGCTCGAACGGTCCCTGAAAGAACTCTGGGAAGATCGTGAGCACATGGAAGATCATGCTCCGGGCTCCGGTTCGTTCAACTCCAGCAGACCCTCGGGAGGATCCACGACGACCCGCCGCTTTGCGGGATCGACCTCCACGCAAATGCTGCGGGCGAAGGGGATCAGAAGGGGGTCTCGCCCGATCTCTCCCGGGGCAGCAACTTCCAACAACAACGGGCCGCCGAATTCCTGCCAGCCGGTGACCGCGCCGAGCGAGAGGCCCGTCCGGCGATCCACGACATCGCAGCCGATCAGGTCGGCCAGGTAAACCTCATCCTCTCCCAGGCTGGGCCGGTCCTCCTTGGGGATGACAACCTCCAGCCTCTGGAGCGGCCCGGCGGCTTCGATGGAATCGATGCCGTCGAACCTGAAAATCAACGCTCCCTTATAGGGAACCACCGAAACCGGCTTCAGCGAACGGCCCTCCAAAGCGAGCGGCCCATCGGCGTGTCTGAGCCAGACGCCGGACAAAGCCGCGTACTGTTCCGCCGCCCAGGGGCCCTCGCCATAGATCTCGCCTTTGAGCCCGCGTGTCTTTCCGAGCCGGGCGATGACCGTCCAGCCGGAGGGCGGCGCGGGGGCGCGGTCCACTATTCGAGGATCTCCAGCGTGAAGCGGCGGTTGTGCTTCATGCCGGCGGCGCCCAGCAGCGCGCGGATCGAGCGGGCGGTGCGGCCCTGCTTGCCGATCACCTTTCCGCGGTCCGCATCGGCGACGCGCAACTCGATCATGGTGGCCTGTTCGCCTTCCACTTCACGGACGTTCACATCATCGGGATTGTCCACCAGAGCCCGTGCGATTTCTTCAACCAGTTCTTTCATGCCTACCGCCATCACCGCGGCCCTCCGCTTCCGCATTGATCCTACCACGCGATGCCCGCCAGCCCGTGCGGCGGGCTCCATTCACACTTCAGCCGGCGTCAGGCGGCCGGCGCTTCGGGAGAGGGCGGGTTCTGTTCCACGAGCCGCTTGACCGTGGGAGAGAGCTGCGCGCCGCGCTTGACCCAGTGCTGGATGCGGTCGTGCTCCAGTTTCACCACCGCCGGTTGAGCCACGGGGTTGTAATGGCCGAGAACCTCGACGGCGGCCGAATCGCGGCCGCTGCGCTTCTCAATGACGACAACGCGATAGGTCGGCTTCTTCTTGGCGCCGAACCGAGCCAGACGAATCATGAGCATTTCTTTAACGACTCTCCGTGTTTTCCGAGCGTCACCCGCCGAAGGGGTTCAGCGGGAAGGGCAATTTCATCTTGCCTTGTTTCTTGCCGAACAGGCCGCTCGACATGGTCTTCATCATCTTGCGCGCCTGCGAATACTGTTTCAAGAGG
The DNA here is from genome assembly GCA_013388415.1 of Bryobacteraceae bacterium. Taxonomy (GTDB): domain Bacteria; phylum Acidobacteriota; class Terriglobia; order Bryobacterales; family Bryobacteraceae; genus JACADU01. The sequence continues at coordinate 8,366 of JACADU010000085.1, forward strand.
TTGTTGACGTCATTGACCGACGTGCCCGAGCCCCGCGCGATGCGGCGCCTCCGCGAGCCGTTGATGATCATGTGGTTGTCGCGCTCGGCGGGCGTCATGGAGTCGATGATGGCGACAACGCGGGTGAATTCTTTCTCATCGACCTTGGTGTTCTTGAGCTCTTTGAGCATGCCGACCTGAGGCAGGTGGCCGAGGAGGGATTCGAGTGAGCCGAGCTTGCGGAGCTGCTTCAACTGGTCGCGGAAGTCTTCGAGGGTAAACTCATCGGTGAGCAGCTTGCGCTGCATCTCCTCCGCCTTCTTCTGGTCGACGGCTTCCTGGACCTTGTCGATGAAACTGAGCACGTCGCCCATGCCGAGGATGCGGTTGGCGATGCGGTCGGGGTGGAAGGCTTCAAGGGCGTCGGGTTTTTCACCGGTGCCCACGAACTTCAGAGGCTGTCCGGTGATTTGGCGGATGGAAAGCGCGGCTCCGCCGCGGGCGTCGCCGTCCATTTTGGTGAGGATCACGCCGGTGATTCCCAGCCGCTTGTGAAACTCCTCGGCGCTTTTGACGGCGTCCTGCCCTGTCATGGCGTCGGCGACGAAGAGGATTTCGGTGGGGTTGAGGGCGGACTTGAGCTCGCTGAGCTCGACCATCAGTTCTTCGTCGATGTGAAGCCGCCCGGCGGTGTCGACAAGGACGATGTCGCGGGCGGTCTGCTCGGCTTCGCGTCTGGCGGACTTGGCCAGGTCGAGCGGCTTGACCTCTTCCGGCTTGCCCTCGTAGCAGGGCATGGAGAGGTCCTTGGCCAGGACTGAGAGCTGCTGGCGGGCCGCGGGACGATAGACGTCGACGGAAACGAGCAGCGGGCGGTGGCCCTGTTTGGCGAGCAACCGGGCGAGCTTGCCGGTGGAGGTGGTTTTGCCGGAACCTTGGAGCCCGACGATCAGCATGATGGTGGGCGGGGTGTTGGCGGTGCGGAGGCGCGACGCGTGGGTCCCCAGGATGGCGACGAGCTCGTCCCGGACGATCTTGATGACCTGCTGGGCGGGGGTGAAAGAGGTGAGGACTTCCTGGCCCATGGCCTTGGTCCTGACGCCCTCCATGAAGGCCTTGACGACCTTGAAATGCACGTCAGCCTCCAGGAGAGCCATGCGGATCTCCTTGAGGGCCGATTCCATGTTCTCGGCGGTCAGTTTGCCTTCGCCGCGCAGGTTTTTGAAGACCCGCTGCAGCTTGTCGCTCAGCGATTCAAACATAAGTCACACCGGTCGGAAAGCCGGGTCCGTAACTGCGATGGGAATTTGGGTATAACCGGGCACGCTCACGCGCGTCCGGCGTCGCGGCGCACGACGCCCCAGGCAGCAATTCCCATTATAAGCACGACCCGTGGGGGTGTGTCGCCCGCCGCAGCGCATTCGCTCAGATTTCGCCCTGGGATCCGATAAGACGTTCGTGAGGAGAACCAAGCCGCCCGGCGTGGCCGCGCTGACGTGCCTGCTGGCGGCGGGACCAGTCTTGGCGCTTGGGGCGGCCGGCGCGGCGGAGAATCCGCCGTGGTTTTTCGAGCGGGCTCCAGGCATCTGGCAAGGTCTTGGCGCTGTGCAGGTTACATGGGCAAAGAGCGGAGGTCCGGGGACCAGAGGGCCGATTCTTACAATTGTAGATCAGGGCAGGAGCCTTTCAGTGAGCTACCCCGGAAGCGCGGCGGGCCACCGGCCGGGACTCTGTGGTGGGGCACGAGCGCCGGTCCGGTGGTTCAGCGGGCCGGGGCCGGACCCGGTCCGTGCGGTAGAATCCGGGCCATGCTTCGAGGTGAAAGAGCTTTGGCCGGGGGTGACGCTTCGCCTGGCGTCCGACACGGGGAGGCTCAAGTCGGAGTACATCGTGGAACGGGGCTCGGATCCGGCGGTGATTCGCGTGGCGTTCCATGCAGCGCGCTCAGTGAAGTTGGAAGGAGGCGGCGGGCTGGTCATCGAGACGCCCGGCGGAACATGGCGGGAGGAGGCTCCGAAAGCGTGGACGGAGTCCGGCGAGCCGGTGCCGGTGCGGTTTCGGGTGGAGCCGGACGGCACTGTGGGCTTTGCGGTCGCGGCGGTGGAGGGCCAGCGCCTGATCATCGACCCGGCGATCAACTACAGCGGGCTGTTTGGAGGCGGCGGGACGTCTTCAGCGACAGCGCTCGCGGTCGACAGCGCGGGAATGGTGTATGTTGCCGGCTACACAGACGCAGCGGACTTTCCGATGGCGGCGTCGATCCTGCCGCGCGGGGGAGGGGTGGATGGCGTCGTGTTGAAGATGGATCCGTCTACCGGGAGGCTGCTCTGGGCGAACTATGTCGGCGGTTCGGGGGACGATCGCGTGCTGGTCTTGGCGGCTGCGCCGGATGGGGGCGTTTACGCGGCCGGCAGTACGGCGTCGGTTAATTTTCCGCTGGCGGGCTCGTCGCCGACGTCGCACCGCGGGAGCACGGACGCTTTCGTGCTCAAGTTCACGGCAGACGGATCATCGCTTCAGTTCAGCGGCTACCTGGGGGGGACGGGGAGCGATTCAGCGATGGCGCTGGCGGCGGGCTCGGCCGGGCTCTGGGTTGGCGGGCAGACGTCTTCAACGAACTTCCCGGTGGTCGGCGCCGTGCAGACCTCGCTGCGGGGTGCGGCTGACGCTTTCCTCGCGAGGTATTCAGCGGGCGGAGCGCTGGAGTATAGCAGCTATATCGGCGGCGGCGGAGACGAGTTGATCAAGGCGATTGCCATCGCATCGAGCGGCGAGGTGCTGGTGGGCGGCTCGACCGGTTCCGGAGATCTGCCGATGCCGCCCGGCGCGGCGCAGTCTGGGCTGCTCGGCGCCGTGGACGGTTATGTTTTGAAGCTCTCGGCGGCGGGCGGGCAGATCATTGCCGGCACCTATCTGGGCGGCAGCGGCGGCAACCTGGGCTCGCCCGAGCGCGTGGAGGCGCTTGCGGTCGACAGCCTGCAAAACGTCTACGCCGCGGGGCAGACGCCATCGAGCGATTTCCCCTCGCCCGGAGCGTGGCTCGGGACGCTGGGCGGGACGCGCGACGGTTTCCTCGTGAAACTGCATCCCGGGCTGAACGGACTCGCCTGGGGCACATACCTCGGCGGCGGCGGGCAGGATGCGGTCAACGCCGTTGCTCTGTTGCCGAATGGCAATGTAGCCGTGGCGGGCGCGACCACTTCTGTGAACTTCCCGTTGCAGTCGCCGGTGGGGGCAGGCGTTTATCGAGGCTCGACCGACGGTTTCGTGACGGTCTTCACGCCCGACGGAGCGTCGGCGCCATTCTCGACCTATCTTGGCGGGAGCGGCTCGGATTCGGTCTTTGCAATGACCGCCCGCAGCGGAAACACGCTTGTGGTCGCGGGGCAGAGCGGCTCGGCCGATTTCCCGTCAGTTGGCTTTGGAACGCCGCCGGCGGGAAGCGCGCTGAGGTTCTTCGTGACGCGGATGACGGCAGGGGCGGCGCCGTCGATCGAATCGGTGACTCCGGGGACTGGATCGGGCTCGCAGGCGGTGTTCGAGTTGCGCGCATCGCACCCCGACGGCGCTGGGCAGATCTCGACCGTGGATCTCGGTGTGGGGGATTTGTCAGGCGCGGCAACCGCGTGCAGGGTGCGGTGGTCGCTGGCCACAGGGAAGATGTGGGTCTTGCCGGAGACAGGGGTGACGGCGGCGGCGATCACGCCCGGCACGGCAACGACAAGCGCGGGCGCCGGCTGTACGCTCTCAGGCGCGGGGTCGAGCGTGGTTTCAGCCGGCAACACTGTCACCTTGAGGATGGATCTCTCCTTTCCGAGTTCGATGGCGGGGACCAGGACCGTATCGGCGAACGCCGTTGCGGCAGACGGGGCCGAAAGCGGATTCCTGCAAGCGGGCGCATGGACTGTCCCGGCGGCGGCGAACACGGCGCCCGGCATCCTTCAGGCGGCTGCGACGCCGGCGAAGGGCGCTTCGGCGTTGTTTCTGGCCAGAGCGTACGACGGCAACGGCGCGGGCGACATCGTTCGAGTGAGGCTGGTGGTGGGCACGGCTCCGGTCGAAGCAGGCTCGTGCGCGGTGGAGTATGACCGCGCCGCGGGGCTGATGAGGCTGGTCAACGATGTGGGCAACGGCTGGTACTCGGCGGCGGTGGGCAGCCCGGTGGTGCTTGCCAATTCGTCATGCCAGCTCAGGATCAGCACAACGCAGATCACCATGACCTCGACCAACATCGAGGTGCGGTTCGATCTGTTATTCGCGAGCACGGTTGTGGGATCAAGGAACATCTATGCTCTTGCCGCGGATCGAGCGGGGCTGCAATCCTCCTATGCGCTGTTCGGGAGTTTCTACGTCACTCCGGCCAACAACGCCGCTCCGTCGTTTGTCTCGCTGTCGCCCGCGATCGCGGCGGGGGCGGTCCAGCGATTCGCAGTGACCTACGCGGACGTGAACGGCGAAGCCGATCTTGCAGTCATCAGAATGCGGATCAACTCGGCGGCCCAGGACGCTTCGGGCTGCTCGTTGCAAGTGGATCGCAGGACCGGCGCGCTGAGCCTGAGAGACAATGCCGGCACGGCGTGGCTCACCACGGCGATCGGCTCCGCGACGCCGGTGGCGAACAGCCAGTGTCAGGTCAAGGCGTCCGACGCCACGGTGACGGCGCAAGCCTCGCAGGCGACGTTCAGCGTCGAGATCACGTTTTTCCCGGCCTTCAACGGAAGCAAGACCATCTGGACGAGCGCCGAGGATCTTTCGGCGGCGACTCCGGGGTGGCAGCAGACCGGGTCGTACTCGGTGGCGGCCATCGTCGCGCAGGCGCCGGTGGCGTTGTCGGTCAGCCCGGCTACGGGCAGCGGTCCGGCGGTGACGCTGACAGTGGCGTGGACGGACGGCAATGGCGCCCAGGACATCCGGATTGCCCGCGTCCTTGTGAACTCCTCCCAGCGGGGCGACGGAGGCTGTTATGTGACGTTCGACCGGCAGACGCTTGCCGTGTCGCTGGCCGACGACGCCGGAGCCGGGTGGACCAGCGCAACGGCAGGGACGGGGGCGACTCTCAGCAACAGCCAGTGCACAGCCCACGCGGCTGGAACCGTGTTTTCCGTCACAGGATCGAGCCTGGTGGTGAATTTCCAGCTCTCTTTCAAGGCCGCATTCAACGGGGCGAAGAGTGTCTGGGCGAACGCGACCGACCTCTCCGGCCTGACCAGCGACTCGCCCTGGCTGGGCAGCTTCACGGTGGCGGTGCCCGTCAACCAAGCCCCCGCCGTTTCCAGCCTGGCGCCCACCTCGGGGAGCGGTGCGGGACAGGTGTTCACACTCACTTGGAGCGATGCGAACGGCGGGGCCGACATCGTACGGGCGGAAGTGCTCATCCACAGCGTGCAGGCGGCCTCCTGGGGCTGCTACCTTCAGGTGCGCCCATTGACCGGCAAGGTGGCGCTGGCGAGCGACGACGGTTACGTCTGGACCGAGGTGACGCCCGGAACCACGGGCACGGCCTCGAACAGCCAGTGCACACTGCGCGGGGCGGGGTCTTCGGTGCAAGTGTTATCGGGTGGCATTGCGGCGCAACTGGATGTGTCGTTCAAGGCGGCGTTCAACGGGACGAAGTCGATCTGGGCGAACGCTCTCGACGCGGCCGGGCTGCTGAGCGCGACGCCGCTCGTCGGCTCGTTCAGCGTCGCGGCGCTGGGGCCGCAAGCGCCAACGCCCGTTTCGGTTTCGCCGTCGGCGGGATCGGGCGCAGGCCAGGTGTTCCAATTCGTCTGGTCGGACGCCAATGGCGCGGAGGACATCTCGCTGGGCCATGTGCTCATTCACTCGACGCAGACGGCCGCGAACGGCTGCTATTTCGCGGTGGACCGCAGCGCCGGGACCATCACGCTCGCCGACGACGGGGGCAACCTGCGGTTGGCCGTCAGAATCGGCACAACCGACGTGGCGGAAAACAGCCAGTGTTCGGTCCACGGGCCGGGATCGAGCATTCAGATGACGGGCAACTCACTGAGCGCCTATGCCGATCTGCGGTTCAAAAGCCCGTTCAACGGGCTGAAGGCCATCTGGATGAACGCCAGAGACAAGTCAGGGCTGTATTCGCCATCACCGCAGTTGGGCAGCTTCACTGTCATCAGCAGCACTGCCGCGGCTCCGGTTCCGGTGGGCGTGTCGCCCTCGGCGGCAAGCGGTTCGAGGCAAGTCTTCACCTTCACCTGGAGCGATGCAAACGGGGCAGCCGGCATCGCCGCCGCCCGCGTCCTGATCCACTCCGTGCAGCAGGCGAACCTGGGCTGCTATTTGCAGGTGGAGCCGATGACCGCCAGAGTTCTGCTCGCCGATGACGCCGCCTCCTCCTCCAGTTCAATGCTGTTGGGATCGGCGCAGACGTTGCAGAACAGCCAGTGCCGGATCTATGGCGCCAGTTCCTGGCTGGCCGCTTCGGGAAACACGCTCACAGTGCTGCTTGATATCGCGTTCTACCCGGCGTTCGCGGGCGCGAAAAGCATTTGGATGAATGCGACGGACTCAGGAGGGCTGACCAGCCAGTCGCCCCTAATGGGCGCGTTTACGGTTGTCCCCTGACCGCCTACGCCCGCCGGACCGCGGGCTTTCGAAAAGCGAAGACCCAGACCATGAGACAGAGCAGGTGCCCCACGATGCCGACGAAATAGGCGGCTTCAAAAGTGCTTCGGAAATTCCTCAATGACCAGGCGGCCGCCTCCAGCGCAGCCTGGATGCCTAATCCGCTGGTGACGAGAAACAGGATGAGGTCGGAACTGCGGGTTCTGACCAGCAATGTCCAGAGGATCAGATTCAGGAGCATTCCGGCGATGCTGAGGATGTTGACTGTTTTCAGGATCCAGATTGAGATATTCGGTCCCTTGGTCAGAAATATCGCCACAAACACCGTAAACGCGCTCAGTGCAATCAGCCAGTGTCGGATCCACTGATGGGCCGGGTGTGAGGCGAGAGCCTTCCAGACGAAAGAAAGCACAGCAAGATAGAGGGCTCCCCACCGCGCCGTCTCGCTGATCAGAAAGTATGGGCTACGATCCCGGTCCGTGAACCCATATGTCGCGACGTCGATGACCAGACCGAAGACGAGCACAAGGACGTAAAGCAGCAGCCCCGAATACTCCCTTGCATAACCCCGTAGTAGCCGGCTCAATAGCCAGAGATAGAGGATTGCCGAAACCGAAGCTGCGGGAATGACAATCCAGTTAACCATCTCTGTCACTTTCGCACGACCGCAAGCTCATACTTGTTTCAATCGGCTGGAAAAAAGAAAATCGGCAGACTGTTTTGAAGCAGCCTGCCGATTGCGGTTCAATACTCTGCTAGATCAGCCTATTGATTCTCGTGCGGATTCGGTGGAGGGATGGGACTGATCGCCAGCCCACCTTCACCATGCGGATTCGGTGGAGGAATAGGACTGATCGCCAACCCACCTTCGCCATGCGGATTCGGTGGAGGAATAGGACTGATCGCCAGCCCACCTTCACCATGCGGATTCGGTGGAGGAATGGGACTGATCGCCAGCCCACCTTCACCATGCGGATTCGGTGGAGGAATGGGACTGATCGCCAGCCCATTGCCGCCATGCGGATTCGGCGGAGGGATGGGGCTAATTGACGGATAATTCGCATCCGAGCCAGACAGGACAATGCCCGCAGAGGCGGGTATGCCAGCCAGGAGGATCGTTACACACAAGACACTGAAGCTCAGCCACTTCGACATCTGAGGTTTTACCTACGGCTTCTGTTTGTCTTGGTCCGCAGTCGACAATGCGCGACAGACAGTTCCCCTACACTAAGGGATCACACCTAGCGTATGGTGCGACGAGTGGCCTAGGTCTTAGGATTAGTCCGAGTAGTAGGTATAGTACTAAGCCTTATTTTCTTCTAAGGTTTTCAAAGATAAATACTTAGTACTCAGCGGAGAAGAGGTAGGGGACTCACCTGAGGCCGCAACCGGCAGCTTATTTTTTATTCATGTGGGAGGGGAAGAGGCCGGGCAGCCTCCGGGCCGCGAGCGCCAAACGGGCCATCCACTCCGCCGCGAGGTTGCGGCATTCCCGGCCATTCCAAACGCATATCGCGGCAGATCTCCTCGAGCATGTCGAGGGAAGCCTCGCGGCGCTCAAGCGCGAAGCAGGTCAGCAGGAGGTTGTCGCAAATCGCATTGATGACGCGGGGGATCCCTTGGCTGCGAGTGTGAATTTCCCGGATCAGGGAAGGGGGGAAAACGGTCTGATCGGGCATGCCCGCTTTCTCGAGGCGCGAACGGATGTAGGAATCGGTGTCGGCGGGCTGAAAGGGGGAAAGGGAACAACGGAGGACGATGCGCTGCTTCAGTTGCCGGAGGTTGGGCGCATCGAGTTTTCTGTCGAGTTCGGGCTGTCCGGCGAGGATAATCTGAAGCAGCTTGCCGAGGCGCGGGTTTTCAAGGTTGCCCAGCAGGCGGATCTCTTCGAGCACGTCCCATTCGAGGTTGTGCGCCTCATCGACGATCAGGACGGTGGTGCGGCCCTGGTTGGCTTGCTGGATGAGCAAGTGATTCAGGGCGAAGAGGACCTCGGTTTTCGACTTGTGGGAACAGCGCAAATCGAGATCGTAGGCGATCATTTCGAAGAACTGATCGGTGCTGATCCGCGAATTGAAGATGAAGGCGAACTCGATGTACTGGGCTTCGAGGTAGTCGCGCAGGCATTCGAGCATGGTGGTTTTGCCGGTGCCGACCTCTCCGCTCAGAACGATGAAGCCCTTGCGGCTATGGACTCCGTAGATCAGGTTGGCGAGGGCCTCGTCGTGCTGGTGACTGCGATAGAGGAACGCCGGGTCAGGGCTCAAATTGAAGGGATTTTCCCGAAAGCCGAAGAAAGCGTTGTACATGATCGAGTCGCCAGAAGCCGGCGGTGGAAGGGCGGTTGCATCCTGCCACTATCCATCTAGAGTACATGATCGGCTTTATGCGCGTGTTTCAGGAGATGTCGAATTGGAGCGCCGCCCAGCCGGGGAGGGTTGCGGGCTGCTCGCCGGAGAAGACGACGCGGCGCGTTTTCGGGAAAGGGAGACCGGAGCGGGCTGGACCCGCCGTGACGGGCAGAGCCTTCAGGGCGCGGGCGGCATCGGGCTGGGTGGTGTCGGGCTCGGCGGCCTTTGCCAGGTAACCGGTACCCCAGCCGAGGCACACGAGACAGCCGCTGGCCGACGATTCCAGGTCTTTGCGGCGTTGTTCGAGGATGTCGATGGAGCGGAGCACGGAGGAGAGGCCGGCCACCTCGGCCCATTTTCGCTGCGAGGAGAGGATGCGGGCGGCCAAGGCGTTTGCGGCGGCCGCATAGCGGAGCGGTCCGGGCGACTCTTTCCAATTCAGGGCGCGCAGCGTCTCTGTCTGGCCGAAGAACGCCGGTTCGGCGAGGGTTCCCTCGAAGACGGTTCCGGGGATGGCCATTTCGGCGAGAAGGGGGGTGGCGTCGGAGACGCGGCGGCCTTCGACCGTGCCGCGCGGGGCCAGTTTCCAACCGAGCTCGACGCGGCCTCCGCGGTCGACGAGGGTCGCCGTGCGGGTGAGGTAGATCTTTGTCAAGCCACCGGCGTGGCGGGGCTCGGAATCGGCGAGCAGGATACCGCGTGTGCGGGCTTGGCCGTGGGACCCGAGAGCCGCCGATTCGAGGATCTCGGCTGGGGCGCGCGGCGATCGCTCGGCGGCTTCGAGTTTGTCGGCGAGCATTGACCAATGGGCCGGATTCAACCGCGCGGCGAGCAGAGCGGTGCGCATCACGCCCTTGAGAGCGGTGGCGGGCACATAGATGCCGCCAGAAGGAGCGACGGCGAAAGTCGGCAGAAAGAGCTGTTCGGGAAGCGCGCGCTCGAAGACGCGCGACAGCAAAGGCGACTCCAGGGGAATGCGGCGGAGCGCGTAGTTCTGCGCGTAGCCGCCCCAGGAATTGAAATCGAGCTTATCGGCGCGGCGAATCTGGCTGAGGTAGCTGTCGAGCCGGGGGCTCTTGGCGAGGAGGCGGAAGATCTTTTTCTGGTCGAGAACGTTGACCTGGTCCTTCCAAACCATGTAGTCGATGGGGGCGAGGCGCTGGCCGTCGCCCGCCAGCAGCGGGGTGAGAACGGTAAGCCGGTAGCGGGTCATGAAACCCCCGATTCGGCCACGGGC
>JACADU010000277.1 GCA_013388415.1 Bryobacteraceae bacterium
ATCGCACCATCACTCACGGTGACGCCGCCGCCGGCCGTGACCACCGCAGCTTCGGCCGTCATCCGCGGCATGGCCACCGATAACGTCGCCGGCACCGCGGTCCTTTGGCAGACCGCCGCCGGAGCGTCCGGCGCGGCTGCCGGGCTGCCGCAGTTCGCGACCACGGCGATCCCGCTCAACAGAGGCATCAACCGGATCACCATCCGGGCTCGCGACGCCGCGGGCAACGAATCCTTCCGCACCGTCTCCATCACCCGCCGGTGATTGACCCAGGCAGCGCTTGAGGACAGAATCGCAGCATGCTCGATCCTGACAACGTGGCAGTCGCTGCCGCAGTCGATTCCGGCCCACTTCGGCGTCACGGGCCGTCCGGACCGCTGGGGCGGCCGCTGCTGGCCGTGGCGGCGATGTTCCAGGCGTTCATCAAGTGAAGCTGTAGTGGAAGCTGAAGCGGGCGACCTTGGGGGCCATTGTCCGCAGTTCTTCGATCGAGCCGTTGCTTCCGTAAGCGTCGAAGAGTGCTTCGACATATTGGTATTCCCCTGGCGCGGGTTCGGTCAGGGCGATCTTGCGGAGATCCCCAACCGACTGCGGCGGCGCGGGCGAGTCGAGAGCGTTGAGCGCGCGGGTCCAGGCTCTGGGCGCGGAGGTCAGCATGGCGAGCAGCACCATGGCCTCGCGGTAGTTGCCGCTGGCTCCACCATCGAGGACAAAGGTCTCGCGCTCGTCAGGAGCGAGTGAAGCGCGGAGGATCAGATAGGTGTTGACGAACCGCTTGAGCCGGCGGGGAGAGCGGCTGAGGGCCGGAGCGAGCGAGAGCATGAAAGCGCGTTCGCCGCGCTGGATGGAGAGCAGTTCGGTTTCGCCCGGCAGGGGAACGCTGACTGGAGCCTTGGGAAGCGGGCCGGACTTCCCGGCTCCGGCGGGAGCGGCGGCGGCAGGCGCGCCCGTTGCGGGCGCGCTTGAATCCCCGGCGGCAGGTTGCGGTCTGGGGAGCATGGCTGTGAGCAATTGCCGGCTGGCCTGTTCGTCCATTGGCGGCAGCCAGAAGGGGATCTGGAAGATTTTCTCGAGATAGTCGAGGGCGCTGGCGCCGTTCTCGGCTTTGAGCTGGCGCGAGAATTTCTCTTCGAGCGAGTGGGAGGCCCAGCGGATGTCGAGGCCGACGACGACGACGAAGAGGTCAAAGGCGAGCAGCAGGTGGATGGCTTCGAGCACAAGAACGACCTTGTCGGTGGGGCAGCGGTCAAGGTCGTCGATGTAGAGGACGATGCGGTCGATGCGGCGGAAGGACAGGTTGGAGGCCGAGGCTTCCTGCGCCGCGGCGCGGATGAGTTCGCTGAGCCGCTGGAAGTCGGCCCGGACGGCGGCGACGAGGCCGAGGTACTTCTCGTAGTCCCGCGAGGTAAGGCGTTCGCCGACCATGCGGGCCAGCAGGTTGATGCTCTTGGTTTCTTCGAGCGCCCGCTCGGCGCCGGCGACCTTGGCGGAGGCGGCAGCGAGGCTCTCCTGCGCGGTCTTCAACGCGGCGGCATGCTCATCGAGCTCTCTCTGGGCGGCCTCGATATCCTTGTTGAGTTCGGCGCGCTTCTCCTCGGCCTTGGCGTCGATGGCGTGGCGGACCTTGTCGAACTCGGCGAGCCCTTCGTCGATGCGGGCAAGCTGCCGCGAAGCCCATCGCCAAACAGCGCCGAGAGCCGCAAGAATGGGCGTCAGGGCGGCGAGTGAGTTCTGAAAAAAGTATGCGGCAGCGGCGGCCAAGACCAGCGCAAGCAGGAGTCCTGCCACGCCCCACCAGGAGACGGGGGCGCGGAGCAGCCACTCGAAAGCGGAACGTGACCGGAGTCCTGTCGATTGGACGTGCGCCAATGCCGCGCGGACCTGAGCCGCGCGGTCGGCGCCCTGATCGATGAGGGCGGAGATGTGGCCGAGGCCGAGCGAAACAAGGGCGGGCTTGAGCTGTTCCGCGGAGGCGGCGGCGACGCCGGCAGCGCTGAGGCGGACCTGCTCGGCTTTCAGGGCAACCTGGCGGCGGGTCTCTTCGAGTTGTTTTTGGCTGATTTCGAAGGCGGCGCGGGCGGCTTCGGCCTGCTTCTCCGCGGAGTCGCGCTCGGCCTTGGCGGTCTCGAGGCGGGATAGGACGGCTTCGGCGGCGGAGGGTGCGCCACGAGGGCCGGTGAGGGCGTTCTGGAGGGCCTGAAAGATGGTCTGGACGAGGCTGGCGAGGAGGTCTTTTTCGGCGTAGTGCCAGGCGTTGAATTGAATCGGCACGACGTTGGAATGGAAACGGGGGTCGGCCTCGGCCAAACGGGCGATGCGATCGGTTTCGCTGCGCATGAGGCGCATGAAGAAGCTCTTGCCGGAGCCCCAATTACCGGAGATGCCGATGGCGAGCGGAGGGGCGACTTCCTTGGAGGCGATGAGGAGGGCGAAGGCGGCGGCGAAGCGCCGGACGTCGAGCTGGTCATTGCCGGCTTCGGGGTCGTCGGGGCGGTAGGCGGCGAGGTCGGGCTCACGCTGGCCGACAAGCGCCTTGCGCCACTCGGCGGCTTCGTCTTCGAGACAGTGCCGGTTGACGTAAGCGAGGAGACGCCGTTTGTGATAGGAGAGCGGCTTCCCGGAGGCGAGCAGAGCGGCGTGGGCGTTGCTCTCCTTGACGAGGACGACGGCGGCGGCCAGGTGGCGAAGACCAATCTCCGCGAAGCCGGTCGTGGTGAAAGCAAGCGACTGCGCCCCGTCGAGCAACAGCCTGGAGCCAGAGGAGAGAAAGACGGGGTTGTTGAGCAGCGTTGGCGAAGACGGCTCCTGCGAGGGCTTTGGGGCGCCGAATTCACCGAACGACTCCGGGCCTCTCATGGCCTCCAACAATCCGATGGAGCGCAGACGGCGCCGAGACCGCCCGTCATACTCGGACCGCTCCCACCAGTCCTCCAGGACGCGAAGCGCATCGCCGGCGAACTGGTAGCGCTCGAGCAGCGGCGTCTGGAATTCCTCGAGAAAGCTCGGATCGAGGTGAGGGGCGAAGACCGCCCGCCAGAGGTCGCCGTCGCCGCGAGAGGCGCGGATGAACTCGACGAACGCCGGCCGCCATTTAGCGGGCGCGAATGCCCATTCTTCTTCGAGTTGCGTCTGATGATCCGGCGGATTGCGGAAGAAGTAGACGGCGGCGATGTGGCGCGTGCCGACCACGCCGGGCGCTGAGGGGGAAGATTCATCGGCGACCGCCTGGGCGGCGGCCATGATGCGGCGGGCGGAAGGAGAGTAGGAGAGAGGGTTGAGTTCGTCTGTGGAGAAGGCAGCGGCGCGAAGCGGGGCGCGGTCGGACTCGGTGACGCCGCGCGCCTGGTAGACAGCCGCGAGCCTGGCTCCGAGCGGGCCGGCGTTTTCGTTGAGCCACTTGGAGGTGTCGTCTTCGAGCCAAAGGAGAGCGATAAACAAGGAAGTGTAGCTGACGTCAACGCCGTCGTTTCCGTGCCGGCCGACGCGGGCGGCGAGCTGGAGCAGGCGGGAGACGATGCCTTCGTAGCTATGAATGCTTGCCGACTGTGGTGGTGCGGAGGCCATGCCGGGAGTCCCAGTTCCGGCAATTGTATCAACGAGGCGCTCAGCGGGCGACGGGAGCTGCTTTGCGGATGAGAACCTGGGCTTTGCGGCCGGGCGGGAATTTCAGGGCCAGGATGCCGCCCTCATCGGAACGCATTTCGACCATTTCCTCGAGATCGATTTCGACATCGTAGGCGGTGTCCGGCTCCAGGCCAAGGACGAAGGCGTGCTCATCGACCGGCTTTTCGCCCTCTTCCGCAGGCGGTGTCCAGCCGCGTTCAAAGCGCGCGCCGGCCGCGCCGAACAGGATCCTGACGGGGCCCATCTCCAGCGGCGCGGGGTTGGCCTTCAGGTTCACCTGAATTCGCTGGCCGTTGCGGAAGGCCTGGGCCTGCCCGTCCCAGAAGCCGAACCAGGAAGCCTCTTCATCCCACCCGGAGCGGACGAACAGGCGGCCGTGGGCGTGGAAAAGATCGGGCATGTAAGTGAAGGAGAGGCCGGGGAGGTAGGGGTTGGCCCAAAAGAACTCGTAGGCGATGCCCAATGTCGAGCGGAGGAGGAAGCGGTCCTGCATCAGCCAGCCCTGAAGGAACTGGTGTGGCTGCGCGTTGCCGTCGTAGGCGACGAGGGCGAACTCGGCGGCTCGCGAGAAGACGGCTTCGCGAAGATCGGGATCGCCCTTGCCGGCGTAGGCGGGAATCCGGTATTCGTTCTCCGCGGCGGGCCAGGGCTGGGGGTAGTAGCTGAGCAGCAGCATCGGAGGCAGCTCTTCGAACCACTTGCCAGCCCCTTCGCGGAGGTCGATGCGGAAGTTGTCGCGAATGACGTGGAGGAACTCGGCGATGGCGTAGAGGTCCTCGCGGGAATTGAACGGAATGCGATGGGCGTTGAGCTGGGGAAGGACGCGCTTGTTCCACCAGGCTTCGACGGCGTGCTTGAGCAGAGCCTGGGAAGCCTGGGACTCGACGTCGGCGAGGGCGAGGGCCGTGAAGACGGCGGAGCGGACCTGTTGTGGCTCGAGAGGGCGGGACTGCAAGACAACGCCGCGCCTGCGGGCCAGCATCTGCGCCGGCGCGCCATCGGCGGCGGCGGCGCACCAATCGAAGACGAGGGCCATCTCCCTGAGCTGCGCGGGGTTAGAGACGGAAGCCGTTTTGGCGGCCCATTCGAGCGCTTCGCGGCAGGGAGCGGGCGTGGCGGTCACCTGCGAGTAGAGAGCGCGGGTGAAGCCGGGCTCTTCCATGCGGGCGTTGCCGGACATGAGGAGGTTGAACTGCTGCCAGCGGATGGAGTCGCGTTCGCGCTCGCGGCGGAGGAGGCGCAGGCGACGCTGATTGAGCAGGACGCGGGGCGACTCGGTGTAGACCTGGTAATCGATCTCCTGTTGGGCGGCCCAGAGCGCATCCAGTCCCAGTACTACCACGAGCCCGGCCCGGAGCCAGTTCTGTGTCAGCATGCCACACCTCGTGGGGCAACGCACCCCGAATCCTCGAGGCATCTAATCGCTTCACGTTGAAAACAAACAACTTTTTTGTTCAGCGATGCTGGCATCTCTTTTGCTACACTGCTAGCGAATTGATGAACTCTCTGAACCTGCCCTCTGCGACAACAGGTGAGCGGGTGGAATGGCTGGAGCTGGAAACGTCGTGCTTGCGGGAGCCGGTGTTTGAGTTTCTTATCCATCGTTCCCTCGATTGCGTGTTGCGCAGAGGGTCCTTTTTTTTCGATTCGAAGGTTCTCAGATCGAGTCATTGATCAAAGATTCAGCTCCCCTCGGGGTGGCGGATATCGGCCGGCGCGGGTTCGTAAGGTGAAGGGTACAAGAACGCGGTAAGCTTCACCAGGAGCGATCAGGGAAACAGCTTTTTGCGGATCCCGTGGCTGACGCCGCACCTCAGGCTCTAACCTCAGGGCCGGCCGCGTTGGAACGTTTCAGCCCGAGTGAACCTCCCGAAGCGTTTCAACGCGGCTTTTTCGTCAGGACCCTTCCCTGCCGCTAGTAGGCGAGCGTCCCGCTGCGCGGCGTCTCATCAGGGTTGGGCAGATAGATCGATTTGCAGTTCTCGCAGCGATAGATCTCGGCATTCTCTCCATACAGGCGTTTGATCTCTTCGCCGAAAAAGTACCAACGCTTGAGATGGCCGGCGCAGAGCTTGCCTTTTTCGTCCTTCAGTCCGCAGGCGCGCTGCCTGGGCGCGCGGACCATGATCTTGGTGCCGTCGCTCAACTGCCCGGCCTCGGTGGGTTGAGGGATGGGGCGTTCGGCTTCGGCGTACTTGGGGTTGGCCATTTGTTCCTCTGAGTGCGATTATTTCACACGGGG
>JACADU010000390.1 GCA_013388415.1 Bryobacteraceae bacterium
CCCTACACGCTCGGCCAGTACCTGCTCATGGACTTCCTCGAGCGCAAGAGCCGCACCATCCATTAGCGCCGCCACTTGCCGCAGCCACGGCCACCAGGCAGCGGACCCGGCCGCGCGCGGATGCCTCAGGACAATGATCCCTCTCGAAAGATGCAGTCTCGTTCGGCAATCCGTCAGCCGTCGAACCGGTAACCCACACCCCTCACCGTCACAATCCACTGCGGCTCCGCCGCGTCGCTCTCCAGCTTCTGCCGCAGCCAGCCGACGTGCGTATCCACCGTCCGCGAAGCCACGCTCGGCTCGTACCCCCACACCTCGCGCAGAAGCTCATCGCGCGAAACCACCCGCCCCCTGTGCGCCACCAGGTATTTCAACAGCTCATACTCGCGCATCGACATCGGCACAGGCTCGCCGCCCCGCCGCACCTGCGCCTTGCGCGTGTCCACCTCGATGTCGCCGAACTTCACCGTCTCCTGCATCGCCGCCGCCGGCGCGCTCGCGCGCCTGAGCAGCGCTTCTATCCGCGCCAGCAGTTCCATCATGTCGAACGGTTTGGTCACATAGTCGTCAGCGCCCGTCTTCAGCCCCACCACCTTGTCCACAATCTGCCCGCGCGCGGTCAGCATGAGAATCGGCGCCTGCGAACCCGCTTCCCGCACCCGCCGGCACACCTCGAACCCCGATTTCTTCGGCAATCCAATGTCGAGCAGGATCAGGTCCACGCCTCCCGCCAGCGCGCGCTCCACGCCTGACTCGCCATCGGTCCGGCTCTCGACTTCGTAGCCTTCGCCTTCCAGCCGGTCCGTCAGCGTGAGGACCAGCCCCGGCTCATCCTCGATCAGCAGAATCCGCTTCGGCATCGCTCTTGTCCAATGGCAACTCGATCACAAACCGCGCGCCGCCCTCCTTCCGATTCTCCGCCCATACACGGCCTCCGTGCGCCTCCGCCACCCGCCTCACCAGCGCCAGCCCCAGCCCGAAACCCTTCACCTGCTTCTCGCGGCTTCGCCTGCCGCGGTAAAACGGTTCGAACAAGAGCTCCATCTCTTCAGGATCCAGGCCGTCTCCCGAATCCTCCACCACGATCCGCGCCGTATCGCTGTTCTTTTCGGCGCTCAGGCGTTCAAGGCCCCAGCCGTGCCGCTCCGCATTGTCCACCAGGTTTCTGACGCACTGCTCAAGCGCCTGCCGGTCGCCTCTGACGAAAATGCCGCTCGACCCAGCCAGTTCTCCCAGGTCGAAACGCTCCATCGAAGGACGCCAGCGCCCGCTCTCAACACCCGCATAGCCAAGGATCTGTTCCACCATCCCTGACAGCCGCATCCCCTCGTCCCGCACCATCGCGCCGTAGCGCGCCACCGACTCCGGCTTGGTCACGACGCCATCGGCCAGATTCTCGCCCGCCGACCGGATCACCGTCAGCGGCGTCCTCAGTTCGTGCGATACCCCCGCCACAAACTCCATTTGAAGCTCCGCCAGACGCTGCGCCCGCCGCGTCGACCACACCAGCGCGCCGATGCTTGCCGCCAGCAGCACGAGAACCGCGCCGCTCAATGCCAGGTTCTTGATCCGAGTCCTCTCGACCACGCTCGCCAGCCCTCCGTCGCCGCCCTGCACCTGCAAAACCACCTGCCCCGGCCCGGCGCCCGGCGGCCTGAACGGCCCGCCTCTCCTGTCCCGCGGCGGCCTCGGCCCTCCCCCTCCCCAGATGCCGACCTCCACATCGGCCGCCAGACCGTCCTTCCAGCCTCTTGTCGCGAAAAGAACTTCGCCGCCCGGGCGGTTCTCCAGGACTCGCACCTCGACCGCGACCGCATCCCCCTCTCCCCACTGCCGAGAGATCAACGCGGGCCAGGTTTCCTCCCGCATCTTCCTTTCATCCAGACGCAGAATCACCCACTCCTCGAACGGTCCGCGCGGCCCGCGCGGCGCCACCACGTCCCATGGCCCCCCGGGCCGCGGCTCAGCCGCCGCTTCCATCGACTTGAACCATCCGCCCTCCACGATCTCGCCGGCCATCAGCACGCCCCGCACCTGCTCAAACAGCGCCTCTTCGTAGTCGCGCGCCACCCTCTCGGCCGCCTGCCTCATCCATCCGCGCAGCCGCTCCCGCTCCGCCGCGCTAACGTCCCCAATCCAGCGGTATTGCAGCCACGCCACCGGCCCCAGACTCAACAGGGCCGCGACAACGATCCAGCGCCACAGTTTCTCCGCGCCGCGCACTCTATTTCCATTCTCCCGCCCGGCCGCCGCTCAGCACTGTCAAATCCAGGCAAAGAGCCCGTCAAACAGACTTCACCTCGACAGCAGTTCGGTGGACTCCGCGTCGTTTCGGAATCTCATCGCTGCGGAGTCCCACTCCAGGTATTTCTCCGTCCGCTGCGCGATCGCGCCCAACAAGGTCAGTTCCGTCAGGTACGATCCGAAGCCGAACTCGCACATCGCCGGCGGTCCGCCCTTGGCGGCGGCGATCCACTCCTCGTAGTGCCCCGCCGTCCTCGGCATGGACTTCTTCGGCGGCCTGTAGGCGGCGTGTTTCTCTTCGGGCAGCAACCGTGGCTTTCCCGTGAAGCCGCTCCACAGCACGCCCTTCTCGCCGACAAAGAAAATCCCGTCGCCCGGCAGCGGCTTCGGCCTCTCCCACCCCTCCGGCACGGGCGGCTTCAGCCCGCCGTCGTACCAGGTCACCGGCAGCGTCCCTCGCCCGCCTCGCGCCGCGAAGCGCCATGTCACGATCGACGCGTGCGGGAATGTCTCCGTGTTTCTCGCTTTCCGGCTCCGAGTCCAAGTCCGGTCGGCATCACCCGAAAGCGCCGGCAGCATCACCGCCGCCCGGGTCGCCTCCACCGACAGCGGATCGCCAAGATCCAACGCCCTCACAATCACGTGGAGCGTGTGACACCCCATGTCGCCCAGCGCGCCCGTTCCGAAGTCCACCCATCCCCGAAAGTTGAACGGATGGTACAGCGGATGATACGGCCGCTTCGGCGCGCCGCCCAACCAAAGATCCCAATCAAGACCCGGCGGCACGGCCGGCTGCTCCTTCGGCCGCGCGATGTCCTGCGGCCACACCGGCCGGTCGCTCCACACATGAACTTCCCGGATTCGCCCGACAGCGCCTGCGCGAACCCACTCCGCCGTCGTCGCCGCGTCGTCGGAGCCGCACGACTGCACGCTCATCTGCGTCGCCACCCTCTTCTCCGCGGCCATCTTCTTCAACCGCCTCGCCTCGGCCACAGTCCGCGTCATCGGCTTGGCGCAGTATACGTGCTTGCCCAGCGACATCGCCGCCAGCGCAATCTCCGCGTGAGTGTGATCCGGCGTGCCGATCACCACCGCCTCGATGCCCTTCTCCTTCTCGAGCATCACCCGGTAGTCCTGGTAGCGGACCGCCTTCGGGTAAGCCTCAAACGTCTTGGCCGCATACGCCGTATCCACATCGCAAAGGACCGCGATGTTCTCCGCCTCGCAGCCCTTGAGATAGCTCCGCCCCACGCCGCCCACGCCCACCCCGGCGATCACCAGCCTGTCGCTCGGCGCCACGAAACCGCGTCCGCCCAAAACATGC
>JACADU010000407.1 GCA_013388415.1 Bryobacteraceae bacterium
TCCTGGACGAGATCGGGGATCTGAGCCTGAACTCGCAGGCGAAGATCCTGAGGGTGCTCCAGGACAGGATGGTGGAACGGGTGGGCGGACGAAAAGAGATTCCGGTCGACGCGCGACTGATCGCGGCGACGAACAAGAACCTGGAGGGCTTGATTGCGCGCGGGGAATTCAGGGAGGACCTGTATTACCGGCTGAACGTTGTCAGGCTGGAGACGCCGCCGCTGCGCGAAATCGCCAGCGACATTCCGGCGATCGCGATGGCGCTGCTGGAAAGGGCGGCGCGCGAGATGCAGCGGGCGGCGCCAACGATCGAGCCGGAAGCGCTGGCGGTGCTCTCGGCGTACCGCTGGCCAGGCAATGTGCGGCAACTGGAGAACGAGATGCGGCGCGCGGTCGCGCTGGCCAGAAACGGGCGGGTCGAGGTTGGCGACCTCTCGGCGGAGGTTCGCGGAATCAACGTGGCGCCGGCGGCGCCCGTGGCAAAGCGCGAAAGGGAGACGCTGACAAGCGAGGTCGAGCGGCTGGAGCGGGAACGGATCCGCGAGGCGCTGGTCCGGTGCCGGTACAACCAACTCCGGACCGCGAAGGAGTTGGGGTTGAGCCGTCAGGGGCTGCTCAACAAATTGAAGCGGTATGGCATAGCCGCCAAGCCGGAGGAGGAACAGCGAAGTTGAGCGGGTCAATGGGATCGCGGCAAGCGCCGCCCGCCGTCAGGGACAGAATCCGGGACGAGGACTCGAGACTGATCGAGCGGGTGGTGGTTCTTCTTCTGGCCTTTTGGATGGGGACTCTGCTGTTGGCGGCGCTGGCGGCGACAGGAAGCTTCGCGGCGGTCGATTCAACGCTGAGCAAGCCGCCCGCGGTGGTGGCGAAGGCTCTGGAGCGGATGGGACCGGACCAGACGCGGGAGCTGCTGCATTACCACTCCGGCGAGGTAAACCGAGGGCTGTTCGAGACCTTCGGCTGGCTTCAATTGGGGCTGACCGCCGTCACGTTCACCCTCATGCTCTTCCTTACGAATGCCGGCAAGCGGGTTCTTGGGCTGGCGGCATCGATGGCCGCAATGTCGGGGCTTATCAGTTTTTATGTGATCCCGGGCATGGTGCGAATCGGGAGAGAGATGAGAGCGCGTCCGCCGGGACCCACGCCGGACATGAGCGAGAGCTTTCAGACGATGCACCGGGCGTTCGCGGCGTTCGAGGTGGCCGCCGTGCTGCTGGCGATTCTGCTAATGGCGGCTCTTCTGCGCGGAGGAGCGCGGGCGCGCCGGTGAGCGTTTGGGCGCGGGTTCGGGGGGAGGGCCAGGCTGGGGTTCGGCGGCGAATTCGATGCTGTCGATCACGCCGATGACGGCGGCGTCGATGGGCGTCATGGACTGGCCCACGCTGGTGAAGGCGGCAAAGCCGTCAGTGGTCAGCAGGACGGTGTTGCCGATGCCGGCGTTGACGCTGTCGACAGCCACATAGGGGTTGCCACGAGGCGAGCCGTCCAGGTTCAGGGGCTGAACCAGGAGGAGTTTGAGTCCTTCGTGGCTGGCGTGTTTTTGCGTGGCCGACAGGTCGCCGACAACCTCCGCGATGAGCATGGCTAGGACTGCGCCTCCTGCTTGCCGGTGTGCACTTCGTCCACGATGCCCACGATGGTGGCGTCGGAGGCGACGTCGGCTTCGGTAAAGGGGAAGGAGGCTTCCCTGCCCCGGACCCAATAGATGAGTTCGCCGGCGCCGGCGCCAGCCGCGTCGGCGCAAATCAACTGCTTGCCGGCGGAAGCGAGGTTGGCGTCGAGAGGCTGGACAATGAGCATGCGCTGCCCGGTGAGTCCGGGGTTCTTCACGCTGGCCCAAACGCGTCCAACGACGCGGCCCAGAAACATGAGTGGAACGGCCTCCAGATTCCGTTTTCAGTCGAGAGAGAGCCCGTCGACGATGCCGACGATGACACAATCGACCGGTTTGTCCTTGCAGCCTTCAGCCATGCGGGCGCTGGAGCCGGAGACGGTGATGACCAGCTCGCGGTTGCCCGCGCTCACGGTATCCACGGCGACAACATATCCCGGCTCTTCCTTGCCGTCAGGAGTGACGGCGCGGACGATCAGGAGTTTGTAGCCTTCCAGGCGCGGATCTTTCCTGGTGGCAACGATGGTGCCGACTACGCGGCCGAGCGTCATGACAGGACCGAACCCTTACTTGGAGGACTTGCCGATGGGCAGAACGTCCTCGAGGCTCGGGTGCGGGCGCGGGATGACGTGGACGGCGACAAGCTCGCCGACGCGGCGGGCGGCGGCGGCTCCGGCGTCAGTGGCGGCGCGAACGGCGGCGACGTCGCCGCGAACCAGCGCGGTCACGTAGCCGGATCCGATCTTTTCCCATCCGACCAGGGTCACCTTGGCGGCCTTCACCATGGCGTCCGCCGCCTCGATCATCGAGACGAGCCCGCGCGTTTCAACCATTCCGAGTGCTTCACCCATCGAGTAGCCTTTCTCTCTCTCCTAACTTGAAACTAACACCCAGGCAATCCCGGCGTCACGACAGCCCGCGAGCCCTGAGCGCCTCTTCGACCAGCGCGACGAGTTCGTCGCGGGTCACGGTAAACCTGTCGCCGCCGTCGTGCACATCCTCGATCAGCGGCGCTTCCTCGGCCGGGACAGGGCAGCCCGGCTCCATCCCTGCGCGCGCCTTGACACCGTAGCGCGTGCGGGAATCATACAATTTCTGCACTTCTTCGCGGGGCAGGGCCTTGGCTCCGCCGAGCAACTCGGCGACCAGAGCGATGCGAGCGTAGTGCTCGACGGTCTCCATCTTGAAGAAGGCGGTGAACACATCCGGACCGTAGGAAACCGCCCCGTGGTTGGCCATCAGCAGCGCATCGTACTTCGGGATGTAGGGGACCATGCCGTCGGTCAGCGCGGGAGTGCCGGGAAGGCCGTACTCGGCGAGGGGAACGCAGCCTAGCCCAATAATGACCTCGGGCAGCAGCGCGAGGTTGAGAGGCCGTCCGGCGGTGGCGTAGCCGGTGGCGACGGGCGGATGGGCATGGACGACGCTCTTGACGTCGGGGCGCATCTTCATGATCAGCAAGTGCATCGCGATTTCGGAGGTGCGTTCCTTGCGGCCCTCGAGCTTGTTGCCCTCCATGTCGACGATGATGAGGTCCTCCTCGCGGAGGAGCCCCTTGGACGTCTGCGTGGGCGTGCAGAGCACACGCTCGGGGTCGAGCCGCACGCTGATATTGCCATCGTTGGCGGCCACCCAACCCTTCTGATAGATCAAGTGGCCCACCTGCACGATGTGCTCGCGCAGTTCACGTTCGCTGATCGACATCTTGAAGTGACGATTGTATCAGACCGGAACCGTGCGGGGTGCCGATGGCGCAAGGCTGATACACTGTATCCGCAAGGAGGCTTTCACGATGAACTTGAGATGGATGACGATACCGGCGGTAGGTCTATTGGCAGCCGGGTCCCTGCTGGTTCAGGGGCAGCGGCAGCGCGCCAGCGCGCATGAATCGGTCACCGCCATGATTGGCGGCAAGAAGGTAACCATCGAGTATGGCCGGCCTCAGATGAAGGGCCGCGAAATCTTCGGCAAGCTCGTCCCATACGGGCAGGTGTGGAGGACCGGCGCCGACGAGGCGACGACGCTCACGACTGAAGGAGATCTCATGCTGGGACAGCTTCACGTTCCGGCGGGCACGTACGCGCTGTTCACCATCCCGGCTGAGAAGGAATGGACGCTGATCGTCAACAAGACGGCAAAACAGTGGGGCGCCTTCAAATACGACGCGGGCGCCGACCTTGGCCGGGCCAAGATGAGCGTCAAGTCCTTGTCAAGCCCCGTCGAGGTTTTCACCATCGCTATCGAGCCGAAGGGCAACAGCGGGACGCTCAAGATGTCATGGGCGTCGACGGAAGCATCCATCCCGATGATGATGCACTGAGCCGGCGGTTCAGGGCAGTTCGAAAGCGATATACCTCAGGCGGCCCTGCCGTTCGATCTGGACGGCGACAGGGTCGCCTGATTTCATTTTGCGCAGGATTGCACGGAGTTCGGCGACGCTGCCGACAGGGGTGCGGTTGATCATCGAGATGACATCGCCGGCGCGGAAGGTCTCTTCGATCAGCGGGCCGTCGGCGCTCTTGCTGGCGACGAGCACACCGCCCGCCCGCACCCGTTGCGGAGCGACCTGGTCCCGCAATTTCGATGTCAGATCGACGGCGAAGATGCCGAACTCGGGGATGAGGTTTTCTTCACGGGAGCCGAGGTCGGCGTAAAAAGAGGCGTCGTCCTGCCGTTCGACGACGGCGACGGCGACGTTCAGCCGTTGCTTGCCGCGCAGGATTTCCAGTTGAACGGTCTCGCCGATGGCCGGCCGGTAGACGTTGACATTGAACTGGCGGGCGTTTTCCATTGGGCGGCCGTTCAGCGCCGCGATGACATCGCCGACGCGCAAACCCGCCTTGTCGCCGGGACCGTCCGGCTCGACGTCGCTGATGTCGACGCCCCAATCCTGCGGCAGGCGGAGTCCGCCCGCCAGGTACGTATTGACCGTCTGGACGGTGACGCCGATCTCGCCGCGGATGACACGGCCCGACTTGAGAATCTGCTCCACCACGTTCTGCACGATGTTCGGTGGCACCGCAAAGCCGAGGCCCTCGCTGCCGCCGGACTGCGTGAGGATGAGCGTGTTGATGCCGACGACATTGCCTTGCGCATTGACCAGCGGACCGCCGCTGTTGCCCGGGTTGATGGGAGCGTCGGTCTGGATGTAGATCATGGGGTCGTCGGGCTTCAATTGGCGCGCCGAGCTGGAGACAACGCCCATGGTGACCGAATTGTCGAGGCCCATCGGGCTGCCAAAGGCGAGCACGATTTCGCCCTGTTCCACGGCTTCCGAGTCGGCGAACTTCAGGGCGGCGAGGTTCTTCTCCTGAATGCGGAGGAGCGCGATGTCGGTTTCAAGGTCGATGCCGACGACTTCGGCGTGGACGATCCGGCCGACCGGCTTGACCGCGGACCGCCGCGGAGGCGAGGATTCGGGGGGCGCAGGAAGCGTCACCTGAACGCGCTGGGCGCCGACAACGACGTGAGCGTTGGTGACGATCAGTCCATCAGCTCCGATGATGACGCCCGAACCGGCGCTCTGCTGGCGCGCGGCGACACCGGGCTCGTCGGATTCGCCCTCCTCGAGCTGGCGATAACCGACGGCGGTGACCTTGACCACAGAGGGGGAGACCAGGCGCGCGAGCTGCTGGAAGCTTTCGCTCAGGCTGGCAAGGCGGCGCGGCGGTTCCTGCGGCGCCTGGGCCGCCAGGACCGCCGACAGCGCCAGCACGCCTCCCGAAAGCCAGGTTGATCGGGCCAAGTGGAAACTCCCAGTCCCATTATTCTAGAGTCGGGCCCCGCGAGCTACCATTCCTTCCAAAACCCTGCGAGAATCAGTTCAATGCCTGCACGAAGGGAAAAGGAAGGGAATCCGCGATGCAACGACGTGACTTCATCCTGACCGCCGCCTCTCTCAAGCTGGCGGCTGAAGCGCCAATGCCCATGAAGACCCTGGGGAAGACCGGGCTCAGGGTCAGCCGTTATGTCGTCGGCGGCTACCACATGAACGTGCAGGGCGAAGCCATGGCCACGCGGATCATCCACCGCGCCATGGATCTGGGCGTGAACTTTTTCGACAGCGCCAACGCCTACCACAAAGGGCAAAGCGATGAAATCTATGGCCGGGCGCTGGCCGGGGGGCGGCGGCAAAAGGTCTTCCTGATGACCAAGTGCGAGTTGTACAGCCGCAAAGAGGCCATGGCGCTGCTGGAGACACAGCTCAAGCGCATGAAGACGGACTATCTCGACCTGTGGCAGTGCCACCAAGTGAGCGAGATGAAGGAAGTCGACCAGATACTGGGGCCGGGAGGGTCGCTGGAAGCGTTTGTCGAAGCGAAGAAGCAGGGAAAGGTCAGGCATATCGGTTTCACCGGCCATCGCGATCCGCAGGTTCATCTCCGGCTGCTGGCGGCCACTGACGCGTGGGAGACGATCCAAATGCCGGTCAACTGCGTCGACCCGCATTACTTGAGCTTTCTGAAGAATGTCCTGCCTGAGGCGCGCAAGAAGGGGCTCGGCGTGCTCGCGATGAAGTCGAACGCGATGGGCACGATCACCAAAGCCAGCGTCGCCAGAATTGAGGAGTGCATCCGGTTCACGCTCAGCCAGGACGTCGACACGCTGGTCAGCGGAGCGGAAACCGTGGAGCAACTGGAGCAGAACATCGGCGTCGTGAAGTCGATGACTCCGATGAGCCCGGCCGAGGTGGAAACGCTGCTCAGCCGGACCGGCCGGGGGCCGGTGGGATCGAAAATCGA
>JACADU010000278.1 GCA_013388415.1 Bryobacteraceae bacterium
CCGCCGTGCAGCCAGTTGATTGTGTTGCGGACGGCGGCGCGGACGGCGTCATCGCCGGCGAGGTGCTGGTCCTGCCCGAAGTAGAAGATGCCGACGATGGGGGCCATGCCGAGTTCCGCCGCTTTGTCGAGGATGAGCTTGAGGCGGGCCATGGAGGCGGGCTTGAGCGAGCCGTCGGCGGCGATGGCGGAGTTGAGCCAAGGCTGCTGCTTGGAGTAGCCCTGGGGGCTGCCGCCCTGGAGGCAGATGGTGAAGGAAAGCAGACCATGCGAGCGCCAGGAGGGCATCGCCTGGACGAACTCGCGGGTATTGCGGTCAGGATCCCATTTGCCGGTGTCGGGGTAAGCCCACATGGAGCGCGTCTGGGGGTTCTCGTCGTCGAAGATGCCCTGGACCATGCGGGAGTTGAGCAGCAGACCCTCGATGCGGTGGCCGCGCCATACGCGGCCGGCATAGGTGGGCTTGCCATTGAGGAGGAACTTCTCGCCGTCGATGGCGATGACGGGGCGGCGGGGGGCAGCGGCCGGCAGGGGCGCGGCGGCCGCGAGGAGGAGAGTTCTTCGCGAGATCAACATGGCTGGATAGAACGAGCATACAGCGGCGGCCGAGTCACCGAGGCCGGCGGCGCAGAAATGTGCCGATTCCTTCTTTTCTTCTTTACAGCCCAAGCGGGGTGCTGTTACGATTGGCCTACTTTAGCGCGAAAGGAGGGGGACGCGAAGTGGCGAACACGACTCCCAAGCCGCCGAAAAAGGCGAAGCCCAAGGCCAAGAAGAAGAAGTAGGACGAATGCGGATGTTGCAGCGGTCGCAATCACTGGATCGCGATCGTCACTTGGTTTGACCGAACCCCTCCGGCTTCGAGGGTAACGGGCGCCCGCGGGCCGGAGGGCGCACCCGACGGCACCTGCGCTTTCACCCGATACTGCCCGATGAAGGGCGGCAGGGCCACCGCTTCGGCCACCTCTGCCGGCAGTCCGCCGATCGAGACCTGAACGGCGCCGATGATGGGTTGGGGTTGGCTGGTGTCGCCGGGAGAGTAAGGCCCAAGGCCCGTGGCGAGCAAGCGCACGGTTTCTCCCGGCGCCGCGGGGCGGGCGTTGTCTCCCTCAGGAGCGGCGAGCTTGCCATCAGTCTCGCAGAAGATTTGCCCCTGGCCGGCGCCCTGTTCATTCACCGAGAAGATGCCGGGGCTGAAGATGCCGATGTTGACCTGGACCGGTGCGCTCATCCGCGTGCCTTGGACGACGTCGACCTGGAGCTGGACGTTTTGGGGGACGTTCCAGGGAACCTGGAAGTCGATCCGGTCCGGCGAGACGGACAAGAGGGTGGCCGGATAGGCGAGGTGTGTGACAAAGCTCTTGAACTCGACGACGGCGCCGGCGAGCGTTTGCCCGGCTGAGCCGAGGGGCGCGGTCATTGTGCGTGAGGCCAGATTCTGGCCGAAGACAGTTCCAATCGAGCCCGCGGCGAGAACCGGGGTTTGGCCGGGGGGCAGCGGCGGACCGCCGGCGCCGTTGGCGACCCGGGTGATTGACGGCACTGCGCCGGTTTCGAGGTTCACGACGTTCGAGATTCCCACCTGCGGATGGCGCACCGAAACCGAAGTGCGCTCGGCGGCTTGGGCTTCGGCAGGACTCACGGCGGTTTCCAGGGTTTGGCCGTCGAGCAGCGTGGAGAGCCGGTCTTCGCCGTTCCACCGGACAACGGTTCCGGCGGCGAACCCGCGTCCGCGGACGGTCAGCTTCGGCGCGGCGCCGGACGAAATCGCGGCAGAATCGACCTGCATGGCCGGCCGCGGAGCCTGGAGCATGGGAGGCAGCTTCAACTCCCACATCCCGCGGCCGTAGGTGGCGGCGCGAAGCAGCCTGCCGCCGGCGTGAAGCTTGAGATCGACAACGGGGCACCGGGGGAGGCCGGTTCCGGCCGGCATCCAACTCGCGCCGCCGTCTGTTGTCTGGAAGACGCCGATGTCAGTGCCGGCGAAGAGGGTTTGCGGGGCGCCGGGGTCGAAGATGACGGTGTTGGCGGGGATGTCCGGCAGGTTGCCGCTGATGTCGACCCAATCCCGTCCCGCATTCACGGTCCGAAAGACGTGGCCCTGCTTGTCCGCATCGCCGGAGAAGCCCTGCAAGGCTGCTACGGCGGTATCGGGGCTGGCGGCGTCGACCGCAATCCAAGAGACCGGGCGGCGCGGCAGGCCATTGCCGCGGCTTTCCCAAACGACGCCTTCCGGCGCCGTGGCGTTGCCCGACACATGGACCCTGCCATCGCTCACCGCCGCGTAGACGCGGGACGAGGAAGCGGGGGCAACCGCAATGTAGGTATAGATGGGCGGGCCCTCGTCAGCAGATGCTCCGGGCCGGGTCCGCAACTGTGGACCGGCTTCGGTCCACAGGCCGCCGCCGTCGACGGTCCTGTAAATCCTGCGGCAACCCATGTAGAGGCGCTGGGGGTTGGCCGGGTCGATGGTCAGGGGCGGCACATAACAGTCGTCGGTGTCGACCTTTTCGAGGCCGGTATTGATCCCGAGGAAGCCCTTGTACAGGGTGAAGGGCGAAGACTTGTTGACGCCCACCATGCCGGCGAAGCTGAAGTAAAAGACGGAGGAGCGCGCCGTATCGAGCGCGGTGAAGCCGCCGTCGCCTCCGGCGATCATCCGCCAGTAGAAACCGCCGGAGAAGAGCTGCGTCCCATTGTCCTGCGTTCCACAGATGATGAAATCCGTGCCGTCAGTGTGGGCCGAGCAGCCGGGATGGAATTGGGTGATCGAGAGAGTCTCGTTGAGGTTGTGCCATCCGATGTCGCGCAGGTGGAGAGAGCCGACATCGTCGGCGCGGTAGGGCCCGCCGTCGGTGCCGATGAAGATGCGGCCGCCGGATTGGGCGAACACGAGGGCGTGGATGTCCCAGTGAATGGCGTTGCCGTTGGCCCCTTGGGTCACGTTCAGCCAGCTTTTGCCGCCGTCACCGGTGATGTAGAGCTGGAGACCGCCGACCAGAGCGATGTCGGGATTGTCCGGCGACACGGCGATGGAGTTTGCGTACCAGCAGGTACCGAAGCAATAGCTGGGGGTGTTGGCGCCGGCCCAGTGCTGGCCGCCGTCGACGGTCTTGAACACACCGAGTGGGTCGTTTGAATCAGGGTTGGCGATGGCCGCGTAGAGGACGTCAGGCTTGCTGGCAGCGATGGCAAGATTGACGCGGCCGAGGCCCTTCTGAGGGATGCCGGTCACGATGCTCTTCCAGGTGAGGCCGCCATCGGAGGACTTGTAGATGCCGTTGTGATCGTTCGCCTCCTGGCCGCCCAACCCGGCATAAGCGATCCTGGGCTCCTGAGGGTTGAAGACAACGGACGATCCGGGTGCGCCGCCGAGAACGTGCCGCCAGCTCAAGCCGCCGTCGGTGGAGCGGTAGACGCCGCTCTTCTCGTTCGACACGCGATTGACGGCAGCCAGCAGGATGCGGCCGTTCCTGGGATGAACCGCCAAAGCGCCGATTTGAGCGCCGACGCGGCCTTCCGCGGTCGTGCCGAATTGTGTGCCGACAAGGCTCCAGGTGCGGCCGGCGTCGAGGCTCTTGAGAATGCCGACGCCGAAATAGCTGTCAAGGGAGAAATTCTCTTCGCCTGTGCCTGCATAGACGGTTTGGGGATTGGACGGGTCGATGGCGAGCGAGCCGATGGCGAGGGAGATCTGATTGTCGGTGAGCGGTTTCCAACTGCGTCCGGCGTCGGCGGTTTTCCACACGCCGCCGTGGGCGGCGCCGATATATGCGATGTCAGGGTTGCGCGGGTCGATGGCGATGGAGCTCACGCGGCCAGAGGCGATGGGCGGACCGCCGGCGAGGTTGTCGTCCATGACGATGGTGGGGCGGGGGCCGAGGAGTTTCCAGGATTCGGCGGCGAGCCGCGGGCGGGAGAGGGGCATCTTCCCGGCGTGCTGAATCGCCTTGAGCCGCAGCGAGCAGGCTTCGCCGTATTTGGGATACGACCGGGAGCGGCGGAAGTTCTCAGCCCGCTTCTTGAGGCAATCCGAGTTTTCGCGGATCTGACCGGCAGCTTGGAAGCCCGCGGCGAAGGAGGCGGCGAGAAGGAGGGCGGAGGCAAAGCTTCGTGTTGGCGTCAGCATCGTCAGATCGCGCCGAAGGATTGGAAATACCAGTGATCGTCGCGCACGCGCTGCGCCCTGATTTGCGCGCGCCGCTCGGGCGCGGAACTCTGCTGGAAGAGCCGGTAGCCCAGCTCGAAGTCTTCCAACTGGCTCAGGGACTGCCGGACGCGCTCGAAGCGCTCGTCGGAGAAGTGGACGTAGGCGGTGCGCAACTGGTTGTGCCGCGGCCAGTGATTCTCGACCGGATA
>JACADU010000296.1 GCA_013388415.1 Bryobacteraceae bacterium
ACTATCAGCGCGCCAAACCGTACCTCGCCACCGTGCCCACCGATGAAGGCTACCCGCCGGAAGTAGCCGGCGGACGCACCATCGGCCAGGCCTACGGCATCATCAACTACAAGCCCGACCTGAGCTCCCTGCCCTTCACCAACGGCGAAGAAGTCATTGACATCCGGTCGCCGTTCGTGCTCGTTGATGGTGCGCTCTCGATGACCGGCGATGTGTCAAGCGTCGAGATTCGCACGCTCGCTCCCAAGACGAAAGATGCCTCGGGGCCTGACCGCTGGTCCGATTGGCAACAGCTTGCCTCCAGTTCAATCGAACTCGGCCGGCCCCGGTTCAACGGCAGCGACGTGAGCATCCACGGCATCTATCGCTTCCAACTCCGCATCAAATCGCCCTCGAAACCTGAAACCCTGTCGCTGAGGCTCTACTTCGAAAATGGCATCATGTCGATCCCGCCGCTGTTTTCAGGCCGCAATACACTCCGCTTCCGTCTCGCGGACGCCTCCGCTCTCTCCGCGCCGGTCACCGTCCTCTACAACTACGACACCGCCGCCGGCGCGAAAACCGCCCGCCACACCCTCCGCCGCGAAGACTTCCACAACGGCGAAGCCGTCTTCACCCTCGACGCCCCCGGCCTCACGCGCTGCCGCTCGCTTTCGATCTCCTATTGAGTGCAAGGCTTTTGTGATCTCCTAAGACTAATGAGGGCTGGACTGCTATTGGGCGGGCTGCTGCCGATGGCCTCCTTGTGGGGAGCCGCGCCTGCCGCGACGCTTGCCGTTTCGTCTGCCAGCGTCCTCCCCGGCGGCAGCGCCGCGCTGAGCGTCACGCTGGTCGCGCCGGATGGGGCGAAGGTGAGCGGCGTGCAGTGGACAATCCGTTACAGCAGTTCCTCGATCAGCGGAGTCAGCGTGCAAGCCGGCGCATCGGCGGCTGCTGCCGGCAAGACCGCGCAATGCCTGGCCGGACCGGATCCGGGCATCCGTCGCTGCCTTGTCTATGGCTTGAACCAGTCAGTCATGGCCCCAGGGCCGATCGCAGTGCTTGTCTTTCATGTGGCGGCGAACGCCCCAAGCTCTTCGATCCCGGTTGGGATCTCCGAGTTGATCATGACCGAACCGGCGGGCAACCCCATCCCCATCGACCCGCCTGCGGCCGGCGGAATGATCAGCGTCGTTCAGCCGGGCGCATCACCCATCCATTCGCTCACTTGCACTCCTGCTTCTATCGCTTCACCCGGGGTTTCATCTTGCACCGTTGCGCTCAGCGCTCCTGCGCCTTCCGGCGGGCTCGCCGCCGTGTTGAGCAGCGCCGATCCGGCAGTGACTGTCCCGCCTTCGGTGAACATAGCGGGCGGCGCCGCCAGCGCGAGCTTTACGGCGACGGTTGCCCCCGTGGCGTCGAACCTGACGGCGCTCATCACCGCGGCAGTCGCCGACGTCTCAAGGTCGTTCTCGTTGAACATCACAGCCCAGCCAGGTTTGCCCCCGCCAGGTTGCGCTCCAGCCAACATCAGTTGGGGACCAGTAACCACCTGTACCCTGGCGCTGACATCGAAGGGAGCGGCTGGAGCGAAATACACCGAACCCGTCAGCACAGGGATCTCGCTGTCGAACGCCGGCGCCGCCGTTCAGTACGAAATCTATGCCAGTTCCAACTGGATCATCCCCAGCAAGTCTCACGGCACTCTTCCGCTCAACGGGACCGACAGCTTCACGATTCATACCTTGCCGCTGAACCTCCCCAGCGGCATACACTACGGTACTGTCATCCTGAGCGCCGCCGATCGCCCACAAGTGGTCATCAACCTCACGATGGACCTCACTGGTTCTGGCCAGCCCACTCAACTCAACATTTTCCCCACGCAGCTCGATTTCTTTGTCGAATCCGGTCTGGCTCCGCTGGGGCAAGGTCTCCAAGTCGCCGCCGGCGACGCCTCGGCGGCGAACGTGAATGTCCTGCCTTCGAGCGGCGGGTGGCTCGCTGCGGCGCCGGGAACGGTCGTGACTCCCGGCTTGGTTGCCGTGAATGTGACCAGCACGCCCTCGAGCCTGCCGCAGACCGGGACCATCTCGCTGGCGCCATCGTCGCAGAACCTGTCGAGCGGCCAAGTCCCGGTGAACCTGCGGAGCGCCGGAGCCAAGCAGTACAGCATTCCACGAATCGTCGATGGGGGAGGCTTTGCAACCACCATCACAATCTCGAACCTCGACACCGCGCCGGCGATCGTGAGTCTGCGTTTGAGGCGAGTCCTCACGGACAAGACCACAGTTCCGTGGACGCCGCTGATGGAAGGAGGTCAGGCGACAGAGGATGTGCCTATCCCCGTTGGTGGTTCCATCACATGGCGGACAAGCGGTCTCGGCAGTCAGGTGGACGCAGGGTGGGCGCAAGTCATCAGTGCTCGGCGCATCGGCGGATTCGCCGTCTACCGGCAGCGTGTGGACGGTCGCGCGGATCAGGAAGCCGCGGTGCCAATCGTCTCCACCTGGCAACAGCGCTTTCTCGTGCCGGTTGATAACACCGGCAGCCTGGTGACGTCGATAGCAGTCACCAATACGAGCGAGACCGAACCAGGCGATGTCCAAGCGATGTTCCGCGACGAAAACGGCCAGGTGATCCCAGGGAGCTACCGGCTCAACCTGCCCCCCCAAGGCCACTTCGCTTTCGCAACGGCGGACGAGCTTCCATTCTTGCGCAACCGGCGCGCGACGGCGGATTTCGTCATGCTCGGCGGCAGGATGTCTGCTGTCGGGTTGCGCTTCTCGTCGAGCGCCTTCACGTCGTTTGAAGTGCAGAGCCTCAATACGAGCAGCTTCGGACGGCTCATCATCCCGCAAGTCGCCAACGCAGGCGGCTTTGTGACCACGATCACACTCGTTAACAAGGAAGCCGAGCCCGCATTGCTTTCGCTTCGCTTCTACCGTCAAACCGGGAGCCATGGATCGACCGAGGCTTGGAATCCCCCCATCGCCGGTGATAAACCCACACAGAACGTCACGATCCAACCCGGCTCTTCAATCACGTGGGAAACAACCGGCGCCGGCAATCTCGAGCAGGGCTGGGCAGAGGTGATCACGAGCAGTCAAGTATCGGGCTTTGCCGTGTTCCTCCAGCGCATCGCCGGACGCGCCGATCAGGAGGCTGCCGTTCCGGTCAGCGCCGGCCCGCAGATCCGCTTCCTGCTTCCGTACGACAACACCCAGTCATTTACCACATCCATGGCGCTCGCAAGCTTCTCCCCCGAGAGTCAGGCAGTCGTCGCCGCGACTGTCCGCGATGACCGGAACACGATCGTTGGTGAGCAGACCGTGATCACGCTTCCAGCACATGGACACCTGGCGTTTCCGCTGCCTCAACAGTTCCCCCAGTCGGCCGGGCGCCGCGGAACCATCGAGTTCCACGTTCCCACCGGCAGCGTCTCGGTTCTCGGTCTCCGCTTCGCGGGAGAATCCTTCACCAGCTTCACGCCGCAGGTGATTCAGTAGCCCGCTTCACCGCATACGTCGCGCCGGATCTCGTCGCGAATTCCAGCACGCCGCCCCTCTCCGTGTGCCTGACCGCCGCGCCGGTGGACAGCAGGATCACCTGCGCCCTCCCTGGAGCCCACGGGTTGACAATCCTCGCTGCGGCGCCCTTCTCGCTCTTGATCGTGACACCGCCCACAGTCTTGCCGTCCCATGAGGCGTCAACCAGGAATGCGCCGGCTGCGCGCAACTGGCGAAACCTCGCCTTCCCCAGATTGGCCGTGTTCGGAAACAGGCGGATGACCCCGTCGTAGCTCTGCATCAGGCATTCATTGATGACCGCGGGCAGAGACAGATTCTCCGTCCAGACGCCCATCCGCATCATGAAATCGAAGTTGGTCTCGTCCCGATAGCGCCCGCCTGTCTGGCGGACCCGGTCATTGGCCACCCCAAGCGGCGTCAGGCAATAGCGCACCTCACCCTTGAACCACTCCAGGTCCAGTATCCCCAGACGTGCTCGCGCCAGAGGCTGCCAAACCAGGTCATTCCCGCCTTCAACCCGCCCCGGGCGCGCCGTCCGGCGCGCGAACTCAAGCAACTCGGGCGGCGACCCGAGTCCAACCCGCTCCGCCGGAAAGACCGGCGAGAGCGGGACCGGCACGTTATAGACGTGCTCCACCGGCGCATTCACGATGTCAAGCCAAACCCTACCGTAAGGGCCTTCCGCCGTAGGGTAGGCGGCGAGATTCCGCCGGACTTCGCGCCACTTGTCCCGCAGCGCGGCGTCGACGCCCAGCGCCTCGGAGCCTTCCACCATCGCATCGAGCAGGAACTCCGTCAGCGCGAGGTCGATGATGCAGTCCCTGTTCAAACGATAGTCGACCGTCGCGCCCCAGTTCTCCGGCGAGACCGTTGGGATGACATGATACTTGCCGTCCTCCCCTTTCGTCAGAAAAGCGATCAGGAAATCCGCCGCGGCTTTGAGCATCGGATAGACGCGCCTGAGGTACTGCTCGTCCAGCGTGTACTTGTACTGCCACCACAAGCTCTGCACGGTCCAAGGCGTCTCGCAGATTTCATAGCCCCATGGCGGCGCCGGGTACGGGTTGACGTTGCTCGGCACAGGGTAGGCGGTGTGCGGGAAATAGGCTCCAGGCAAGCCGAACTGCACCCGCGCGTTCCACTCGGCCATCGGCATCAGGTTTTCGACGAGCCGCGTGTAGGGCTCATGCTGCTCCACGTGATTGCTCGAGAAGACGCCCCACCATACCTGCTGCGTGTTGTAGTTCATGTGGTAATCGCCGTGCCACGCCGTCCCGATCCTCCCCGTGCTCCAGTTGCCAAACAGCCCAGGGGCAACCTTCCCCGGCTTGACGCAACAAGCCAGAAAGTACTGGTTGCGATACCAGATCTGTTCAAGTTCCTTGTCCTCAAGCTCGACCGCCGAAGCCCGCCAGAACTTCGCCCATTCAGCCGCCGTCTGACGGCGCAGTTCCGCCTCGGCAATGCCGGCAAGCCGCTCAGCCTCGCTTTTGGCGTGCGCCACCGAGTCGGCAACGTCCCGTGGCGTGAAGAGCGCGATGTCCAGGCGCAGCGGTTGCGCCCCCACCCTCCTCAGGAAAACACGCCTGCGGCGGGTATC
>JACADU010000391.1 GCA_013388415.1 Bryobacteraceae bacterium
CTCCCAAACAACCCCAAACAGAAGGCAGGCACGAATCCATAGAGTTAGCCGAAGACGCCTGGGAGGAGCCCGTCCTGCTCGCCGCCCTCCGCCAGCTTACCGAGCGCCTCATGGCCCAGGTCCGCGCCGGCGGAGCCGAAATCCGCCGCCTCACGCTCGACCTCCGCTACGCCGACCGCGACGAAACCCGCCGCTCCTTCGACGCTCCGGAACCCACCGCCCTCGAATCCGAATTCCTCCCCGTGCTCCCCAAACTCCTCGCAGACACCTGGACCCGCCGCGTGCGCATTCGCTCCCTCCGCCTCTCCGCCTCCCGCGTCTACCGTCCCTCCCCCCAACTCGACCTCTTCGCTCCGCCCCCGCGCCGCGAAGCCGACGTCAAACTCGCCTCCACCATCGACCGCCTCCGCCGCCGGTTCGGCCAAACCATCGTCCAGCGAGGCTTCGCAGCATGACCGCCCAATACGCCCCCCTCCTCAACCACTCCTTCTACTCGCTGCTGGACTCCACGCTCTCGCCCCAGCTCATTGTCGAAGCCGCCCAAGCCGCCGGCATGACCGCCGCCGGCATCGCCGACCGCGACACCCTCGCCGGCGCCGTCCTCTTCTACAAAGCCGCACGCTCGGCCGGCATCCACCCCGCCATCGGAGCCGAACTCACCCTCCCAGACCGCTCCTGCCTCACCCTCTTCGCCGAAAACACGCAGGGCTATGCCAACCTTTGCCGCCTCATCACCGAAACTCCCTCCCCCGAAAACCTCCAGCGCTATAGCTACGGACTCATCTGCCTCGCCGGACCCCGCTCCGCCCTCGCCCGCGCCCTTCGCAACAATCAACCCGCCGAGCCCCTCGTCCGCCAATTGCTTGACCTCTACAACCGGAACCTCGCCCTCGTCCTTACCCCGCACAACGACGACGACCTCCGCATCGCCCGCCTGTTTGCGGAAATCGCCCGCCGCCACCGCATCCCCCTCGCCGCCGGCGCCGATACTCACTACCTCGCCCACGAGGACCACCTCCGCTACGAGATCCTCGCCTCCATGCGCACACTCTCCCTCCTCAACCAGCGCCACCCCGACAAGCTCCCCCCCGGCCGGTACCACTTTCACACCGGCGACGACATCGCCCGCTACCTCGGCGGACTCCCGCAAGCCATCGCCAACACCCAGCGCATCGCCGAACGCTGCCAGTTCGACTTCGAACTCGGCGACACCCGCTTCCCCCGCTTCACTCTCGGCGGCAAGCCCGTCGAACGCCCACACGAACTGCTCCGCGCCAAAGCCGCCGAGGGCCTCCGCCGCCGTTACGGCGCCGCGCCGAAACAGGAGGTCCTCGCGCGCCTCGAGCGAGAAATGTCCGTCATCGAGGAGGTCGGCTACGCCGAGTACTTCCTCGTCTTCGCCGATCTCGTCGAGTGGTGCCAGAGCCAGGGCATCGACACCCTCGCCCGCGGCTCCGCCGCCGGCTCGCTGGTCTGCTACCTGCTTGGCATCTCCAACGTCTGCCCGTTCCGCTTCGGCCTCTGCTTCGAGCGCTTCCTCAACCGCGAGCGCATGCAGTTCCAGAAACTCGCCGACATCGACCTCGATCTGCCGTGGGACCGCCGCGACGAGGTCATCCAGCACGTCTTTGACCGCTACGGCCGCGAACACGTCGCCATGATCGGCGCGGTTCACACGTTCCAGGGCCGCTCCGCCGTCGCCGATATCGCCAAGGTCTACGGCATCGGCGAACGCGAAGTCCGCCGCTTCACGGAAAATCTTCCCCACTTCATGGGCGACGCCGCCGAAGCCGCCCGCCTCACGCCGGAATGCCAGAACCTCCCGCTCAACCAGGAGCCCTACAAAACCGTCCTCCGCATCGCCGGCTCTTTCGAGGGCATCCCGCGCCACTTCGCCATGCATCCCTGCGGACTCGTCATCTCCGGCGACCCCATCGTGGACCGGATGCCGCTGTTTGAAAGCTCCAAAGGCCTCCTCACCACCCACTACGCCATGGACGACGTCGAGGAACTCGGCCTGCTCAAAATGGATCTGCTCGGCCAAGCGGGGCTCACCGTCCTGCACGACGCCGCCGAAAACATTCGCGCCAACCACGGCGTTTCGATCGACTGGAAATCGCTCGACTGGTCCGACGCCCAGACCTGGGACACCATCGCCACCGGCAACGCCCGCGGCGTCTTCCACATCGAAAGCCCCGCCATGACCAACCTGCTGGTCATGGCGAATTGCCGCGACATCGACTGCCTCACGGCGGTGGAATCCATCATCCGCCCCGGCGCGGCCAACGAAGGCCGCAAACGCGCTTTCGCCCGGCGCTATCAGGGACTGGAACCCGTCAGCTTCCCCCACCCTTCGCTCGAACCGCTGCTCGCCGACACATACGGTCTGCTTGCCTACGAGGAACACATTCTCCTGGTCGCCAACGGATTCGCCGGCATGCCGTGGGGCCGCGCCGATCAATTGCGGCGCGCTCTTGTGAAGAACCGCGACCACGCCCTCATCGACAAAATCGGCGAAGAGTTCCGCGCCTCGGCGCTCGAACTCGGCCGCACGGCGGAAGAAATCGATGGCGTCTGGGGCACGCTGCGCGAGTTCGCCGGTTATATGTTCAACAAGGCCCACTCGGCCGCCTATGCGGTGGAAGCATTCGCCGGGGCGTGGATCAAGACCCGCTACCCCGCTGAGTTCCTGGCGGCGGTTCTCTCCTCCCGCCGGGGTTTCTACTCCCCGATCCTCTACGTGATGGAAGCGCTCCGCTGCGGCGTCTCCTTCATCCCGCCCTGCCTCCACACCTCCGGCATCACCCACTTCGTCCCCAAGGCGAACGCCATTCAACTGCCGGTCAACCAGATCAAGGGACTCGCCCAGCAAACGCTCGACCGCATCGCCGAATTCCGGCCATTCCACGATGCCGGCGGCTTCTTCCGCAAAGTCCGCCCCTCGCGCGCCGAATGGCTCGCTCTTCTCAAGTCCGGCGCTCTCGACGTCTTCGGCGAGCCGCGCGGGCGCCTCTTCTGGCGGCTCCAGCGCCTGGAAACATCCTCCAATTCCAACCACGGCGCACCCCGGCTCGTCGAATCCGATCTCCCGCAGGGCTACGACGCCTCCCCCGAACTTGCCGCGCGGTGGGAACACGAAGTCCTCGGCTTCCCCGTCTCCATCCACCCGCTCGATTACTTCGCCCCCAATACCCGCTGGGATGCCTACGAATCTGCCGCCGAGCTCACCCGCAACCAGCACCACCTCTACGGAAAGACCGTCCGCGTCGCCGGGCTCGTCGTCGCCGACCGCCACCACCCCACCCCCAACGGCACCATGAAGTTCCTCACCCTCGCCGATTGGACCGGCTACGTCGAGGTCTCCCTCTTCGCCCCCGTCTACCGCGACTACGGCCACATGACCGTCCACCCCGTCCTCGCGATCGAAGCCACCGTCGACCCCTACGACAACCGCCGCGGCTTCAGCCTCAACGGGCTCCGCGTCCTCCGCCCCCTCACACGCCCGGCGTCAAACCCGGTAGCAGCCCAGAACGCGCAGCATATCCGCAAGTTCCTCGAGGTGCCCTAAAGCCTTCTGCACGCGCGTCTCCTCGAGGTTGCCCAGAAAATCGACGTAGAAAAGGTATTCCCACGGCTTGCCCCGCAGCGGGCGGGATTCGATCTTGGACAAACTCAGGTCGCGCAGGGCGAAGGCGCTCAACGCGCGGAACAGACTGCCCGGCTGGTTCCGGGTCGAAAACACCAGCGACGTCTTCCAGCCCTTCTTCCCCTGCTCGTCGAGCTTCAAGGGCGGGTCGCCCGCCCGCCTCAACAGAAAGAAGCGCGTGTAGTTCTGCCGGTCGTCCTCGATCGAGCGCTTGAGGATCCGCGCTCCATAGATCTCGGCGGAGACGGCGCTGGCGATCGCCGCCGCATCTGTCAGTTTCTCCTCCATGAGCATCTTCACGCTGCCGGCGGTATCGTAGAACGGCGTTTGCTCGTACTGCGGATGCGCCGCGAAGAAGTCCAGACACTGGTTGAGCGCCACCGGGTGCGAGAACACGCGCTTCACCTGGCTGGCCCGCACCCCCGGCGCGGCGATGAGGTTGTGAACGATCCGCACGTTGGTTTCCGCCACAATCCGGTGGTCGAACCGCAACAGATGGTCATAGTTCTCATGGACCGAACCGTGCAGCGTGTTCTCGATAGGCAGCACGGCAGCCTCGACGGCGCCGTCGCGCAGCGCGCAGAATACCTCCTCGAACCGGCCGTAAGGCGCTGGCTTTGCTTGCTTTCCAAGGAATTGAAGCACCGCCTGGTGGCTGAACGCGCCGAGTTCGCCCTGGAAAGCCACTCGAACCGGAGAATTATTGGACGTCTTGCTGGCTGGCATATGAATTATCTGCATCTTTCGAGATGTTCCGTATCATACAGGGAACCCTTGCATCTGTTCTGAAATCAGAACAGAATCAAGAGAGGGACGCGGCTGGCAACGCTTGGATTTCCCTTAACTCCAAGTGTGGCAATCGTTTGGAGAAACAGTGAGCCGGTTGCCGGCATGGCAAAGAACTTTGATTGGCGAACGCGAATCATATCATGGATGAGCCAGGACTGAAACTGAAGCGCACCCGGGAACGGCTAGGACTGCGGTACCGGGACGTCGAGGAATTCAGCCAGCAAATCGCCGATCGCCGGAAGAACA
This sequence comes from Bryobacteraceae bacterium, assembly GCA_013388415.1. Classification (GTDB taxonomy): domain Bacteria; phylum Acidobacteriota; class Terriglobia; order Bryobacterales; family Bryobacteraceae; genus JACADU01. The sequence goes on from JACADU010000391.1 coordinate 4,682, forward strand.
ACGAGTTCATTATCGCCATCAGCCGCTTGGCCGACATTGAGAATCGCGGCGTCGTCCCCTCCATCTTCAAGCTGTATTCGCTCTGCGCCATCTACCGGCTGGACCTCGCCGAGGTCCTTCGCTGGTACGGCGTGGACGCCGCCTGCCTCGGCGCCGACAGCCTCATTGCGGAGCCGGACAAGACGCACCCGATCGGGCTCGGCAGGGAACCCATCGGCCCGGCGCCGCTCGGCGAAGTTCAGGTGCCGCTGTCGCTCGATCCGGGCGTCGACCTCAGGAAGACGACGTTCCTGAGCCGCTTTATTCAGAACTGGGGCAACCTCCCGCTGATGCTGGTCGCCGGTCTCGATCTCAAGCAACACCGCTATGCCTTTGTCGGCCTGGAGGACCTGTTCATGTACCCGCTCATCCAGCCGGGCAGCCTCCTGCTGATCGATGAGACGAAGAAGAGAATCGCCGACTCGGGGTGGGCCTCGGAGTACGACCGGCCGGTGTATTTCCTCGAGCACCGGCAGGGATGGCTCTGCGCCTGGTGCTCGGTCAGCGGAGACCGGCTGGTGGCCTTGCCGCACCCGGTTTCCGGGGAAGCGCCCCTGGTTTTTCAGAATGGCGTTGAAGTGGATGTGGTCGGCCAAGTGGTGGGCGTGGCCAACCGCTGGGAACCAATCGGCCGTCTGCGGGCAAGAAGCTGAACGGATCAGCCTCGGGTCTCGTTCAGCAGGATTCGCAGAAGGGCCTCGAACTCGCCAAGGAACAGGTCCCGGTCCGCGGGGCTTGCGCCAGCGGGAATCGTGGCCCGGTAGGGGGCCAGGCGAAGCCAGGTTTCCAGCAGCGTTCTGCGGCTGGTGGGCTGCTCGCTGAGATAGAGCTCGAGATCGGCCCGCTGCTGCTCGAGGTCGGAGTTCAACCAGTCCCGGAAGGAGCTCAAATGGCTCTCGCGGAGAGCGGAATCGGCCAGCGCCTCATCGAACATGGCGGCCAGCCCGTGATGTTCATAGCGGCCTGTGTCGGTATTGCGGAGTCTGCCGAGATAGACGAGCCGTCCGTAAATGCTCGGAATCTGCGAGACGGTCCTCCGCCAGAGGTCTTCGCTCGCCAATTTCATCATATTTCGAGTGTCATGGGCAGCCACAGCGGCGCTTCCTGTATCGAATGATACTCGAA
>JACADU010000318.1 GCA_013388415.1 Bryobacteraceae bacterium
CCGAGCGTCGACGCGACGTACAATTCGATGACCTCATCGAGGTCGAGCCGATTGCCAATGCGGTAGCTGATCGCCATTGGTCAATGGTAATGTTTTGACCGCCCGCCGCCAACCTGCCGAGGGGTGCTGTGAGATCATGTGGAAGGTTTCTTATGAGCCGTATCCTCATGGTCTCGAGCGAGGCCACCCCATTTGCAAAGACCGGCGGCCTGGCCGACGTCGTTGGATCGTTGCCAGCCGCCCTCCGGGAGGTCGGCGACGAAGTGGCGGTCGTCATGCCGCGCTACCGCACAATCCCTTGGGATTCAACGGCCAGCGCATACGACAACATGGTGGTTTACGCGGGCGCCACCCCCTACCGGGTCGACATTCGCACGCTGGTGCTGAAGGGCGTTCGCTTCTTCTTTGTTGAAGCTCCCTACTTCTTCGACCGTGAGGGCCTGTACAACTATCGCGGGCGCGATTTTCTCGACAATCACAAACGCTTTGCAGTCCTGAGTCTCGCCGCGCTGGGCGTCGCGCAGACTGTCTGGCCCTGCGACGTGATCCACTCCCACGACTGGCAAGCGGCGCTGACATCCGTCTACCTGCGAGACCAGCAGCACAGCAACCCGGCGTTCGCCTCCGTCAAAACGCTGCTGACCATCCATAACATGGGCTATCAGGGACGGTTCCACCGCAACGAGTTTCCCGATCTCGGCCTCAACTGGGGGTGGTTCACCTCCGACAAGCTCGAATACTGGAATGACGTCAACTTCCTGAAGGGGGGTATCGCGACGGCGGACTGGATCAGCACGGTCAGCCCCAGATACGCCATGGAGATCCAGACGCCCGAGGGAGGCTTTGGCCTGGATGCCGCTCTGAGGCACCGGTCTAACGCCATTTCCGGGATCCTGAATGGCGTCGACTACAATGAATGGAGCCCTGAAAAGGACCGGTTCACGGCAGCGTCTTACTCGGCGGAGAATCTCGAGGGCAAGCGCGTCTGCAAGCGGGCGCTGCTGGAGGAGTTCCGTCTCCCGGCCGGGAACCCGGAACGGCCTCTCATCGGGATCATCAGCCGGTTTGCCGAGCAGAAAGGCTTCGACCTCATCGCCGGGCTGGGGCCGCTGCTGCCTGAGATCGACGCCCAATGGGTCATTCTGGGCAGCGGCGACTGGCGATACGAACAGATGTTCAACGAGTGGCACCGGTGGCTGCCGGAGAAGGTTGCGGTCTGGATTGGGTTCAACAACGCCTTGGCGCACCGGGTCGAAGCCGGCGCCGACATTTTCCTCATGCCGAGCCTCTATGAGCCGTGCGGGCTGAACCAGATCTACTCGCTCCGCTACGGCACGGTCCCAGTGGTCCGGGCGGTCGGCGGCCTGGACGACACCATCCAGGAGGACACCGGATTCAAGTTTGAGGATTACTCCGTCGCCTCCCTGTTCGACGCCCTCCGAACCGCCCTGGGCGCCTGGCAGAATCGCGACTCGTGGGTGGAACGGATGAAACGAGGGATGGCTAAGGATTATTCATGGCACGCATCGGCCCTGGAGTATTCGGCGCTGTATCGCCATCTGCTTGGACGCGGACCCGCCCCACAAAGGCCGCGTCCCGCCTGAATCCAGGCGGTGGGGCAGTTCATCAAAAGGAAGGAAAAGTAAGTCATCAGAATGGCAGGGAAGAATACGGTTCTCATTACCGACTCGAACTTTGACACCGAAGTGCTTGGTTCTCAGGACCCGGTCCTCGTAGATTTCTGGGCTGAATGGTGCGGCCCGTGCAAGATGATCGCGCCGACGGTCGACGCGTTTGCCGACGAGTACGCCGGCAAAGTAAAAGTCGGCAAAGTCGATGTCGACAACAACGGCGCCACGGCGGCCCGTTTTGGCATTCGCGGGATTCCCACCCTGCTCCTGTTCAAGGGTGGAAAAGTCGTCGACCAGCGCGTGGGCGCGGTCGGCAAGAGCGAGCTTGTGAAGATGGTGGAGCCGCACCTCGGCTGAGGCGACTTCACGGCCGGCAATTTGACGGCCCGGTCTTTCGCCCGCGCTGGACCCTGGGATAGGTCCGGCGCGGGCCTCTTCTTTTTGCTCTCTACTCGTATCGAAGGCTGACGATTGGGTCGAGTTGAGCGGCGCGGTTGGCCGGCCAATAGCCGAAGAACAGCCCGGTGGCCGCCGAAAGGCCGGCGCCCATCGCCGCCCAGAACATGCTGACTGTCGCCGGAATCGAAGGGGCGGCGGTTCTGACCATCCAGGCGACCAACACGCCGCCGAGGATGCCGATGAGCCCTCCGGCCATGGTGAGAGCCACTGCCTCGAGCAGGAATTGCACGCGAATATCAGCGGACCTCGCCCCGATCGCCTTGCGCACGCCGATTTCCTTCGTGCGCTCGGTGACCGAGATGAGCATGATGTTCATCACGCCGATTCCCCCCACCAGCAATCCGATCGAAGAGATGACGGTGGTCAGCACGACAATCGCTCCGGTGAGCTGATTCCAGAGCGTCGAAAGGAAGTCCGACGCAAAGATCTCGAAGTCGTTCTCGGCGTTGTGCGGGACCCGCCGAATCCGGCGCAGCGCGTTGGTCACGTCGTCGCGCGCCGCATCAGCGGAGCCGTCGCGCGGGTAGGTGAAGGCTAGGAAGATTTCCTTCGATTCGGGGTAGTGCTTCCGGTACGTTGAAAGCGGCATGGCGATGAACTGGTCCACGCCGGGCCCCCCAAGCAAGCCCGGCTCCGGCGCGAAGACCCCGATCACCTCGAACGGTGCGCCATTCAGGATCGCGGTCTTCCCGAGCGGTTCGCGGTTTCCGAACAGCGACTCCGCGATCGCGCTTCCGATGACGATCACCGGCGAGGCGCGGTCCACCTCGCCCTGGTTGAAGAACCTGCCCCGCTCGATGACGAACATCGGGATGACGTCGGGGTAGTCGGGCTCGCAGCCGCGCACGATCACGCGCTCGACCCGCTCGCCCTGATAGCGGATGTCGTTCGAGTTTCCGAGGAACGGCGCGCGGGTCGCCATGGTCGTGATCTTCTCGATCGTTTTCACGCTCTCGCGGATCTTGGCCGCGTCTTCATACTGGAGATAACGGCGAATGCGTATCTTCTCAGGCATCTGAGTGGGGTTCGTGCCCACCGGCCATCGCGACACAAAGAAAGTCCTCGACCCCATGCCCTCCACTTTGAGGGCGATGAAACGGTTGAGACCGTCGATGATCGCCGCTACCGAGATGACGCTCGTCACCCCGATGACAATGCCCAGCAGCGTGAGGCCGCTGCGCACTTTGTGGGCGCGCAACGTATCCATCGCGACAAGCAGGTTCTCCCTGAACTCGGCCCGTGTCATCGCCCGTCACTCCGTTCTCAGCGCTTCGACCGGGTCGAGGCGCGCCGCGCGCGCCGCCGGGTAGATCCCGAAGAAGAGACCCACAGCGCTCGACAAGACCACGCCAAGCACGGCCACTTTCCCCTGCACTGCCGCCGGGAAAGCCGTCAGGCTATTGAGCAACTCCGCCAGTCCGAACCCGAGCGCGATGCCCAGCACGCCGCCCAGCAGGCATTGCATCACGCTCTCCGTAAGGAACTGCCGGAGGATGTCGAGCCCGGACGCCCCCATCGCGCGCCGGATGCCGATCTCCTTCGTCCGTTCAGTCACGCTCACCAGCATCACATTCATGATCACGATTCCGCCGACAACGCCCGAGATCGAACTCACCATGATGAACACGGCAAAGAACGCGCCGGAGATCTGCTGCCACAGTTGGATGTAGCTCTCTTTGGTTCCGATGAAAAAGTCCTCTTCCTGATTGGGGCCGATGTGCCGGCGCGCCCGCAGGATCTGGCGGGCATGATCCATCGCGCGCTCGAACGCGGCGGCGCCGCCCGGCGCCTTGACGTTGATGGTGAGCGAGGAGCGAAGCCCGCGCATCTCCAGGAAGGTGCTCAGCGGCAGCACCGCGAAATTGTCCGTATCCTGGCCCAGAACGGCGCCATTCTTTTCGTACAGGCCAATGACAGTGAACTCCTGGTTGGCCAGGCGGATGATGCGTCCAATCGGGTCGGCGTCGGCAAAGAAGCGCTCCCTTAAAGTCGAGCCAATCAGGCAGACCCGCGCTGCCTGCTGGTGTTCCACCTCCGTGAAGTAACGTCCCCGCTCGATCGGGCGCGTGTCGATGCGTTCCATCGAAGTGGTCTGTCCCGTCAGGTTGACATCTTGAACCTCGGCCTCGCGGTGGCGCGCGCGAACCTGCGCCGTGCCCGAAGCGCCGGTGATGGTGCACTCCCAGCATTGTCCGGCGACCGCCTGGTAATCGTCATATGTGACGTGCTTGTACCGCAGGGCTTTCAGCACGATCTCGAAGTCCGTCACCGCGAACGGCGTCCGCGCGAGCTGGAAAACGTCTGAACCGAGCCCTGCCACCTTGGTCTCGACGTAAGCGTTCGCGCCCTGAACGATCGTGACAACGGTGATCAGCGTCGTGACGCCGATCGTCAGGCCGAGGATCGTGAGGACGGTCCGCAGGCGGTGCGCCCGAAGCGCATCGAAGCTGAGCGCAAGTGTATCGCTTGCACGGAGCAACGGCCCCTCCTAGACGGAGATACGTTTCCAGCGCTTGCCGGTTCGCACAATCCACTCGCCGGGCGCGATTTTTTCGGATGGATTCCGGCGCGGCGCCAATTCGTTGACTCCAGCCGGGGCGAGGCTGACCGCGCCGGACTTGATCAGGCGGTCGGCTTCCGATGTCGAAGCGGCGAGCCCGGTTGCAAGGAGGATGCGGTTAAGCCGCGGGTCGCTGACGGCTTCCACGGCGAGGTCCGCGGGGACCTGTCCCTGGCTGACGTCGTGCAGCCATTGTTCTCGCGCCGCCTTCGCCTCAGCCGCCGGATGGAATTCCGCCACGATCGTCTCGGCGAGGTCCAGTTTCACGTCGCGAGGATTGCGCCCGCTGTTTTTCATCGCCTCGATCTCGCTCATCCGCTTATCGGTGAGCAGCTCCCAGTAGCGCCACATCAGGTCGTCGCTGATCGTCATCAGCTTCTTCACCATTTCCCCGGGCGGCTCGCAGATACCGACATAGTTGCCTTTGGACTTCGCCATCTTCTCGACGCCATCCAGCCCTTCGAGCAAAGGGACGGTCGCCACGATCTGCGGCTTCTGCCCAAAATCGCGTTGCAGCTCGCGCCCGACCAGCAGGTTGAACTTCCGGTCCGTTCCGCCGAGTTCGACGTCGCACTCCAGCGCCACCGAGTCGTAAGCCTGCGCCAGCGGGTACAGAAACTCGTGGACCGAGATGGGAGTGTTTTCCCTGTAGCGCTTGGAGAAGTCGTCCCGCTCGAGCATCCGCGCCACCGTGTACTTCGAGGCCAGCCTGACGATGTCGATGAACGTGAGCGGCTCCAGCCACTCCGCATTGAACCGGATCTCCGTCTTCTCAGGATCGAGGATCTTGAACACCTGCTCTTTGTATGTCTCGGCGTTCTTCCGGATCTCCTCGCGCGTCATGGGCGGCCGCGTGACGTTTCTGCCGGTGGGGTCGCCGATCAGTCCCGTCATCTCCCCAATCAGAAAGATCACCGTGTGGCCGAGATCCTGGAAGTGCTTCATCTTGCGGATCAAGACCGTGTGGCCGAGGTGGAGATCCGGCGCCGTTGGATCGAAGCCCGCTTTGACCCGGATGGGCCGCCCGCTCCTGGCCGATTCGGTCAGACGCTCGCGAAGGTCTTCCTCCCGAATGATCTCGGTGAAACCCTTGCGCAGGTAATCTAGCTGCTCGTCAACTGGGGGGAAAGTCACAACTCTTCCATTGTAGTGGGAGCGAAGTGATTCACCGGCCCATTGCCCGCTCCAAGGCCGGGACTGCTCGCAATGGCGCGCGCGATGTAGTTCTTGGCGCGCGCAACCGACTCCGCGAGAGGAAGCCCAAGCGCCAGACAAGCGGTGATTGCCGCCGAATACGTGCAACCGGTCCCGTGCGTGTGCCGCGTATCGACTCGCGCCGCGCTGAATTCCCGGAACTCTTCGCCATCGAACAGAATGTCGAGCGCCTCTCCTTGCAGATGGCCTCCCTTGACGAGGACGGCCGCCCCGGTTTTGCGGTGGATCTCAGAGGCGGCCTCGCGCATGGCGTCCGGCGTCTCGACTGTGAACCCGGCCAGTAGCGCCGCTTCATGCAAGTTCGGCGTGATCAACCGCGCTTGGGGAAGCAGGCACTCCATCAGCGCCGCGCGCGCCGCCGGCGCCATCAGCGCCGCGCCGTGCTTGCTGATCATCACCGGATCCACCACCAGCGGGAAAGTGAAGCCGGCCGCCAATTGCGCCACAACCTCGATGACCGCCGCCGACCCCAGCGCCCCTGTCTTCGCGGCCGCCGGAGGAATGTCGTCCAACACGGCGCGGATCTGCGCCCCAACGAGATCCGGGTCCAGGCAAACCACCGAAGTCACGTCGAGCGTATTCTGCACCGTCACCAGCGTGACCGCCGCCTCCCCGTACACGCCGAACTGATGAAACGTCTTCAGATCGGCTTGCAGCCCCGCCCCCCCGGACGGGTCCGAACCGGCAATTGTCAACGCGGCTTTGAGCTTCATTATCAGCCAGTTTATCGGGCGGTGCAGCCCACCGAACTTGAGCGCCTTCGCCCGCCAGTGACACCATTGAATCGTGGCGGACGCTTCGCTCCTCGATATCCTGCGGCGGCACTGGGGTCACGAGACTTTCCGTGGCCGGCAGGAGGAGATCGTCAACGCTCTCATCTCAGGCCGTGATGTCGCAGCGGTGATGCCTACCGGCGGAGGCAAGTCGCTCTGCTACCAGATCCCGCCCGTCATCACGAAGAAACTCTGCCTCGTCGTCAGCCCGCTCATCGCCCTCATGCGCGATCAGGTCGCCCAGTTGGAGGAAATGGGCATCCCCGCCGCCGCCATCAATAGCGCCGTCTCCGCGGATGAGAAGCGCATCGCCGCCCGGCGCGCTCTGCGGGGCGACCTGCGCCTGCTTTACATGTCCCCTGAACGCCTCATGCAGGACGGCGTCCTCGATTGGCTCGTCCGTCTCAATCCCGGCTTCTTCGCCATCGACGAAGCCCACTGCATTTCCGAATGGGGCCATGAGTTCCGCCCTGAGTACCGCCAACTCAAGGTGCTGCGCGAGAGGTTCCCCGAAACCCCCATCGCCGTCTTCACCGCCAGCGCCACCCGCCATGTCCGCCAGGACATCGTCCGCCTGCTCGGCCTTCGCGATCCCTTGAAGTATGCGCAAAGCTTCCGCCGAAAAAACCTGCGCTACTTTGTCCGCGAAATCGAATCGCGTGACATTCTCCCCTATCTCCGCGCCGCCCTGCGGCACTACGCCGGGAGCGTCATCGTCTACGCCCCCACTGTCCTGCTCGTCGAAGAACTGGCGATCGCCCTCCGCGCCGCCGGCTTCCCGGCCGCTTCCTATCACGGCCAGATGGAGGCCGCTGAGCGCGAGGCACAACAGGAGGCCTGGATGTCCGGCCGCTCCCCCATCATGGTCGGCACCCTCGCCTTCGGCCTCGGAATCAACAAGCCCGACGTCCGCGCCGTCATCCACCTCTCACTCACCAAGAGCCTCGAACAGTACTACCAGGAGTCAGGGCGCGCCGGCCGCGACGGCCACGAAGCCGACTGTATCCTGCTCTGGCAGCGCGCCAACCTCCGCCTGCTGGCCCATTTCATCGAACAGACCGAAGACGAGGCCGAGCGGCAGCGGGGCTGGCGCCGCTGGCGCGATATCCGCAAATACGCCGAAACCGAAGAGTGCCGCCAGGTCGTCATCTGCCGCCACTTCGGCGAGGAGCCGAAATGGGGCCGCTGTGGTTGCTGCGACCGCTGCGGCTTCCAGCCTGAATGGCTGGAAAAAGCGCTGGCGCTTCCTTCTTCAAGAGCTAAAAGCAGGCCACGACGACGGTGACGTTGTCCGGCCCGCCGGCATCGAGCGCCGCTTCCACCAGCGCCTCCGCCAGCGCCTGCGGCGGCGCCTGCCGTCCTAAGATCGAAGCGATCGTTTCGTCGCTCACTGGACCGTGCAGCCCATCGGTGGAGAGCATCAACTTGGACCGTGCCGGCGGTTCGATCACCGCGGTCGGCACATGCAGCATGCCTTCAATGC
>JACADU010000226.1 GCA_013388415.1 Bryobacteraceae bacterium
GATAGCGGCACTGTCAGAGCGATGGAGGCAGTCTGGGAGGTGCCGTTCAGCGTCGCGGTGACGACGGCGGTGGAGGCGGTGGTAATGGCGCCAGCCGTGGCGGTGAATGTGGCGCTCGAAGCGCCCGCAGCCACCGTGACCGAGGCCGGAACTGACAGCAGCGAGCTGTTGTCCGACACAGACACTGTCACGCCGCCCGTGGGTGCCGCTCCACTGAGGGTGACCGTGCAGGTGCTGCTGGCTCCGGAGGAGAGCGTAGTTGGCGCGCAGGCGAGCGTGGAGACTGATAGCGGCACTATCAGCGCGATGGAGGCAGTCTGGGAGCTTCCGTTCAGCGTCGCGGTGACGACGGCGGTGGAGGCGGCGGTGATGGCGCCAGCGGTGGCGGTGAATGTGGCGCTCGATGAGCCCGCGGCCACCGTGACCGATGCCGGAACTGACAGCAGCGAGCTGTTGTCCGACAGAGAGACTGTCGCGCCGCCCGTGGGAGCCTGCTTTGTCAATGAAATGGTGCACGTGCTGGCTTCCGACGATGTCAGCGAGTTAGGACTACAGCTCAAGGAAGATAGCAAAGCCGGCGCCACCAGGTTGAGCGTCGCCGAAGCCGAAGCGCCTCCGTAACTTGCAGTGAGCGTGGCAGTTTGATCGCTGCCAACCGCTGTTCCCGTCACTTGAAATGCGACCGAACTCGCGCCCGCCGCAACCGTGGCGCTTACCGGAAGGGAGAGATTCGAATTGTTGCTGGACAGGCTGATCACAGCGCCGCCAGAGGGGGCTGCTCCGCTCAATGTCGCTGTGCAGGAAGCCGAGCCTGGAGTGTTGAGCGTGGAAGGCGAGCAGGACAGGCTGGACACGGTCACCGGAACGATGATCGTGCGTGTGATTGAGCCTCCAGAACCCGTCAGCGGCAAGTCAAGTCCGGCAGCCGAGGTTGCCAGAGCTCCTGTAATGCCAATCGATGTTGACGCCACACCAGGCGCAAGCATGACATCCACGGTGCCAAGTGTCCCGCCGGCGATTGTGGTCGCATTCATGCCGAACACGATACAGCTTGTTTGCCCGGGTCCTGAGGTCCCGCAGGACACTGTCTTGCCCGCGCCGGTCGCCGCGCTGCCCGCGCTCACAGACAAAGAAGCGATCTCAGCGGGAGAGTAAGAGAATGTCCACTGCATTCCTGCGGGTTGGCTGCCGGAGTCGGAGTGGTTCAGGGTCAGCGTGACAGCGCCGTCGGAAGTGGCCGTGCCGGAAGATAAGGTAATAGAGCCCGTTTGTCCGTTCGCCGGGAGCGGCACGAGAAGGAACAATGATCCGAGACTGGCTACCGCCGCGGTTGAAGCCCACCTGCGTAGAATAATGACGAATCTGCTGAGAATGGACATTTCACCTGCAGTCTATGGGTACTGGTACCGGCATACAATATTGAAAAAGGTTGGCTTATGAGCGGCCCGTGTTCGAAATGTGCAGGTAAGTCTTTGCGAATAAAATAGATGGACCGCCGTTTGCCGCTTTTGGCTGGGCCGCTGGTTCCAGCTATCCCCTCATCTTGGTGATCGAGTACCAGTACTGCTATCGGGAGGTGGACTTCCGAGTTGGCGGGAGGCAAGCCCTTTCGCCCCACTCATTCGGTATCGGGGGTGAAAAACCAGCCGTGGGCACCTGGCTGGCACCGTAGGTCAGAGGGGGGCGTGAATCGCCTCGGTGACCGTCCGTTGAGGACGCAGGCCGGCGCATCGCCGGTCTCTGCCTTTCCCGCTTCACGCATCGAATCCATCAATGAGCACCGAGACAACAGGTCGCCAGATGTGATTGAGTAGGCTCGGGAGGGATCAATGCATCTCGAGCGAAGGAGTCTGCTCCTGGGAACCGCGATGGCCGGAGGGCTGGCCGGCGGGCAGGAAACTGAGAAGGTCACGACTGCGGTGATTGGGACAGGCAACCGTGGGTCTTACCTTCTATCCGGGGTGATCGAGCAGCCGAACACGAAGGTGGCGGCGGTGTGCGACATCAAGCCGGACCGGCTTGACCGCGCGGCGAGCGCGGCGGCGAAAGACAACCCCACGACATATTCCGATTGGCGCAAGGTTATCGAGAGGAAGGACATCCAAGCGGTATTCATCGCCACGCCGCCCCACCTGCATGCGGAGATGGCGATTGCCGCGCTGAAGGCGGGCAAGCACGTCTATTGCGAGAAACCGATCGGGATGACGGCGGCGCAGGTGCGCGACCTCGTGAAAGCGGGCCGGTCCGCGAAAGCGGTCTTTGTGCCGGGCCAGCAGTTGCGCTCCCTCAGACAGTTGGGCGAGGCCATTCGAAAAATCCGGGAAGGGGCGATTGGAGAAGTCCTCTGGGTGAAAGCGCAACGCCACGCCACCGCCGACCTGCCGCACGATGGGAGTTCGGGAGACTGGTACTTCGATGTCACGAAGTCGGGCGGGTATCTGATCGAGCAATCGGTGCATAACCTCGATATCTGCAACTGGGTGATTGGAGCGCACCCGCTGCGGGCATGTGGCTTCGGAGGAATTCAGTTCTACAAGAACCAGCCACCCGGGCGGACGATCTACGACTGCGGGAGCATCACCTACGAGTACCCCAATGGCGTGAAGATGTCGTTCACGCAAATGGTGTTTCATCCGCGGACGCTGCCCGCAGGCGGGCAGTATATTTACGTTTACGGCAGCAAGGGCGCGGTGGACCTGTTTCCCGCCGCAACGCTGCACCCGATGGAGCGTGGCGCGCAGCCGTCGCTGCTGGCGGAAAAGCAGGAGGAGCCCCGGCACGCCCACATCACGGCGTTCTACGATGCGGTGACAAAGGGGTCGCCGCTGCCGGCTGACCTGACGATTGGCGCGACAGCGGCGCTCACAGCAATCCTCGGCCACGAGGCGATGGTGAAGGAAAGCGTGGTGAAGTGGAGCGATCTGGGCGTTGAACTATAGCCGGTCAAGGGAGGAGTCCCCATGATTCGCGTGATCCTGTTCGCCGCGGCGAATTGCGCCCTGATGGCGCAGCAGGTGAAGTATGGCGTCCCGGTCAAAGAGGGGCCGATGGATTCGCTGCGCCTGAAGGACTATCGGCCCGATTCGTCGCTGGTGGTTGCGAAGACAAAGGTCACAATGGCGCGGTTCCCCGTCATCGACGCGCACAGCCACGCTTCGATGAGCGGGATCAAGACACGGGCGGATGTGGATGCGTGGGTGAAGACGATGGACGAGACCGGCATCGAGATGTCTGTCGTCTTCACGGAGACGGCCGGCGCTGAGTTCGACAAGCTCGCGGATCTGTTCCTGAAGTCATACCCGAAACGGTTTCAAGTCTGGTGCGGGATGGACACCAGGGATATCGACGCGCCCGGCTACCCGGAGCGCGTAGTGCGCGAACTGGAGCGCTGCTACAGAAAGGGTGCGCGGGGCGTGGGTGAGATCACGGACAAGGGATGGGGGCTGCAAAGCAGCGAGGAAGGCGCGCTGCCGCGCGCGAAGCGGCTCCGTCTGGACGACGCGCGTCTGGATCCGTTCTGGCGCAGGTGCGCCGAGCTGAACATGCCGGTGAACATCCACATCGCTGATCATCCTTCGTGCTGGAAGCCGTTGGGGCCGAACCAGGAAAGGACGCCAGACTTTCAGGGCTTCAACCTTTATGGCAAGGATGTGCCGTCGTACGAGGAGCTGCTGGCAACGCGCGACCGGATGCTCGACAAACACACCAGGACGACATTCATTTTTTGCCATCTCAGCAACGTGGGAAATGACCTGGCGGCGCTGGCGAAGACGATGGACCGCTACGCGAACATGTATGTCGACATCGCGGCGCGGGACTATGAGATCGGCAGGCAGCCGCGGTCGGCGCGCGCGTTCCTGGAGCGCTATCGCGGGCGGGTGCTGTTCGGCACCGACATGGGCCGCGAGCGGAGCATGTATGAAGGCTGGTGGCGGCTATTGGAAACGGCGGACGAGTATATTCCCGGCCGGATCTGGTGGCCGTACTACGGGCTGGAATTGAGAGACGACACGCTGAAGAGCCTCTACCGCGAGACCGCGTTGAAGGTGCTGAACTTCCAGTGAAGGCGGGCGGCCGGCCGATCAACAATCTGCGCTGGTGGATCGGAGGCGCGCTGTTTGCGTCGACGGTGATCAACTACATCGACCGGCAGACGCTGAGCGTGCTCGCGCCCTATCTGAAGACGGAGTTCCAGTGGACGAACTCGGACTTCGCGCTCATCGTGATCAGCTTTCGCGTGGCCTATGCGGTGATGCAGACTGTTGCAGGACGGCTGCTTGACTGGCTGGGGACGCGGCGCGGGCTGATGATCGGGGTGCTGTGGTATTCGGCGGCGGCGATGATGACGTCGCTCGCCACGGGCCTGAGAAGCTTTGCCTTCTTCCGGTTTCTATTGGGAAGCGGGGAAGCGGCCAACTGGCCGGGGGCGACGAAAGCCGTGGCGGAGTGGTTTCCCAAGGGCGAGCGCGGGCTGGCGGTGGCGCTGTTCGACAGCGGGTCGGCGGTTGGCGGCGCGGTCGCGCCGGCTCTGGTCATCTGGCTGTATGCGCATTTCGGGAGCTGGCGGCCGGTGTTCTTGCTGACCGGGATGCTGGGCCTTGCGTGGGCCGCGCTCTGGGCGTGGCTCTATCATCCGCCGGGGAGCCATCCGAGGATCAGCGAGGGGGAGCGGCGGATGATTCTCGCCGCGCGCGAAGAGGAGCATGTGGAGGACTCGACGGCCGCGGCGGGCGGCTGGCGGGGTTTGATCGCGATGCGCCAGACATGGGGCATCATTCTGGGGCGCGGCCTGACCGATCCGGTGTGGTTCTTCGTCACGGACTGGTTCGCCATTTACCTCGTGTCGAAGGGCTTTGCCGTAGCGGACACGCTCGTTGGTTTCTGGGTTCCCTTTCTGGCCGCGGACGCCGGGAACTTCGCCGGCGGCGGGCTTTCGAGCTGGCTGGTGAGGCGCGGCTGGAGCGCGGTGCGGGCGCGGAAGTTTGTCATCGTGGTGTGCGGGCTGGGCATGACACTGCTGGCCGCCGCGGTTCTGACGTCGAAACTGCCGCTGCTGGTGGCCTTCTTCGCGATTTCGACGTTCTGTTACGCGGCGTGGTCGACGATGGCGCTGGCGCTGCCCACGGACCTGTTCCCCAGCCGCGCAGTGGCGTCAGTGAGCGGGATGGGCGGAACGGGCGCGGGCTTGGGGACGATTATTTCGACCTACTTGATTGGTTGGTCGGCCGACCGGTACTCATTCGAGCCGGTGCTGATTGCGGCGAGCTTGATCCCGCTGGTTGCGACGGCGCTGGTGCTCCTCCTGATCCGTGAAAGCAGGGACAGGAACACAATGCACCTTTCGCCGGGAGGTCCCAGCCACAAGATGCAGTAGTCCTTTAGAGCAGCGAGTCTGGAGTCCGGATTCCGGACGATTGCCTGGTGACGAACCAATCCGCCGAAGTGTTGGGTTGATCACCTCCGTCAGTTGTTGGCGCTGCTCGCCAAGATGTTCAGGTTGGCGAAGCGCCAACGCCAACTCGACCGCACGTGCAACCACCGCAGCAGCAGCATGGAGATCAATGCCTCAGACCGCTCCTTTGGTCCGCACATACTTGCCCACTCGCACATCGCCAGGCGCAGCGGAATCGCCGTCGAATCCAGGCTCGGCAGCGGATGCTTGAAGCGAAACCGCGCCTTGTGGCCCCTGGCCTCGGCCTGGCGCATCGAGAGCAACTGGTTGAATAAATCCTCGTAGATCTGCCACCAGCGGTACAACCTGGCTGAAAATACTCCATACGCGTTCCATGGGTGGGATGATTCTCCAGTTGGTCTTGTTCCGATCAACCCAACTCTAATGGAGTCGTCCCACCCTTCGTGCCTCTCCACACCGCTCAGGCGGCACTCAGACATTTTGGGCAGGAGTGCGGCGATTTGATTCCCAATGGGATACTCGTAGTCGCCAACGACCGCCCCGCGGCCGGGCAATCCGGCACGCTACCAACCCGGTGGGATTCCCGTGGGAGCCTGGATCGGTCTGACCAGGTTCACGCCGGAGCAGCTGTGGCAAACTGAGGTCAGGCGTGACCCATGGCTTTCGAGCGCACGACTGTATTCAAGACTCCGACGGCCAGCGATGCGGCTTTGTCCGAGGTTGTGCGCCGCCTGGTGGAGGTTTACCGCCCGGAGCGCATCTACCTCTTTGGTTCCGTGGCAAGGGGCGACGCGGGGCCGGATAGCGACTACGACATCATGGTCGTCGTACCTGACGACGCGCCCGTTGAGCTTCGCCGCAGTCGCGCCGCTTATGAGGCGCTGTGGGGTACCGGTGTTGCGTCCGACGTGTTGGTTTGGACCGCGAGCCAGTTCGACAGCCGGCTGCACCTTGCCACGTCGCTGCCGGCGACGGTTGTCCGCGAAGGAAGACTCCTCCATGCCGCATGATCCCGCACTCCTGGCCGAGGTGCGCGGCTGGCTTGTTAAGGGAAGGAAGGATCTCGCGGCCGCGGATTACGAATTGAAGGCAGATCCGCCATTCTCCGACGACATCGTTTTCCACTCGCAACAGGCTGTCGAGAAGTCTCTGAAGGCCTTCCTTTCGTGGCATCGCGTCCCATTCCGCAAGACTCACAACTTGATCGAATTGGGAGAAGCCTGCTGCCAGATCGACCAGGACCTGGAGCCATTGCTTCGGCGGGCGGCTCCGCTGACAGAGTACGCGTGGAAGTTCCGCTATCCAGGCGATCCGGAGGAAGCGACCGTCGAGGAAGCGACGGCGGCGTTGGAGACGGCGCACGAAGTATTTAACGCGGTGCTGCGGCGTCTGCCGCCTGACGTCCTCGCGTAAATCGCCCTTATTCTGGCCTCGGTCTGGCACATCGAGACCAGTTGGATAGCAGTGGTCTCTGACCGAGGAGGAAAGTCTGACCGTTATCTACCTCTTCTCTTGATTGCCTGAAAACCTTCCGGAATCGCAAACCAGTCCACCTCTAGCTCCGCTCCGCGCCGTATACTCGTGATTTCCATTTCTTCCCGGATCGTCTTTCCTTGCAGAGCCAACTCGGTGCTCGACGACAGCAGCAGCCCGGCGGGATCCGCCGCGTAGCACTTCTCCCCTGATTGAACGCGTTTCCCGTCTCGAACGGTGAACACCGGCTCCGGCGTGCAGGTCAAGCCCGCCACTACTTTGCGAGCCTGCTCCGCGCTCACCGTCGATGAAGCTCTCACGCTTTGATCACTTGGGGGCACCTCCATGTGGCCCAGTGTCTCCACGGATTTCTGAGCGTGATCGATTAGATACAGGAATCCCGTGCTTTTCATCCAAAGGTTGACGAGCTTTCCTTGTGGCCGTTCCTGCGATCGATAAAGGCTTCCCGAACGGCCGCGCGCCGCGACGATTGGGAAACTGCGCTCCTCTGTTGTCTTTCCGCTGGCATCGATCAGCAAGACTCTCAGCATCCCGTCCGCGATATACGGTTCTTGGCTAGTTTCATAGCCGGGCCCTCGGGACATGGCAGCCCATCCTGCCCGTCCTGCCAATCCTGCCATGACAGCCAAACGAAGAATATCAAATCGCCACATGTGGTTCCTCATATGAAGGGCTCCTTCAGGCTTTGCACAGGCACTCCAGACAGGCCCACCAGCCAAATGGGTAAATGTTATAGAAAAATCAGTTCTGCATTCCCCGATAATGGAACCGACAGAAACCAACACGCAATAGTCAATAAAGCTCTGCTAAACCGGGTCTTCTGCTCATTCCTGCCCGCATAATACTGTCGGGTTTAGTGGGCGTCGAGCGGAATTGCGGGAGTGCTGTGTAACATCAGGCCCCCTGCGGCGAGGGTCCTGCGTTTGCAGCGGAGCCGCCGATCCTGAATTCCGAAGCCGGCCTCCTCTGAACGGTTTTGAGGCCGGGGGTGACGTTGCGAAGCCTGCCACGCGTCAATCAGCAACGCATTGCTGGAATCAACTCCGGCGAAGTTGGGATTCCCGACTTCAAGATACTGGCACAAGATGCTTTCTCGTTTTCAAACCGCCTCAGCTTGGCTCGGAGTGGACAAGCAGACGGCGGGCTTGGTGGCATGGAACTGCTTCAGGCAGAAGTGGCCGGTGTTTAAGTCGTGCTTCAGTTCGGCGAGCCTGCTCGCGATATCGGCACGCCGGCAGTAGTCGCGCGAGATCTCCTTCGAGGGGCCGTCGAGGCTGGTGACGAAGATGCTAAACGTAGAGCCGGGCGCCTCGATCAGTGTACTCCCCACGCTGGCACGGCTCTCCCGCAGGCGCTCGCAAATGGCCACAAAGCGCCGCTGAGTGGTCTAGCCGTGCAGCCTGAGATGGAATTCGCCCACAGCGCAGTTGGAGTCCAGTTCGTTGCACTGCTGGACTCGCTGAGCCTCGCGTTTGACCCCCAGCAGCAGGGCGATCATCAACGAGGTGCATGCCGCCGTGGGTTGATCTGATTCGGCGACCGCCGGCGCACTGGCATGTGCTTTCGGATCTTTCCTGCCACGTCGATCTTCCGCAAATAGGTGACAGAAACGGCAGCCCCGCCGAACGGCGTCACCGTTCGTTGGATTTCTACTGGGATTTCGTTGTCCCGATCGAGTGGCGCCATCCTACCCTTGTTGCAGACTCCTCGGCCGCTCACACGTGTTCAGCTTGGGAATCCAGGATAATCTCGATGGAACTTCCGCCAAAGCGGCCAAGCCGGGTGTGCGGCATGGAAGTGAGAGTCAAACGGCATGGCGGGACTCCCCACTACCGTCCAAGATCCTCCGGCCGCTCTCGACCGCTGACCGAAAATACTGGACATCGCTCGGGCGCCCCGGCGAATCCGCCGAAGTGTTGGGTTGATCACCTCCGTCAGTTGTTGGCGCTGCTCGCCAAGATGTTCAGGTTGGAGAAGCGCCAACGCCAGTTCGACCGCACGTGCAAACAGAGCAGCAGCATGGAGGTCAATGCCTCAAACCGCAGACCGCTCCTTTGGTCAGCACATACTTGCCCACTCGCACATCGCCAGGCGCAGCGGAATCGCCGTCGAGTCCAGGCTCGTCAGCGGATGCTTGAAGCGAAACCGCGCCTTCTGGCCTCTGGCCTCGGCCTGGCGCATCGAGACCCGTTGGAAACGAGTCTCTCCACAATATATTGTTGTTTTGCAGGACAGGCAAAAGGTGTATTGTGTTCCTGTCCC
>JACADU010000138.1 GCA_013388415.1 Bryobacteraceae bacterium
CACTGTCCTCAAAAGCTTCGTCTCGGGGTCCACGTCCACAAACGCAAACTTCTCGCAGTGGCCAAAGTGCTGGGCCAGCACCCCGTCCGCCATCGGTATCGCTATACGCATCGGTGATCCTTGCCTTTCAACCGTGTTTTTGAAGCGTCGCAGACTACGGCTTCTTCATGCATCGGGCGCCTGCCTCCGGCAGCCGCGTTGTGATACTGTATAGATGCATTTAACATCTAGAGTACAGTAGGCTCTAGTCTCTGGTCAACTTCGCTATGAGCGCGACACTCGAACCTCTTGAAGCCGTTGAGGGCCCGCGTTGCTTCAGCCAGTGGAAAAGACGGGCAGCCGCGGCCTCCGCTTTCGTTCTCGCCGTGTTGTTCCTTGCTTCCGGGCTCTGGAAAGTCTCAGACCTCGACGGCACCTCCCAGCGCATGGTGCAGTCGCTGATACCGGTTTCGTTGAGCATGCCCGCGGCGGCCGCTGTGGCCATCTGCGAGATCTTTGCCGGGCTCTTGCTCCTGTTTCCCAAGACCCGGCGGTGGGGAGCCTGGCTCGCATCACTCATGCTCCTGGCCTTCATGATCTACATCGGCGCTCTCTATGACCGCCTGCTCGGCGAAGACTGCAACTGCTTCCCGTGGATTCAGCGTGTCGTTGGTCCGGGCTTCTTCATCGGAGACGCCGCGATGCTGCTGCTTGCAGCCGTGGCCGCCCTCTGGTCTTCCCAATCCACCGCATGGCGCCTCGCCTGCGCCCTCTTACTTGGCGTTGCGGCGCTCACTGCCGGCTCCTACGCCGTCACGTTGATCCAGCGGAGCAACGCCGATGTTCCTGACTATGCAACCGTCGACGGGAAGCCACTCAACCTTCGGCAGGGGCATATCCTGCTTTACTTCTTCGACCCCGAATGCTCTCACTGCTACACCGTGGCCCGGGAAATGTCGAAGCAAGACTGGGGTGCGGCCCGCGTCGTCGTCCTCGCCACGCGTGAACCGCAATTCACTCAGAGTTTCCTCGATGACACCGGACTCCGCGCCGGGATCTCGCCCGATGCGGCCACCCTCCGGAAGATATTCCCTTTCACCGATCCGCCGTACGCCGTCGCGCTCCATCATGGCAAGGCAGCCGCTCTGTTCAATTCCGGACAGATGGAGGGCGAATCCTATTACGAGGCGCTCAGGCGTCTGGGCCACATCCAATGATCGAACGGCTCCGCATCACTGCTCTGGCCGATAACTCCACCGGCGCTCCGGGCATTCTGGCTGAACACGGACTCTCGTTGCTCATCGAAGCCGGCGACCGCCGCATCCTCTTCGACACAGGCCAGGGCAAAGTCCTGGGCGACAACCTCGCCGCGCTCCAGATCGCCCTCGACCCGCTGGACGCCATCGTCCTCAGCCACGGGCATTACGATCACACCGGCGGGCTGCCCATCGCCCTCGATCAAGCGTGCCCCAAAGCTGTCTTCGTGCACCCGGCGGCGCTCGAACCGAAGTTCGCCAAACAGGATCCGCCTCCCTTCCGCTCCATCGGCATTCCCGCGCCCTCGCTCGAAGCGCTCAAAGCCGTGGGGGACCGCATCGTCTGGACCCGCTCCGCGACCGAAGTCATCCCCGGCGTCTGGTGCACCGGTGAGATCCCCCGGCAGGACGCCGGCAGGAGAGGCGATCCGGTGTTCTACCTCGACGCTGACGGCCGCACGCCGGACCCGCTTGCCGATGATCAGGCCCTGGTCGTCGAAACCACCCACGGATTGGCCGTCGTGGCCGGCTGCGCGCACGCCGGCGTCGTCAACACGCTTGACCTCGTCTGCCGGCTGGCCGGCCGCGGCGAGATTCACGCCCTGGTGGGGGGCTTGCATCTCGGCCGCGCTTCGCAAAAGCAACTCGAGAACACCGCCTCGGCTCTGGCCCTCCGGCGCCTGGAGTGGATTGCTCCCTGCCACTGTACGGGCATGAATGCTCATGCCTGCCTGCGCGCGCGCTTTCCGGCTCGCGTGCTCGATTTCTCCGCCGGCTGCAACCTGGTGTTCGAATGAAAGACGTGAAGTTTGGCAAACTCGTCCTCGATCCCATCGGTTGGATCGAAACTCCATTCCGCGAGCCGGCCGGCACGCCAATTCAACCCTCCCGTGCGCGAGGCGCCCTTGGCAAGGTCCGGCTATACCCGGGCTTTCACGCCGGCCTCAAGGATATCGAGGGATTCGAGCGCATCTGGCTCATCTATTGGTTCCACGCGGCGCCGGCCGCCAACTTGCTCGTCACACCGTTTCTTGACACGGTTGAACGCGGCGTCTTCGCTACCCGCGCCCCGGCCCGCCCGTCCCCGGTCGGGATCTCCGCGGTCCGCTTGCTTGCAGTCAGCGGCGGCGTCCTCGAAGTCGCTGACGTGGACATCGTCGATGGCGCCCCACTGCTCGACGTCAAGCCGTATGTTCCGGAGTTTGACTGCTACCCCTTGAGCAAAGCCGGCTGGTTTGATGAGACGAAGTCGCGCCGCCGCCTGGCTGACGAGCGCTTCATGAACAACACTCGCTCCGAGGAGCCGCGCAAGCCCCTGGACACCCCATGACCAGACTGGTGCTCGACTGCCTCATGATTACCGGTTTCGTTGCCGGCATGATGCATGCTTGAAAGCGGTGAATGCTGAGACTACACTGTAGATGCGAGTTACATCTATTGCAACCCGCTCAGGAGATCGGCAGATGATCAGGCTGTTGTACTTCGTTGTGATACTTGGCAGCTTTGTCCTGCTGTACGGCGTCGGGCGCGTTTGGAAGTTGAAACCCGAGACCAAGTACGATCACAGCATTTACATCGGTGAAACCGCCGTTCTCACCATCAAGGGAGGCGGCGAAGTCTGGTTGGCCCATCGCAAGGACGACTGCTACTCCATGAATGTCGCCATGGCGCGCAAGGATTCAGAGCATCTGCGCGGGTGTGCGGACGCGCACACCGCTTTCGCCGCGCCCGCGGGGACTTTTGTGAAAGTGATCGGATCCTCCGTCAGCCGGAAGCACGTCGAGGTCGTCGATGGCCCGCTTGCGGGCAAGAGAGGCTGGGTCGAGTTCCAGTATCTGCGCCCGAGGCAGCCAGGCGAATTCAATTAGCGAAGCGGCAAGCTCACCAGAGCGTCCCGCCGCGGTCGTCTCTCAGGCGGACGAGCCTGCCGTTCAGGACAATCGTTGCCGCAATGAGTCTCTCGCCGTCAAGCCCCATGGCCCGGTATCCCGACACTTGAATGGCGTCTCCCTCCCGAACCGCGATTTCCTTATCGCGGAAGAAACCCGAAGGCGCCAGCCGGACAAGCGCCTGCTTCTGGCCGGAAGCGACCTTGATTTCCACCATCGCCTCCTCGGGCGTGGCGCCGCGAAGGTAGTTCACTTCCGTCACCTTCCCTTCCAGAAATTCCAGGGCTGCCGGCCCTCCTCCATTCACGCGCCCGCACCCGGCGCTCCGGCAGCCCACTCAATCGTTGTAGTCCCGGTGGTGAAGATGGCTGCAACGGCTGCATGAATGCCCGCCCGCTTCCACGCCAGCAGCGAGCCATATGATGGCCGGAAAGGCGAGCCCTGTCATCCACCGCATAGCATTCTCCTTCTAGATGTGATCGACATCTAAAGTATAGTTGCATTGTCAAGCCGCGTCATCCCCGGTCCGGCGGCGGAACTTAGGTGGAACGTGCATCTATTTCTATCTGGTGCTATGCTCTGTTGTTGAAGACACCGCGGCAGCGCGGCGAGCAGGAGGACCGAATGCCCCGACGGATGTGCCCCAGGCATGGGGAGAATCAGCCTTGCACCTGCGCCATGGGCAATCTTTACCGTTTCGTGGAGCCGGTGGTGCTTTTGCTGCTGAAAAAGAAGGGCCAATCTTACGGATATGACCTTTCCGGCGACCTGCGCGATCACGCTCTCACCGACGCGGAGATCGAGCGCGCCGCCCTCTACCGCACGCTCCGCCAGTTGGAGATGAATGGCAACGTCAGGTCCGAATGGGAGACCGACAAGGGCGGTCCCGCCCGCCGCGTGTACAGACTCACGCCCCGGGGCGAGAAGCACCTCGAGGAGTGGGCCACGGTCCTCGACCACGTTTCCAAGTCCATGGCCCGCTTCGTTAAGGACGCTCGCGCGGCCCTCAACAGCCCCGCGGCCCGCAAGAGCAGCGGCGCTGTGCGCCAGGCATCCTGATCTTCCTCGTCAGGCAGACTGAATGCTCCCCGGGCTTGTGTTTGCCGCCAAAAGATGTAAGTATATTATAGATGTAAAACACATCTATAAGTGCCGGACTGGAGAGGAGCCCTGCTATGGTTGGCGCGACGCCGCAATTCCTGGACCTGATGACGGGCTCTGTTCTCGTAGCTCTTTGGGCCGGGCTGGGACTTGCCGCGTGCCTCTGGCTCGCCTTGCTTGGCGGATTGCTGCGGGATGCCGCAGTCCTTTGCTTGCGGCGCCCGCACCATTCAGCCGGCTTCTCGGCCGCCGACCTTCAATTCCTCCGCAGCCTGCACATCCGCCTCTAACTGGCCGTCTTCGCCATTGACGGCGTTCGAAATCAATCTCGGCTCTTGCTTATCAAACACTTGCGGGAAAGCGGGTCCTCGAATCCTGCGGCCATGTGGTTTATGTGGAGGCGCAAGCGGGCTGCGCACGAAACCCGGCGCGCGCCCGAGGAGAAACGAGAATGATTACACCCGAAATCGACCGCAAGACGCTCGCGCTTCCGCCCACGTGTTACTTCCGCGAACCACAGCACAAGGACCTCATCGTGCTCGGCTGCACGCTGACCGCCACGCCCGAAGCGGCGAGCCTGAACTGGAAGAGGCAGGGGAGACTCCATGCCGCGCCCTACCTCATTGCGCGGGACGGCACGATTTACGAAACATTCGACCCGCGCGCCTGGTCTCTGCACCTGAACATGCCCGCGCAGCTCAACCCGACTGCCAGGAACGATCGCCGCTCGATTGCCGTCCAGCTTGTGAACGTGGGCGGGTTGAGACTCCGCCATGATGGCTTTCTCACGTGGCCGTGCGACAACACCGCCCGGCCGTGGTGCTCTATCCAGGCCACAAACTTCTACCTCAAACAGAGCTTCCGTGGATACGCGTACTTCGCGACGTTCACCGAAGCCCAGATGAACGCGCTGAGCAGACTGATTCCCTGGCTCTGCCGGGAGCACGGCATCCCCTGGCAGTTGCCTCCTCGCGAAGAGCGGCTCTTGGCCGACCCCCGGCGCTGGTCCCGCTTTCGCGGCATCCTCGCCCACCATCACTTCCGCCCCGAACACTCCGATGTCGGTCCAGCTTTCGATTGGGACCGAATCTCACCGGCGCCGGCGGTTAGCAATCCATCGGCCAAACTCGCGGTTTGAGGTTCGTAATCGCCATGCCTCTGTTATCATGAGGCCAGATGAGCCTGCTTTCTCCGAGACTTCAGATCGCGATTAAGCAGAAGCAGATCCTGACCCCTGGGCTGGTCCAGATGGTCACGGTGCTTCAGCTAAACCGATTGGAATTAAAGGAGATGATCGACCAGGAGATCGCCCAGAATCCGGTCCTCGAAGAGGTCGGAGAGGGTGGCGAGGAGCTGACCCCGGCCGAGGTCCAGGAACTGTTGGAGGCGGAGCGCAACCCCGAACCGGCAGACCGCGAAGTGACCGCCCTCACCCGCGAAGCCGCTGACGACGCTCAGGATGCTCTCCGGGACGGCTACGACTCGCGCGGCACGCCGGAAACAGTCGAGGCGGCTCCGGCCGCCGAATCGCCCGACGTCCCGGAACCCGCGGCCAGCGCCGAGGTTGACTCCTTCGAGCAGATCGATTTCGACACGTACTTCGACAACTGGCTCGACCCCGGTTACAGGTCCCCGGCCACCGAGGATGTCGAAAAGCCGTCTTTCGAGACCTTCCTCTCCTCGCCCATCACGCTGACCGATCATCTCCGGACCCAGCTCAGCTATGAGATCCTCCCCGATGACGTCCGGGACGCCACCGAGGCGATCCTCGGAAATCTCGAAGACACCGGCTACCTGATGATCGGCTTGGATGAGATCTCGGCCAGCGAGTCAATTCCGCTGGACGTGCTCGAGCGAGCCCTCAAGGCGGTCCAGAGCGTCGAACCTGGCGTTGGAGCGCGCTCCCTTCAGGAATGCCTCCTCCTTCAGTTGGCCCACCGCGGCGCTGAGGGCGGCGTCGCCTGGCAAATCGTCGCCAACCACCTGCCCCTGGTCGAAAAGCGCGACGTCAAGGAGCTTGCGCGCCAGCTCCACCGCCCCGTCGAGCACATCGAGATCGCGCTCCACGTCATCCGCAGCCTCGACCCCAAGCCCGGCATCAAGTACAGTGGACCCGGCGCGCGCCAGGTCGCCCCCGATGTCTACATTTTCAAGGACGGAGATCAGTGGGTGATCCAGGTGAGCGACGACGACCTGCCCCAGCTCAGATTGAACGGCAATTACCGCCGCCTTCTGGACCGTGAACAGGAGCAGGACAAGAAGACTCGCGACTACGTTCGCGAGCGCTTCCACTCCGCCCTCCAGCTCATCCGGAACATCGAGCAGCGGAAACAGACGATTTTGAAGGTCTGCCAATCGATCGTTGAACGGCAGGCCGAGTTCCTCGAACATGGCCCAAGCCGCCTGAGGCCCTTGATGATCAAGGAGGTGGCCGAGGAGATAGGGGTGCATGCCTCGACGGTCAGCCGCGCCGTGGCCGGCAAATACGCCCACACGCCGCAGGGCGTCTTCGAGCTGCGCTACTTCTTCCCGGAAGCCGTCCAAGGCCCGGCGGGAGGGAATATCCCGCTCCAGACTCTCAAGAAGATGGTGAAGAAGATGATCGATGAAGAAGATCGCTCGAAGCCTCTCACCGACGACCAACTCGCCCGGATGCTCCAGCAGCAGGGCATTCAGGTCACCCGCCGGACGGTGGCCAAGTATCGCGAGGACATGCTGATTCCATCAACGCATCAGCGCCGGCAGCGGACATAATCGCCGCCGCGGCGCATCCCGCGCCTCACGCGGGAGACTCGGATGCGCGGGCAGATTGAGGCGCGCCCTCTCTTGAGCGCGCCCCGAAGAAAGGTAAGGCAATGAAAATCACCTTTACCGGAAAGCAAGACCAGTTGACGGCCAGCCAGGAGCGCAAACTCGCGCTGGCTTTTGGGCGCCTTTCGAAACATCTCGAAAGGCGCGGGGAGAAGACGGCGCAAGTCATCTTGAGCAACGAACGGCACCTCAAGCAGGCTGAGGTGCGCATGAACTATTACGGCCACACCATCATCGGCCAGGGAGCCGAAACGGACCAGTTCTCCTCGATCATGACCGCCCTCGAAAAGATCGAGAAGCAGGTGATGCGAAACCGCGAGAAGTGGCGCGACTTCAAACGCGAAACGCCGTCGCGCGCCGCCCGGGTCCGGGGCGTCTCTCCAATCCTCGAGGAACCGGTGCCGCCAGAACCCCAGCAACGCAGGAAGAAGCCGGGGCCCGACAGGGTCGTCCGCGCCACTGCGAAGACCAACGGCAAGCCCATGACCTTCGACGAGGCCATGCTCGAAATCCAGGACGGTCAGGATTACGTCGTCTATCGCGACGTCGCCTCGGATCAAGTCCGCGTCCTGATCAAGCGCAGCGACGGAAAGGTCGATCTCGTCGAGGCCTGATGCCCCGAAAGAAGTCCGGTTCGGAGCAGACAACCAAAGCCGGGCGTGGCGCCCCCACTCTGGTCGCCATTACCGGCTTGAGCGGGTCAGGAAAGGCGACTGTCCTGAACACGCTCGAAGACAACGGCTACTACACCGTCGACAATCTTCCGGTCGAGCTCATCGGGAAGTTTACCGAACTCGCCCTCGGTCCCAACTCCGCGCACCAGCGCGCAGCCATCATCGTCGACATCCGCGAAGGCGAAAGCCTGAAGCAGTTTCCGGCGGTCTTCTCCAGGCTCCGGAACCAGGTGAAGGCCAGTCTGCTCTTTCTCGATGCCGACGACGAAACGCTCGTGAGGCGCTATAGCGAGACCCGCCGTCCCCATCCGGCAAGATACGGCTCGAACGTGCTCGAGAGCGTGCGGCATGAACGGAAGCTGCTCGAGCCTATCCGCGCCATCGCCGACCACGTCCTCTCCACCAGCGAGATGAACGTTCATCAACTCCGGCGGCGGATTGTCGAACTCTATGCCTCCCCGGAGGAGGCTTCCCTTCGCACCTCGGTCATCAGCTTCGGATACCGTCATGGAGTGCCGCAGGAGGCGGACCTCGTTTTCGACGTCCGCTTCCTGCCCAATCCCAACTACGTCCCGGAGCTGAAGCTGCTGACCGGCAGAAACCCGCGGGTGGCGAAATACATCCGGCAATTCCCGCAGTCACAGGAGTTCCTCACCCGGCTCTCCGCAATGCTGTTCTTTTTGTTGCCCCACTACATCCGCGAGGGCAAGAGCTATCTCACCATCGCCTTCGGCTGCACCGGCGGGCACCACCGCTCCGTCATGATGGCCGAAGAAATAGCGAAAATGATCCAGCAGTCCGGCTATCCTGTCCAGCTCACCCACCGGGACATTCGGAAGTAGCAGGGTTACAATTAGGTAATCCCGCCTCTCATGCCGGCTATAACGACCATCGCTGACGAGATCTTGGAGCTCAAGCGCGAGCGCAACGCTATTCTGCTGGCCCATCATTACCAGGAAAGCGAGATTCAGGAGCTCGCCGACTCGATTGGCGACAGCCTCGAGCTCGCCCGCCGGGCGCAGTCATTCAAGGGCGAGGTGATCGCTTTCTGCGGCGTGTGGTTCATGGCGGAGACGGCGAAACTGTTAAATCCGGAGCGGATTGTGGTCGTGCCCGACAGCGAAGCCGGGTGCAGTCTGGTGGACGCCTGCCCGGCGCCGCAGTTGCGGGCGTGGAAGGCGGCGCATCCCGGGCATGTGGTGGTTTCGTATGTGAACACAAGCGCCGAAGTGAAAGCGGAGAGCGACATCGTCTGCACCTCGCGCAACGCGGTTGACGTCGTCAACTCCATTCCCGCGGACCAGCCGATTCTCTTCGTGCCGGACGTGAATCTGGGCAATTACGTCAAGCGAATGACCGGGCGGGAGAACATGAAGATCTGGCAGGGCGCCTGCATTGTGCACGCGACGTTTCCTGCCAGGCGCCTGGTGGGGGCGAAGGCGAACCACCCGGACGCGCTGGTGGCGGCTCATACCGAGTGCCCGCCCGAAGTGCTGCGGATGTGCGACTTCATCGGCTCGACTTCGGCGATCATCGAGTGGTGCGTCCGGCACGAGCACGACGAGTTCATCATCCTGACCGAGAGCGGCGTGATCCACTCGCTGCACAAGCTGGCGCCGCGCAAGCGGTTCCACTTCATCGCCAACGAAAACTGCAACTGCAGCGAGTGCCCGTACATGAAGCGGAACACGCTGGAGAAACTGCGCGATGCTCTGCTACACCTCGAGCCTCGCGTCGAATTGCCCGCCGAAGTGATGAACCGCGCTCGCCGGCCCGTCGAGCGGATGCTGGCGCTGCGATGAACCCGCTCTCCGACACGTTCGGCCGCCTTCACGACAATCTCCGGTTGAGCGTCACCGACCGGTGTAACATCCGGTGCTTCTACTGCATGCCCGAGCATGATGTGAAGTACGTTCCGCATCCGGAAGTGCTGCGGTTCGAGGAGATCGAGCGTTTCGCCCGAATCGCGGTGAGCCTGGGGGTCAGGAAGCTGCGCATCACGGGCGGGGAGCCGTTGGTGCGGCGCGATCTCCACGTGCTGGCAAGGAAGCTCTCGGCCATACCGGGCGTAGAGGACCTTGCGCTGACAACCAACGGCGTGCTGCTCGCAGAGCAGGCCAAGGAGCTGTATGAGGCAGGGCTGCGGCGGATCAACGTCCATCTCGACACGCTCGACCGGGAGCGGTTTATTCAAATCACCCGCCGGGATGATCTCGCGAAGGTGCTGGCGGGAATCGACAGGGCTCTGGAGCTGGGCTTTGGGCCGGTCAAGCTGAACGCCGTGGCGGTCAAAGGGCTGGTGGAGCCGGACATCGTTCCGCTGGCGCGGTTTGCGAGGGAACGCGGCATCGAGGTCCGTTACATCGAGTTCATGCCGCTGGACGCGCAGGGCTTGTGGGACAAGAACAAGGTTCTTTTGGCTGACGACATCCTGAAGATCCTGGCGGGGGAGATCGGGCCGCTGGAGGCGCTGCCGGATCCCGATCCGCGGGCTCCGGCGCTCGAGTACCGCTTCAGCGACGGCGTGGGCAAGATCGGCTTTATCGCCAGCGTCAGCCGGCCGTTCTGCCTGAACTGCAACCGGATCCGGCTTACTGCCGACGGGATGCTGCGGTATTGTCTGTTCGCCATCGAGGAAACTGACATCAAGGGTCCAATGCGGCGCGGAGCCTCTGACGGCGAGATTGCGGCGATCATCGCGGAGACAGTTCGTGCCAAGTGGCTGGGGCACGAGATCAACCGTGCCGGGTTCGTGCCGCCGCCGCGCCCGATGCACGCCATCGGCGGGTAGCGCCGTCGGCTAATCTGAAAGGTCATGCGACAGGCGTTGCCATGGCTCGCTGCGGCGGGCCTGACTCTGTTGTTCTGCCTGACCGGCGCCGTCTTCATTCCCTACGCGGGCGCCCAGTATGACGAGGTGCTGTTCACGGACGCCATCTACGCGCCAGAGTCGGTTGAGTACTTCACGACGATCGGCTCGTCAAAAGTGCCGGTCATGCTGATGACCTACATCGGCACGCTGAAGGCGGCGTTGTACCTGCCGGTGTTCAAGCTGCTGGGGAACAACCATGTTTCCTTGCGGGTCCCGGTGCTCCTCGCCGGGGCGGCGGCGGTTTTTGTGTTCTTCGTTGTCGCGCGGCGGCTGGGCGGGGCGAAGATCGCCCTGGCGGTCACGGCGCTGTTGGCAACCGACGCGGTTTATCTTTTGACCTGCGTCTTCGATTGGGGTCCGGTCGCGCTTCAGCATTTTTTGCTGGCGGCGGCTCTCTATTCGGGCTTCCGCTATGCGGAAACGAAGCGGGCCCGGTGGCTGTTCGGATGCAATCTGGCAACCGGGCTGGCGTTATGGGACAAGGCCATCTTCCTTTGGCTGCTCGCCGGTTTCGGTGTTGCGCTGCTGTTCTGCTTCCGGGCCGAACTTTGGGCGATCGCCAGGAGCAGGCGGCTGCTCGCCGCGGCGGCTGGCGGCTTCCTGCTTGGCGCTGCGCCGTTCATTTACTACAACTACAGAAGACCGTTGCAGACGTTCCTGGCGAACACGCAGGTGGACGAGAGCGTGCCGATCAGTTTCAAACTGCTGAGCATCGATAAAGCGATGGACGGCAGCGGGCTGTTCGGCTACATCGTCCGGGAGTCGCCCGAAGGATACCCGGAAAACCTGAAGTTTGCGGAGAAGGTTCCGTTGTGGCTGAGCGGGATGCTGCGGGCTCCCCGCTCGAGCTGGCAGCATCTGCTGCTGGTGGCGGCGCTGATGCTGGCGCCGCTGACCTGGTTCGGGCAACGGCGGCGGCTTTCCGTCTTCCTGCTGCTGGGCCTGGTGTTCTCGGCGCTGCTGATGATGAGCACGCGAAATGCGGGAGCGAGCCAGCATCACACAATTCTTTTGTGGCCGATTCCGCAACTGATTCTGGTTCTGGTGCTGGCGGAGGCCGCGGCGCGCTGGCCGCGCAAGGGAGCGGCAGCGGCGCTTGGCGTGACGCTGTTTTGCGCGTTGTCGAACGCCGCGATCCTGAATCAATATCTGGCGCAGTTCATCTCGTCGGGGCCGACGGTGATCTGGACGAACGCCATCCGGCCGCTGGTGAACGAGCTTGGGCGCTATCACGGGCGGCTGGTCTTCGCCGCCGACTGGGGGATCAGCGAGCAGGTGCAGTTCTACGGAGCCGGAAGGATCGGCTTCCACCGCCCGGCCGACGGCACCGTTCTTTCGCTGCACGAGCCGCTCAGCCGGGCGTACGTGGAGAAGTCCCTGGCGGATCCGAAGACCCTTTTCGTCACGCACACCGAGGGGCGCGAGGCTTTCGGTGGGGTGCGCCAGAAGCTGATCGATTTCGCCGCGGAGCGGGGCTACCGCGACGAAATCCTCCACGTGATCAAAGACAGGCACGGCGTGCCGATCTTCGAGATCCATGAATTCAAGCGATAGTCCCGGCGAGGGCGAAGTCTTCGAATATCCGATCACGGACGAGTTGGACCTCCACACCTTCGCGCCTCGGGATGTGAAAGCGGCGGTGGAGGCGTATCTGGAGGCTGCGGCGGAACGCGGCTTGCGCCATGTCAGGATCATCCACGGCAAAGGCATCGGAGTGCAGCGTGAGGTGGTGAGAAAGGCTCTGGAGAGGTCGGCGCTGGTGGAAGAGTTCAGGAATGCGCCGGAGGAGGCGGGGGGATGGGGGGCGACGCTGGTTACTCTTCGGATTGACTGAAGAGGGCGCGCTCGATTTCTGCATACTGCGGAGTGCCTTCGAGCGGCCGGATGAGCGGATCTTGACGCAGGTAGACGAGCCAGGGTTCGTGCTCGGAGTAGGCCTGCATGAGGCAGGCGGCGGCGGTTGGTAGGTCGCCGAGGTTGGCGTAAACGGTGGCCATGTCGTAAACGGAGACGTAGGCGTGTTCAGCCGTCTTGCGAAGCGAGACAGCGATCTCGCTGGCTTCTTCGGTTTGACCGAGGCGGGCCTTGAGGCAGGCGATGAGAGCGAGATTGCGCGGGTCGGAACCGGCGCGGGGGCGGGCCTCTTCGAGGACATCGAGGGCGTGCTGGAAGTCGCCGTGGGCGGCGAGGACGCGGGCTTCGAGGTGGTGAGCGCCGTAGAAGGTCTGGCTGAGCCCGCGGGCCGCGCGGAGCAGCCGGAGTCCGGAGGCGAGGTCGCCCGTCTGGGCGGCCAGCAGACCCTCGAGGGCATGGAGGACGGGGCTTGCCGAGTCGAGCCCCCGTGCCAGGCTGAGCTGGTTGTGAGCTTCGCCGTAGCGGCGAAGTGGGGCGTAGACTGCGGCGGCGAGCCAGACGCGGCCCATGAAGATATTGGGATTGATCTCAAGAGCGCGGAGGAAATCCTCCTCGGCGGCATCCCAGCGCCATTCGTAGGTGGCGTGATAAAAGCCCCGCCAGACGTGCGCCTGCGGCAGTTCCGGGTTGAGCTCCAGAGCGCGCTGGAGAAAGCCTCTGGCTTCAGTGGCGACCATGGTGGGGGCGGTGTCGCCGAAAATGCTCATCAGAAGCATGCTCCCGCCGAGCCCGGCCCAAGCCGGCGCGAGCATGGGGTCCGCCTGCGTGGCGCGGCGGAAGGCTTCGGCGGCGCGGCGGAGGCTTCGCGGGGTCATTTGGAGCATCAGGTGACGGCCTTCCAGCAGGTGGCGGAAGGCGGAGAGCGCGGCGTCGGAGTCGGAAGCCGCCCCGGCTGGAACCGGCATGGGGACGCCAAGACGTGACGCCACTTCACGGGCGATGGGTTCATGCAGTGTCTGGAGTTGGACAGCGCCGGCTGAGAAGGATGCGCTCCAGCGCGCGAATCCGGTCGCGCACTCCGCGAGCAACACGTTCAGCCGCCAACCGTCGCCCGCCCGGCGCAGAGAACCTTCGAGGATCCAATCGACGCCGAGTTCGGCGGAAGCCGATTTCAGATCGCGGCCGGGCTGGGAGAACCGGAGAGTGGATGAGCGGGTGACGACGAGAAGACCGGGAATCCTGGCGAGCGACGCAAGGAAATCGTCAGTGAGCGCGCCGGCCAGCATCAGTGCGTCGGGGGAGCCGGGGACCGTCTCCAATGGCAGGACGGCGAGGCGCGGGCAGGGAGTCAAGGCGGGCGGCGCTGCGGCTGGCGCGGAAAGGCCGGAAAACCGCGGGATGTAGGAGCCCTCCGGCAGGGAGATGACGACCGCGTCTTTCTTGCCGGGTCCGGCGTAATACTCCCTCAGCTTGCGCCGCAGTCGCCGGGCTTCGACACGGACGATGGAGTCGATGCGGGGGTCGTAGTCGGCGGGGCGGTCGAAGACCTCGACGCCGATGGTGTACTCCTTCAGGTCCTCGGTACGGCCGGCGAGGGCGCGCTCGACGATCACGGCAAGGAACCGCTGCATCCGCCGGGACTGGGCGAACTGCGGGGACGAGAGGATGCCTCTCAGAAGGGCGCCGGCCTGATCCTGTTGTTCCACAAGGAGTAATCAGTTTATCTCACCGTTAGCTCACTCGCTCTCCCTCCGATGTTAAAGCCTCCCGACGCGATTCTGGTCTCGAAAGGGACGGCTGATGAACACGGGAAAAGGGACCAGGATTCACGATGAGAAGCAGTTGATCGAGCGGGCGCAGGCGGGCGGCCGCGAGGCGTTCGACGAGCTGGCTCAGATCTACTCCGCGCGGATGTATCGCATGGCGATGCGGATCACCGGCAATGAGAGCGAGGCGGAGGACGCGGTGCAGCAGGCGCTGCTCGGGGCGTTCCAGAACCTGTCGCGTTTCCGGGGGGACTCGGCGTTCTCGACGTGGGTGACGAGGATCACGATGAACGAGGCGCTGGGGATCGTCCGGAAACGGCGGAAGAACGTCGTGGAGATCGGCGAGATGGTCAATGAGGACGGCGACGTTGTGGTCCGGGTTCTCGCTTCGGCCGGGGAGACGCCGGAGGCGGCTGCGTTGCGCGAGGAGCGCCGCCGGCTGGTCCACGAAAGCATGAGCCTTGTGAAGCCGTCCTATCTCAAGGTGATGAAGCTGCGGCTGATCGAGGACCTCAGCGTGGAGGAGATTGGCTCACGGCTGGGCATCCCGGTCAACACAGTCAAAGTGCACCTGTACCGCGGCAGGCAGGCGATGAAGGAGTACCTGGAGCCGCGGCTAGCGAGACCCGCCGCCTGAGGTCACGGAAAGCGACCAAGGGCCGTCGCGAAGGGAGAGAACGTAGTGATGGCCGGCGGGACCGGGGCTATTCTGCTTCCGGCGGTCGACGACCAACGTGTTGTCGCGATAGTAAAGACGGAACAGCCTGGTGAGGATCCAATCGTCATTGGCGAAAGGGTCCTCATCGACATAAACGCGGGCGCCTTTGGGCAGGGCGGGGAGCTGGCGGTCGAGAAGAGCGACGATGGAACGGACCTTGGGTTCGTCCGGCGTGACGCCCCTGAGCCCTTCCGGTCTGTGGCGGAGATGAAGCGGGAGGAGGAGCGCCGCGCAGGCCAAGGGCAGAATCAGAACGCTGCGCCCGTCCTTGAGCCGCGCGGGCAGGACTGCTGCAAGCACTGAGCCGGCGAGCATTGCCACGCCAAGCATCGGGACGTACATGACGTAAAGGCTGCGCTGGGAGATCAAGAGCACAGGCAGCGGCGTGATGAGCGCCCAGAGGGCAGCGAATCGAATGTGGTTCCGGCGGGCGAGAGAGACGCTGAGGACGAGGGCGCTGACGAAAGAAACCACGAACGCGCCGCTGGCGGACGGCGGATTGTAGAACATGAGGCCGACGTAGACGCGAAGGACGTTCTGTGCCTGATCGGGCGAGGGCCGGTAGGCGGGGTTGACGGCCATGCCGCCGACTTCGAGAAGCCGGCCGTACATGCCGATGGAAACGATGGCGGCGGTGATGACGGTGGCGCGGAAGTCGCGTCCGGCGCGAGGGTGGAACAGTAGTTCGCAGCCGGCCAGAAGAACAAGCAGAACGGCCGCCATCTCCTTGGCGTTGAGTCCGAAGATCTGAAGGGCGACGATGGCGGCTAGCAGCGTCGCGCCCGGCCGGCCTTTTGAGCGTTTGGCGGAGTAGAGCAGGACAGCGCCGGCAAGGCAGGCGAAGCAGAGCAAGTCGTAGACGGTGCCGGAGGAGTAATAGAGGTCGGCGAGGTAGGCGTTGTAGGCGAAGAGCACCGTGGAGAGTGAAGCCGTTGCGGGGCTGGCGGTCAGACGCCTGACGAGACAGTAAGCGAGGACCAGGTTTGTGAGGAGAAGCGCGAAACAGACCAGCCTGTAGGGCAGCGGGTTGAAGCCGGCGAGGTCGAACAACGGCCGGTAGAAGAACGCGCCGGCGGGGCGGTAGCCTCCCTCGTAGAAGAGCAGGTTCGATACAAGCAGTTTGCTCCAGGGCTCGCGCCAATAGCCGTAGATGTTCATCATCTCGTCCGGGAATAGCCCGGAGCGGAGACCGGCTCCGGCCATGGCCAGGAAGAGGATCACAGCGGGAGAGATGAGCGCCAGGTCTTTCCAGGGGATGCGGAGGGCCCGGTTCATGGGAGGCGCGCCTCAGCGCTGGTTGGCCTTGAGGATCTTCTTGCGCAAGCGGATGGACTTGGGCGTGACCTCGACGTACTCCTCGTCGTTGATGAACTCGATCGCCTGTTCGAGGTTCAGGATGCGCGGGGGAACGAGGCGGATGGCTTCATCGGCGGTGGAAGCGCGCATGTTGGTGAGCTTCTTTTCCTTGACGATGTTGACGTTGAGGTCGTCAGGGCGCGAGTTCTCGCCGATGATCATGCCTTCGTAGACCTCCTGGCCGGGCTCGATGAAGATCTCGCCCCGTTCCTGAAGGTTGTAGATTGCGTAGCCGGTGGCGGCGCCGGGGCGGTCGGCGACGAGCGCGCCGGTCAGGCGCATGGGAATGTCGCCCTGCCACTCGATGTAACCGTGAAAGAGCGAATTCATGATCGCCGTGCCCTTGGTGTCGGTCAGCATTTCGCTGCGAAGGCCGATGAGCCCGCGGGAGGGGACGAGAAATTCGAGGCGGGCGCGCCCGCTGCCATGGTTGACCATCTTCGACATCTTGCCTTTGCGCATACCGAGCTTCTCGATAACCACACCAACGTAGTTTTCGGGAACATCGACGACGAGCAGCTCCTGGGGCTCGTGGAGTTTCCCGCCGATCTCTTTCGTGAGAATGGTTGGCTTGCCGACCATGAGCTCGTAGCCTTCGCGGCGCATCATCTCGATGAGGATGGCGAGTTGGAGTTCTCCGCGGCCCATCACCTTGAAGGCGTCCGGACCGCCGGCTTCTTCGACGCGCAGGCTGACATTGGTAAGGAGTTCGCGGTCGAGGCGGTCGCGCAGATTGCGGCTGGTGACGTACTGGCCCTCGCGTCCGGCGAAGGGCGAGGTGTTCACCGTGAAGAGCATGGCGATGGTCGGCTCGTCGATCTGGATTTTCGGCATTGGCGCGGGGGTCTCGGGGTGGGAGACCGTTTCGCCGATGAAGATGCCTTCGACGCCGGCGATGGCGAGGATATCGCCGGGCCGAGCGATGGTCTCCTCCACGCGCTTCAGACCTTCGAACGAGTACATCTTGGTGATTTTGGTCTTCTGGATCTCGCCGTTGAGCTTGCAGACACTGACTTCGTCGCCCAGGCGGAGCGTGCCCTGGGAGACGCGCCCGATGGCGATTCGGCCGAGATAGTCCGAGTAGTCGAGGTTGGCGACCTGGAACTGGAGGATGGCGCCGGGGTCGCCGGTGGCCTGTGGGATGTGTTCGACGATGGCTTCAAAGAGGGGCTCGAGGGTGGTGGAATCGTCGCTAAGCGAACGCTTGGCGATTCCGTCGCGGGCGATGGCGTAAATCACGGGGAAGTCGAGCTGCTCTTCGGTGGCGTCGAGGTCGATGAAGAGGTCGTAGATTTCGTTCAGAACTTCCTCGACGCGGGCGTCGGCGCGGTCGATTTTGTTGATGACGACGATTTGCGGGAGGCGCGCTTCGAGGGCTTTGGAGAGAACGTAGCGGGTTTGCGGCAAAGGACCTTCGCTGGCGTCGACCAGAAGCATGACGCCGTCGACGAGTTTGAGGGCGCGTTCGACCTCGCCGCCGAAGTCGGAGTGGCCTGGCGTGTCAACGATGTTGATCTTGACGCCGTGATAGCGCACGCCGGTGGTCTTGGCGAGGATGGTGATGCCGCGTTCGCGCTCGAGCTCGTTGGAGTCCATGACGCGCTCGGCGACGTTCTCGTTGGCGCGAAAGATGCCGCTCTGCTTGAACATGGAGTCGACCAGGGTGGTTTTGCCGTGGTCGACGTGCGCAATGATGGCGATGTTGCGAAGGTTCGGATTCTTGATTTTCATTCGTGGGGAGACCGCGAGAGTGAACTTTCATTGTCCCACAGGGGTTTCACGGCGTCGCAACGCAGGGACCGGGCTTGGCCGCGCGCTTTGCGGAATGCGACCGGATCGGGTTACCGGCCGGAGGTCTTGGAGGATGACGGCTTCGCTGGCTGTTCGTCGCGCAGGTAGGGCACAAGCTCGTCGTAGGTCATGCTGCCGGGGTGGTACAGGCGAACGATTCCGGTCTTATCGATGACGGCAAGCGTGGGCGTTGTGCTGGCGCCCCACAGCTTGAAGTTCTCCTCGCTGACGGGAACGCTCATACGTTCGATGGCGCCGTAGTATTTCGCGCGGGTCTCTTCAATGTAGGCGACCTCACGCGGGCGCGGAGCCTCCTCGCCGCCGGCGATGTAGCCGTAAGGCTGCGTTGGCCCGACGATGGCGAGGTTCGGGAATTCCTTCGAGATGCGGGCCATTGTGGCGGCCATCCCTTTGCAGTCGCCGCACCAGTGGGCCCAGAAGAACATGAGCACTTTTCGGCCCCGCAGAGACGACAAGGGCACAGGCTTGTTCGGGCCAACCGATTCGGCGACCGCGAGCGCGGGCGCGGCACGGCCCTCAAGCGAGACGAGGTGCAGGTTCTTCTGAATCCTGGCGCGAATCGGCGAAGAGTAGTATCGCTTGAGCTGCTGTTGCAGATAAGCGACGGCTTCGCTCTTCTGCCCCTGGGCGTCAAGGGCGAGACCCTGCACTTCAATGGCGGCGCCCAACGCAATCGCGAGGCTGGCATCGCCGCCGAGTTTGCGCGTCTTCAGCAGAGCCAGAGCCTGCTGCTCGACATCCCGGGCGACGCGGACCGCCTCGCCATACTCCTCCGCAAAGAGCCTGCCGCGGGCGATCCAGCTATACGCCTCCAGCCAGGCGGAGGTGCGCCCGTTGTCCTTCTCGAAGGCGTCGAGAATGCGCCTGGCTTCGGCCCAGTTCTTCTGCTCCGCGGCGTTGCGGACCTGCCGAATGGCGGCAGGCTTCTGCGCCGGAGCCTGGTTGCCCGCCGCCAGGATGGCTGCTGCAAAGACGAGAGCCAGCTTAGGGCTTGCCAGCCGACAACTGCTCCACATGGGCCAGACCACTCCTTGAAGGTCGTGGCGCAGCAGCGGCGGCAGAGGCGCGGCCGTCAGGGAGCGCTTGTTACGCATCAAAGAACTTCCTCGTCCAGGCCATCGAAACCTCAAAGTCCTCGCGTTCTCTGGCGAGCGATTCTTCTTTGCTGGCGGGCTTGGCGGGCGCGGGACGCGGCGTCCCTTTCGCGCCCAGTGAGATGAAGCGCGAGAACTCCCAGGCAGGCACATTCCGGTAGCCGTCCCAGAACTCGGGTTTGCGCCAGGCGTATGGGCGCGGCCCCATGACGATGACTTCGAGAGACATCGTCTTGCCCGGGCAGAGCGTGACGAACTTCCTCAACAGCCCTTCCATGTCGACGTTGCCTTCCCCCATGCGGGTCCAATTGACCATCGTGCCTTCATCGGTGTTCCAGAGGTAGCTGTCGCGGATGTGCGCGGTCAGAATGTATGGGGCCAGGGTTTCGAGGGTCAAGTGGGGGTCCTCGAGCACCCAGCAGGGGTTGCCGGAGTCGTAGCAGGCTCCGACTACGTCCTTTCCCGCCTCTTCAATCAGCGTCTTGAGCTCGCGCGCCTGCATATCGCCGGCGTGGTTCTCGATGGCTATCTTCAGCCCGAGATCCTGCGCCAGTGACCGCACCGCGCGCAGCACCTTCACCGTGTCGGCGATTCGAGCCTCGATGCCGCCGGGCGTCTTGCGGTCCGCCATGGTGCCGAGGAAAGCGCGTACGAGCTTGGAGCCGGCTGTCTTGGCCGCCTTCAGCACCGCGGTTAATTGTTCCTCGGCTGTTCCCTGCTTGGGATCGAAGGCGGTGGAGGTGGGGCAGATGGAGCGCATCCCGATTTCAAGTTCGATTCCGAGCTTGCGGGCGTGCCCGCCCACCTTCTTCATGTGCTGTTCATCGAGCGAACCGAGGAACCGGATCTCGGAGAAGTGCACGACCTTTGCGCCGAATTTCGCACAGTAGTCGAGCGACTGGAACGGAGTCCAACCCTGGGACCGGAGACTGAACATGTCGACGCCGAGTCTGGGTCCGGCGCCGGCAGCAAGAGGAGCCGCGGCGGAGGTGGCGAGAAACTGCCTGCGATTCATGGCGATTCTTTCATTATTCACCATCCGGCTCGACCGCCAGAGAGGCAGGCTCACGCCATCGAGGCGCCGCCGCCGGCCTGGATGTTCTGGCCGGTCATCCAATCCGCGTCCGGAGTGCAGAGCCATGTGACAACGCGGGCGACATCTTCCACCTGTCCGACGCGGCCGAGAGGCGACATCGACGGCGCGATGTCCACGAGGTGAGGGAATTGCCGCAGCATGTCGGTGTCGGTGAAGCCCGGCGAGACCGTGTTGACCGTGATCTGACGATCGCCCAATTCCCGCGCCAGGCACCGCGTGAACAGTTGCAGCGCGGCCTTCGAGCCGCAGTAGATCGATCCGCCCGGCGTGCCGTGCACTGTGGCGCCGGTTGACATGTTGACGATGCGGCCTCCGTTTCTCAGGCGGCGCGCGGCTTCGCGCAGACAATAGAACGCGCCGCGGGTGTTCACGCCGAAGACGAACTCGAAGTCCTCATCGGTCGTTTCGGCCAGCGGCTTGAAGACGGCCACGCCAGCGTTGTTGACCAGGATGTCGATGCCGCCGAATTCATGCTCCGCCGTCTCAAACAGCGCGGTGACATGCCTCGGGTCGCTGACGTCAGCGCGGACCGCCAAGCCGCCGAAAGCGCGCGCCGCGCTCTCAGCCTCCAGTTCCGAGCGGGTGTAGTTGACGACAACGCGTGCGCCCTCGCGCGCCAGAGACTCGGCGATGCCGCGGCCGATTCCCCGCGAGCCGCCGGTCACGATTGCCACTTTATTCTCGAGCCGCATGAGCCAAGCATATCTGTTTGGCGAGCGCCTGAAACCAGTTCGCGCCTCCCCGGGACAAATGACTGAAAATGTCCAGAAGGCCCTATTCGGGGGCTGGTTGGATCTTCCGTGCCGGCCTGACGAGGGGCTTTCGGGAAATCGACATTCAGCCTGACGGCGTCGCGTTCGGTTTCATCGATTTGGGAGATCTGTCCGCCCTGCCGGCGCATCGCTCTGCATTCCGCCGGGTGATTCCGGCGGCGTATCCCGGCATGCCGTCCAGCCGGTATCCCGCGCTCATCAGCCATTTCTACTGGTTCTCGCACGGGATTGAGGCGGGAGACCTCGTCGCACTGGTTGACGATTTCAGGGGCGATGTGTACCTCGGCAGGGCCAGCGGCCCCTACGAGTACAGGCCCGCCCGTGCGCCGGGGTTCAACTTCCGCCCCGTCCTCTGGACGAGCATGCTCCCCTTGACTCAAGTCCCCGCGAAGTGCCGCGAACACTGGCGCGCGAGAACAGGACTGTTCCCGATGGGCCGGATACTCGGTGCGATATCGTCCCTGGAGGGAGACGCGCTCATCCAGGCTGGTCCCGGCCTCGCGGGTCCCTGATTTCGAAACGTGGAATCCTAGGAACTGGCGCCGTATTCCGAAAGCCGGCCGGCCAGTATTTTCAGCGCCGGGAACTGTCGCGGGGCGGCGGCCGTCTTTCTATTTGGTGTCAGAAAACTAGCTGCCTGAGCCGTCTCATGAAACCCAGAAGTCAACTATTGTCCGTTTTTCTTATCTTTCCGCTGGTCAGCGCCCCATCCGCAGCCCAGAGCCAGCTTGGCATGGCCGATCCGAAAGGCAGCCTGCTCTGGATGACCGGGCCGTACCGTACCCGCGAGGCCGCTCCAATCCGGGAAGCCAATTCGAGCCGTCTCGATTCCCTGATCAGGGCCGGGAACCTCTATTTGACGGCGCAGGACGTGGTGGCGCTGGCCATCGAGAACAGCGTCGACGTCGAAATCCAGCGCTACGCCCCCCTGCTGGCGGCGCAGGTATTGAAACGCGCCGAGGCGGGCGGCGCGCTGCGGAGTGTCGGGCTGCCGGTCTCTGCCGGTCCGCAGAGCGTCAGCCTGCAAGGCGTCAGTCTCGCCGGGGGCGACGCCGGAGGCGCGGGTGGCGGCGTGGGATCCGGCGGCGGCATCGTCACGCAGCTTGGCCCGGGCATCCCCTCGCTCGATCCCAACCTCTCCGCCTTCGTGAACTATCAGCACGCCAAAACGCCCCAAAGCAACACCATCCTCACCGGCACGACCGCGTTGGTCCAGAAGTCGGGGATCTTCCAGACGCAGTATTCGCAGAACTTCGATTTCGGCCTGGGCGCCTCGGTGAGTTATGCAAGCCAGCGCATTTCTCTCAACAGCCAGTTCTTCAACCTCAACCCGTTCACGACCGGCTCCCTCGACTTCCAGGTGACGCAGAACCTGCTGCAGGGCTTTGGTCCGGCGGTCAACGGGCGCAACATCCGGGTCCAGAGGAACAACCTGAAAGTCACCGACTTGCAGTTCAGGCAGCAGCTCATCGCCACGATCTCCTCGGCCTTGAACCTCTATTGGGATCTGGTGAGCTTCGACACCGACCGGAGGGCGCGCCGCCAGAGCGTCGAGGTGGCCAGGCAGCTTCTCGAGAACAATCGCAAGCAGGTCGAGATCGGCGCACTGGCCGAGATCGAGATCACGCGCGCCGAGGCCCAACTCTACGCCGCCCAGCAGGACCTGGTCATCGCCGAGACGAACTTCATGCAGCAGGAGACCATCCTGAAAAACGCCCTGAGCCGCAACGGCGTGGCTGCCGCCGGGCTCTCCGCCGTCCATATCGTGCCTCTGGACCGGATTGAAATGCCGGCCACGGACGAGCTGAAACCGGAAGAGGAACTGGTGAGGGAAGCGCTTGAAAAGCGGGCTGAGATCCAGCAGGCGCGCATCAACCTCGACAGCAACCGGCTGAACCTGACCGGCATCAAGAGTTCTCTCAAGCCTTCGCTGCAAGCCTTCGCGCAGTTCACCTCCAACGGATTGGTGGGCGAGTTGACCGCTCTCGGCGCGTTGCAGCCCGGCATTGCGGAACTGGCAGGGGGCTACGGCAAGCTGCTCAACCAGCTCGTTACAGCCAAGTATCCCACCTACTCCGTGGGCTTCTCGCTCAACATTCCGCTGCGCAACCGGGCCGCGCAGTCCGACTATGCCACCAGCATGCTGGAGATGCGGCAGAACGAGTTGAACCTGATGAAGAACAGCAGCCAGGTTCGCGTGGACGTGCAGAATGCGGTGATTGGCTTGCGCCAGGCCCGGGCACGCTACGAGGCGGCGCTGAAGTCGCGGATTCTGCAGGAAGAAACCCTTTCGGCCGACCGGCGGCGGTACGAACTCGGCGCCGGCACGCCTTATCAGGTGGTGCAAAGCCAGCGCGACCTCGCTACCGCCATCAGCGCGGAAGTGCAGGCGATGGCGAACTACACGCACGCGCGCATCGCTTACGACCAGGCCTTGGGCCGCACGCTCGAGGTGAATGGCGTAATCGTCGAGGAGGCGCTTGAAGGCAAGGTGAGCCGCGAATCGAAACTGCCCGC
Source organism: Bryobacteraceae bacterium (assembly GCA_013388415.1). Taxonomy (GTDB): domain Bacteria; phylum Acidobacteriota; class Terriglobia; order Bryobacterales; family Bryobacteraceae; genus JACADU01. The sequence continues at coordinate 23,569 of JACADU010000138.1, forward strand.
CAAGCTGCCGGAAGGAGGCGCCCAATGAGAACGTTCGTCGCATTGTTCTGCTGCGGGCTGCTGCCGGGCCAGTTGCCGCTGGCCGCTCAGCAGATGGCCATCGCGCCCCAGCGTCCGGCAGGATCGGTTTTCGTCCGCCCATACTCCGCCGTGACCGTGCCCGCAATTCGCGCCGGCAACTCGCAGCGGATGGCCGGCCTGATTCGCGCCGGCAACCTGTACCTCTCGTTGGAGGATGCGCTCGCGCTTGCTCTTGAGAATAACATCGACCTGGAACTCGCCCGCTACAACCCGATCCTGGCCGAGTGGAGGCTCCAACGCGCCCAAGCGGGCGGCCTGCTGCCGGGCGTGCCGAGTTCAGCCGCTCAAGCCGGCAGTGTCGCGGCCGGACAGGGCGTCACCGGCAGCCAGACCGCCGCGGGCATCACCGGCGGCGGATTCGGTGGAGGAGGCGCGCGCAATACCAACCAGTCCATCACGCAGATAGGGCCGGTGACCCAGACCCTCGATCCGATCTTCCAGCAGACCACCACGTTCACTCACAGTGAAAAGCCGCAGTCCAACACAGTCCAGAGCCGCAGCCCGGTGCTCATTTCGGATTCGCGCGTTTTCAACAACTCCATCCAGCAGGGTTTTCTCACCGGCGGCAGCGTCAGTCTCGGCTTCCGCACCAACTACCTTGAAGAGAACTCTCCCACCAACATCCTCAACCCGTCGACGGCCGCGAACCTCTCGCTCTCCTTCCAGCACAACCTGCTGCGCGGCCTGGGCCGGAGGGTGAATGAGCGGAACATTACAGTTTCGAAGATGAACGTGCAGACCAGCGACATCGCGTTCAAGGCGCAGGTCATCGCCGTGGTGAATCAGGTGGTGAACGCCTACATCGCGCTGGCGGCTTCGCAGGAGGACCTGAAGGCCAAACAGCTTGCGCTGGACGTGGCGGAGACTTTGAGAAAGAACGCCAACCGGCAGGTGGAGATCGGCGTTCTCGCGCAACCCGAACTCACCCGGTTCGAGGCGCAGGTGGCCCAGAGCCGGCTGGCGCTGGTGAATTCTGAAACCACGGCCGCGCAACAGGAGTTGCGGCTGAAGAACCTGTTGAGCCGGAACGGCGCCGCCGACCCGGCGCTCGCCTCGGCCCGCGTGATCCTCACCGGCCGTCTGACCATTCCCGAGAAGGACGACCTCCCTCCCATCGAAGAACTGGTGAAGAAGGCGCGCGCGAACCGCCCCGACTTGCAGGTCGCCAATGCCAATCTGGAGGCGGCGCGAGTTTCCGCCATCGGGACCGCGAACGGCGTGCTGCCGAACTTGCAGGTCTTTGGCGCGATGACCAGCGCCGGACTGGCCGGCACGGCGAGGCCAGCCGAACCGGGGCAGGCCAGTCCCGACCCGTTTTTCGTGGGCGGCTTCCCGACCGCGGCGGGGCAGGTCTTCCGGCGCAACTTCCCCACCGACCGCATCGGCGCGTTCATCTCCGTGCCGGTCCGCAACCGGCAGGCCCAATCCGACCATGCCATCGACCAACTGCAGTACCGGCAGAGCGAGCTCTCGAACCGGAAAGCTCTCAACCGCGTGGAGGTGGACGTCATGAACGCCGTGGTTTCTCTGCGGCAGGCCCGCGCCCGCTACGAATCCGCGCAGAAGAACCGCGTGTTGCAGGAGCAGTTGCTGCGAGGCGAGCAAACCAAATTCGAAGCCGGCGCTTCCACGGCCGCGGCTGTCATACAACTACAGCGCGACCTGGCAGCCGCGAGGTTCGCGGAAGTCTCTTCTCTCGCCTCCTACAACACGGCGAAAGCCGCGCTGGACCAGGTGACGGGCTCCACGCTGGAAGCCAACAGCGTCTCCATCGCCGAAGCCCGGGAGGGCAAAGTGGCGCGCGAGTCGAAACTGCCCTGACGGGGGGCTTGTGCGTGGTGCCCGGGGCGGGAATCGAACCCGCACGTTCCTTTCGGAACTAGGGATTTTAAGTCCCTTGCGTCTGCCAGTTTCGCCACCCGGGCGTCAACGTTGAGTTGCGTAGAATTCGCGCAATCGCGGAGCCATTGTCTCCGCTTCCCATGATGTCAGCTCCGACTTCAGTTCCGCCACCTTCGCGGGATTGGCCGGCAGCAGATTCTTCGACTCACCCGGATCCGATTCGAGATCGAACAAGAACTCCGCGCCCGAGTCGAAGACGTACTTCCAGCGGCCGTCGCGAACGGCTTTGCGGCGGTTGGCCGCGCGCTTGTAGCGCCAGAAGAGCGTCCGCGCGGCGGGCGGCCTCGATCCTGACGCATAGGGCAGCAGATCCATTCCGTCGAGCCGCAGGCCTTGCGGCGCGACCCCCGCGGCGGCAAGCAGTGTCGCCGTGATGTCCATGGTCAAAGCCGGCTGAGAAGACGTTGCGCCGGCCTTCAACCGGCCCGGCCAGCGAAGCAGCAGCGGCGAGCGGATGCCGCCCTCGAACACGCTCGATTTGCCTCCGCGCCACGGCGAGTTCCGCCCCACCGCGGTCCCGCCGTTGTCGCTGTGGAACACGACCAGGGTGTTTTGCGCCGCGCCCATGCGGTCGAGCCGCGCCAGGATGCCGCCGACGCACCGGTCGAGATGCTGCACCATCGCCGCATAGGTCTTGCGGTCCTTCGGGCGTTGCGGCGCGGTGCCGGCCGCCGGGTCGAACTCGGCCGGGTTCTGCAACGGGTCGTGCGGAGCGGTGAAGGGCAGATAAAGGAAAAACGGCCGGCCGCCGCGCTTTCCGAGCCAGTCAAGCGCGGCTTCGGTGAACAGGTCCGTAAGGTTTCCGGCGCGGTCTACCCTGGTCTCGTTGAGGTAGAGCGGTTTTTGGCCGCGGCCCTCGTTCGGCTCCTCATGGGTGTAATAGTCCGCCGCGCCCCCCAGGATGCCGAAGAACTCGTGAAAGCCCTGCCGCACCGGGAGAAACTTCTCACGATAGCCGAGGTGCCACTTGCCGAACAGCGCGACGTCATAGCCGGCTTTGGCGAGCGAGGGGGCAAGCGTGGCGTCAGCGGGCGGCAGCCCCAACTCCCCGCGCGACTGCAACCAGGCTGCCTCGTCGTATCTGCCGGTGTCGCCGACGCCGATGGCGCACTCCAGACCGCCGGCGCGCTGCTGATACCGCCCGGTGAGCAGAGCGCAGCGCGCCGGCGAGCACTCGGGCGCGTTGGAATAGCTCTGAGTGAACCGCACGCCGTCGCGGGCCAGGGAGTCGATGTTGGGCGTCGAGATGTCGGGGGCGCCATTCAGACTGAGGTCGCCCCACCCGAGGTCGTCGGCCAGGATCATGACGAGATTCGGCCGTTTTGAGGCGGCCATCGCCAAGGCGGGAGCGGCAAGCAACGAACGGCGGCTGAATTGCATGGCTGCTGGTATTGCATCACGTCCGCAAAGGCTGCGGGCGGCGGGGCGCAACTTCTTCCCCGCCGGCCGGTTTATCAATGATGTATGAAGTTTACATTCGCTCTCCGCCTGGGGGTGGCGGCGATGAGCCTCGCCGCCTTCGCCCAGCAGAATCCGATCATGCCGCCCATCCGGATGCCGTATCCGCAACTGACTCGCTACCTGGAACTGACCGCCGAACAACAGACAGGACTCTTCCGGCTGCAAGCGGAGTGGCATCGGTATCTGATTGAGAAGCAGCGCCGGGTCGGTGAAGTGGAACGCGAACTCGCGCAGGAAACCAACGCGAAAGTTCCGGACCCTGTCGCTCTCGGTGTCCGGTACGCCGAGTTGGAAGCCATCTGCCGCGAGGCGCGCGACCGCGACAGCCAGACCATGCAGAACGCCCGGAAACTGCTCACGGCGCCTCAACTGACCAAGTTGCAGACGCTCGAAGCGGCCTACGCGCTCCTACCCGTCATCGCGGAGGCCGACAGCGCCGGGCTGATGCGCGCGCCCGTCATGGGCCGCGTGCTGACGAACGCGACTGCCGTCGATGTCGCACAACTAATTGGCACGATCTCTACAAGCTACCCCGGCTGCCGCTATCCGGCACGACTGAACGACTAACCGCTCCATGCGCGGCCGGAGGCGGAACCGGCGGAGGCGGCAATTCCACGCCCGCCTCGGCGGCGCGGCTGCGAATCCCTTGCGATTCGTCCCATGCCTTGGCGTTTTGAGGATCGCGGCTGAGGCCGAAATCGGCGTGCTCCACGGCTTCGAGTATCAGCGGGCGCCAACGCTCTGGAGGGAGTCCAAGCAAGCGCCGCGCCGAAGCGAGCCAGGAAAGGCTGAGAGCGAGGGTCCTTCTGATGGTGAGCCCCTGCGGCAACTCGTCGCGTAACGACCGGTGCGAACGCACCGATGCATCCAACAGCGCCTCCGCCGCTTTCGGCTTCCCCAGCAAGAGCAAGGTCCGCGCTTCCTCAAGCTGGTTCTTTGCCCGAAGCCAGTCATATTTCAGGTTCCGGATGTCCTCTGCTTTCAAACGCGCGAGGATCGCATTGCTCTCCTCGTAATCCCGCAGCGCGTCTTCCAGACGGCCCATGTCGCGGTGCAGGTAGCCGCGCGCGGCGAGGACGCCCGCCAAGTCCGCGCTGGCTGCCGCGGTGGGCCGGCGTTCAAGCGCTTGCCGCTTCAGCCGCACGCCTTCATTTCGTAAAGCGAGGCATTCTTCCCATTGCTGCTTGTGAAAAGGAGCTCTCGAGAGTGTCATGAGGAGATTCGCCCGGTGCTGCGTCAAATCCTGGTTCAACTTCCGGCTCTTCTCCAAATCGTCGAGCGATTGCAGAGCCCGTTTGGCGACCGCCGCGCTCCTGTCATACTGTCCTGCTTCAATCAGGAGTGAAGCGAGCGCGTCGCTGGCGATGGCGAACCGGGCCATATACCTGCCGCCCTTCTCGCGCCCCTCGAAGATGAGTTCGAGCGTCCTGAATCCGTCCTCCAGGGTCCGGATACCCACCTCGATGGACCCCAGATGCGGAATTGCGGGATGCCCGTGCATGACACCGTACAGCATTTGCGCTTCAAACAGGGCAAGAAGAACGTTGCGTTCCCTTTTTCCTGAATCGACGTGGGCTGTCAGCCGCTGGACAGCGATGCGAACCCTTTCAGCCAGGAGCTTCTGATCGAGATAACCGGCATCCAGCAACCCCACGACCATATTGGTCTGCGAGAGCAGCGCGTCCGCCTCCTGCCTCAACAGAAGGTTCTCCCGCTCGCGGTTAAGCCAGACGTAGACTAACGTTGCGGCGAACAGCAGGAAGCAGAACACGGCGGCAAGCAGGCGGCGGCGCCTGGAGGCGGCAACTTGCGGGTCGAGCGCGGCAGTGAGTTCCTCCGCGAAGTTGGAAGTGGAGACGAAGCGTGTCCCCGGATGGGAACTCAGCGCCTTTGCGAAAACGCGCATGGCCCTGGGGTGCAAGGCTGCGCACCGGGCCATGAGCGCGGCTGGAGATTCGAGAGCCGCCGGGCGATGGCCGGTAATCATCTCAACAGCCATCCGCGCCAGGCTGTATTGATCGCTCGTCGCCGCGGGCGCGCCGGAAAGCTGCTCTTCGGGAGCATACGCCAGCGAACCCGCCGGCTGCTCCGTCTGCTGCGCCGCCCCCGCCAACCGCGAAATCCCGAAATCGACCAGAACCGGCTCTTCGCCGGGCGAACCGGCGCCGCGCAGCAGGACATTCTCGGGTTTGAGGTCGAGGTGCCAGACTCCCTGCTGCTGCGCCGCGTCCAGAGCCTGAGCGATCAGGTTCACCAGACGGCACGCGCGCATTGGTTCCAGCGGGCCGCCGCGCAACGCCTCCCGCAGCGTCGGCCCGTCGATGAATTCGAGGACGATGTAACGGCGGCCGTCTTCGAGCACGCCCGAATCCAGCGGCGTGGCGATCAGCCGGTGGTTCAGTCTGGCCAGGGCGGCCAGTTCGTTCTCGAACCTCTGGCCAAGACCGCCGGCGTGGAGCGCCTTCACCACTACGGCCCGGCCCAGGACGGCTTCGTCGCTGGCCTCCCAAACGGAGCCGTTTCCGCCGCGTCCAAGTTCGCGCCTGAGACGGTACCGGCCGGCGACAAGCTGCCCGGCCGAGAGGCCATCAGCCGGAACCTCGGACTGAGGGATTGCGGCGATCCGCTCCGGCAGTGAACGGTCCAGCACGCTCGCGGACTGTTCGTGAGCCCGCAGCATCGCCAGCAACTCATCGGCGGCCGCGGGTTCGCCGCCCAGCCTGGCCAGGACAAAGCTCGCCCGCTCGCCCTCCGGAAGGTCGAGCGCCGCTTCAAACAGCGGTTTGACCTTGCGCCAGAGCGCGGGGCTCATCGCTCAGAACCCCGCTCAGACCGCCGCGGCTCAGCGGGCGTTTCTGAGCCACGCGCGTCAGCAAGCCGCCCCACGGCGGCCAACAGCCACGCCCGCGCGGCCTCCCAATCGCGCTGCACCGTCCGCACGTTGATGTCAAGCCTGCCGGCGATCTCCTCCCGCGACAGGCCGCAGAAAAACCGCAAATCGACGATTTCCGCCGCCCGGGGATCGAACGACTTGAGCTGATCGAGCAGGTTGTCCAGCAGCAGCCAGGTCTCCAGGTCGGCCGAAGAAGCTTTCTCGAAGCCTGTATACTCTGCCATCCCGGCTCCGCCGCCGCGCCTCTCAGCCAGACGCCGCCGCGCATGATCAATGAGGAGCCTTCGCATCTGCCTGCCCGCGGCGGCAGCCAGATCGGACCTGTCCCTGTAACGGGCCTCCTGCCGCAGGAACATGCGGATGATCGCTTCATGGGCCAACGCCGTCGGCTCCAGCGTATGGCCCTGCCGCTCCCCGCGCATCAGGTTGCCGGCGATCGAACGCAGCCACGGATAGACGGCTTCCAGCAGACGATCCAGCGAATCGGCCTCCCCGCGCCGCGCGGATTCGAGCAGCTTCGTGATTTCACCGGGTTCGCTGGCTTGCTGCAAGTTTTCGAGTCTACCTCAATTCAAGAACACAGTCCGGCGAGTCAACGATAATGAAATTAGCTGCACTTCACAAGAGGGAGTTCCCCTGGAATGCGTTTTTCGTTCGCCTCGGCGATTCTGCTGGCTGCGGCGCTCGGCATCTTTGCGGCCCAAAAACAGGCGGCTCCGGCGCCGGCGACCAAGCCTGCCCCCTCCGATGCGCCACTCCTGCCCGCCGTGATTCCGCCAAGGCCAAAGGCGGGACCGGTGGAGATTTTCCCACTCGAGGGCGTCAAGGCTGGTGTCAAAGGCATCGCCTGGACCGTTTTCCAGGGCACCGAACCGGAACCCGTCCCCGTCGAACTGATTGGACTCTGGAAGAACGCCTGGGGGCCGCGGCAGGACGTGATTCTGGCGAAGCTTGGAGGCAAGGCACTGCGAACGAACGTCGCCGGCGGCATGAGCGGCAGCCCCGTTTACATCGATGGCAAGCTGCTTGGGGCCATCGCCTTGCGCATCAGCGTCTTCTCGCCCGACGCCATCTGCGGCATCACGCCGATTCAGCAGATGCTCGAGATCAACGCCATCGACGACTCGCGCCCCTCGCAGTCCAAGACCCCGGCCGAGCCGCAGCGGCGCGCCGAACTCTCAGCGCCTGCCGGATTGCTCGAAGGCGCGCGCATGACACCCATCGAGACCCCCCTCACGTTCGCCGGCTTTCACGAAAGCACGCTCCGCGAGTTCCGGCCTTGGTTCGAGCAAATGGGCATCACGCCCGTTCAGGGCGGAGCGGCGGGCGCCATCCGGTCCAGCACGCCCGCGCCCGGCTGGCAGAACGCGCTCCAGCCCGGCGAAGCCATTGCCGGCGTCCTCGTCTCGGGCGATCTTTCGGTGACCGGCCTTGGAACCGTGACATACAACGACGGCAAGAAAGTCCTCGGATTCGGCCACAGCTTCTTCAATCTCGGGCCGCTGAGCATGCCCATGAGCAAGGGCGAGGTCCTGATGGTTCTTTCGAGCCAGTTCCAGCCCAACAAGTTCGCCAATGCCACGGAAATCGTCGGCGCGCTCCGGCAGGACCGCCACTCGGGCATCCTCGGCGAACTCGGGACGACGGCCCAGACCATCCCCGTCACGTTGCGCGTGAAATCGCAGCCGTTGCCTGGCGCGCCGGCCGACAACAAGGAATTCCGCTTCAATGTCTTCTCGCACCCCCGCTGGACGCCGTTCCTGATGATGATGACCGTCTTCAACACGCTCCAGGACCTCAATTCCGCCGCCAGCGATGAAGCCACGTTCAGGCTCAGCGGCTCCATCCGTGTCGAGGGGCAGCCGGAACTGAAGGTCTCCAACATGGCTGCCACAGGTGAAGCGCCCATGCCCGCGCCCATGCAAATCGCCGTGTGGTGGGCCGACCGCTTCAACCGGCTCTTCCAGAATCCGCATGACCTGCCGTCCGTGCAGAGCGTCACCGCCGAAATCGTCATGCAGGCCGAGAGGCAGGTCGCCGCCGTGGAATCCGCCTGGCTTGACCGGGTGGAGGTCCGCCCGGGCGAAGAGCTGACCGGGCGCGTTGTGCTGAAGCCCTGGCGCGGAGAACGGCAGGTCAAGACCTTCAAGCTCGTAGTGCCCAACTCGCTCGCGAAGGGAGACCACCGGCTCCTGCTCAGCGACGGCGATACCCTCAACCGGGCGCAAATGATGGCCGCGGTGATGCACCGGAATCTGGACCTCGGCCAGACGATTTCGATTCTGAATCAGGAGCGGGCCAACAACCGGCTTTACATGTCCCTGGTCGAGGCCAGGCCCACGGTGTTCGTCGATGACCAGGCGATGGGCGCGCTGCCTTCGTCCGTTCTTGGCGTGATGCAGGCGCCCAGAGGAGGCCGTCCTCTCGCCGCTACACCCGAAACCGCGAGGCCCGTTAATTCCGTGCCCATCGATTCCATCGTCAGCGGCAACGCCTCGGTGCGCTTCACCGTGAAGTAGTTTCCAGAAAGACCCATCAATGACGCAGACAATTCGTGTAATGGCGGCTTTGGGCGCCGCGAGCCTGCTCGCTTTTTCCGTAGAGACGAAAACCTGGACTCATAGCGAAGCCTCCGAGTTCGAGAAAGGCATCCTCAAGGGCCTGGCGCTCAGCTCGAACGGACGGCTGACACTCGCCCCCGAATGGAAGGAACTTTTCGACGCCGAGACGCCGCATCTGTGGACAGCGGTGGCGATGGGCGAGCGTGTCTTCGCAGCCGGATCGGACGGCAAGGTGTTTGTGTCGGAAAAAGGCAAGGCCCGGCTCTTCGCCACGCTCGAGGGCGGGACTGTCTATTCAATGGCCGCCGTGCCGGGCTCGCTCTTCGCCGGCGTCGCGCCGGACGCCAAAATCTACAAGCTCGACGGCTCGGGCAGAGCCGCGCTGCTCGCGTCTTTGAAAGCGCGCTACCTGTGGGCGCTCGCCCCCGCGCCCAACGGCGCACTCTATGCCGCTACCGGGGAACCGGGGCAGGTTTGGCGCGTGGAGGCGAACGGGCAGGCCAAGCTGCTGTTCGACGCTGAAGAGGCGCACGTTCGTTCGCTCGCTGTCGGCGCCAAGGGCCAGATCTATGCGGGCACGGAGCCGCGCGGCCTGGTCTTCAGAGTCACGCCGGCGGGTGAAGCGTTCGTGGTGGTTCAGACGGGAAAGCGTGAAGTGACGGCGCTGGCGGCGGCCGCCGACGGGACAGTCTATGCTGCGGCAGCGGGCAACCGGTCGCCGGTGCAGGTTCCGCCGGCTCCATCCGTCGTCACGCCAACCACCGTCACGCCGCAGCCGGCCACCAGCGCCGCCGGCGCGCAGCAGGCCGCGGCTCAGCGCCCGGCCACTCAGCCTGCGCCGCCGGCAATGAGCTTCGGAGCCGCTCCCGCGGCTGGCGGCAGCGAGATCTGGCGCTTGCACCCCGACGGCGAGCCGCGCCGCATCTGGACCCATCCGCAGGCCGTCGTCTACGCCCTCGCCCTAGACGGCAAAGGCGCGCTCCTCGCGGGAACCGGCGCGGAGGGAAAACTGCACCGCATCGACGATGAACGCACCTCCACTCTCCTGATTGACGCCGGCGCGCTGCAAATCACCGCGCTCGTCCCGGGGCAGCAGGGCTCGCTCCTGGCTGCCACCGCCAACCCCGGCAAGCTGTTTCAACTCGGTCCCGGACTCGTGAAGTCCGGCACAATCGAAAGCGACGTCCTCGACGCGGGCGGCTTCACCTACTGGGGACGCCTGCGATTCGAAGGCTCCGCTGAAGGTGGGGCGATTCAGCTTGAAGCGCGCAGCGGCAATCTCGAAAGCGGGCAGTCGTTCTGGAGTCCGTGGACTCCCGTAGACCCTGCCCGAGGGAGCAGGATCGAAGCCCCCCCCGCGCGGTTCCTCGCGTGGCGGGCGACACTGTCGTCCTCGCCCGCCGGCGCCTCGCCTGTGCTTTTTCTGGTGGAAGCGGCTTATCAGATGAAGAACCTGCCGCCGGCGATTGAACGATTCGAGATCACTCCGGCAAACTACAAGTTCCCAACCTCAACATCGCCGCTCACCGCCTCTCAAACCCTCACGCTCCCCGCCTTCGGCCAGCCGCGCCGCCAATCACCAACGGCCGCGAACCCCGGCGATTCCGGCGCCGTCACGATGAATTATGAGAAGGGGCACATCGGCGCCCGCTGGCGCGTTTCCGACGCCAACGGGGACGCCGTCGAATCCACAATCGAGATTCGCGGCGCCGGCGAACAGGAATGGAAGCCGCTCAAGTCCGGAATGAAGGAGAGCCGCTACAGTTGGGACACGACCGGCTTCGCCGACGGGCGCTATCGCTTGAGACTCACCGCGTCCGACCAGCCGGACAACTACCCCGGCATGGGCCTCACCGCCTCGCTCGAAAGCGAAGAGTTCACCATTGACAACACGCCGCCGGAGATCATGGATGTCTCCGCCCGCGTCGAAGGGCAGAAGCTCATCGTCCGCTTCCGCGCCCGCGACGCGCTCAGCTCTCTCCAGTCGGCCGAGTTCTCCGTCAACGGCGGGGAGTGGATTGCCGCATCGCCTACGACTCGAATCACTGACTCTCCGGAGCACGACTACAGCACCGAAAGCGCCAAACCGGCGCAGTCGGAGATCACCATCGCCATCCGCGTCACCGACGAGATGGACAACGTTGGCGTGCGCCGGATCACCATCCGCTGACCGCTGACGGCGCCGCTCAGATCCGGTTGAAGAGCGCGACGACCTTCGAAAGCGACTTGTGCTGCTTGATCATCGGGACCATGCTGGTTTCGCGCTCGTCGATCTCCTGCGCCCGCTTCAGGACTTCCGCCGCCTTCTCCTGGGGCACGGAGACGATGCCGTCCTCGCCCGCGACGATGATGTCGCCCGGCTTGATGGTGACGCCGCCGCACTCGACCGGGATGTTCCGCGCGACGCTGGTCCAGCGGCTCACTGCCGTCGCCGGCGTGATGCTTGAAGCGTAAGTGGTCAGACCCAAGGCCCGCAGCTCTCCCACGTCCCGCACACCGCCATCAATGACCATGCCGGCCATGCCCCGCGCCTTCGCCGCGGTCCCCATGAGGCCGCCGATCGCGGCCACGTCCGCGCCGTCCTCCATCACGATCACTCCCACTTCACCGGGGTTGGAGTTGTCGATCATTTCCGTCGCGTATCTGGTGGCAAGCGTCGGCGTCGCCTTATCCGGAGCTGAGGGTCTCGCCAGCGCCGTAATGGCCCGGCCGACGATCTGGCCCGGCACGACGGGCCGGATCTTGTGTGAGAGGAAGCCGCGCCGGCCGACCACCTGGTCGACGGCGTCCGCCACCGACGCCACAGTCGTCTTCCTGAAGCCGTCGATGATGGGGTCGCCTGATGAGGTTGCCTTCCTGGCCGCCTGGAATCCGGCCAACGCCAGCAGCGAAAGCAAGGGAAGGGTGATGAGGATTTTCTTGCGGAGTGTCATCAGTGGGGATCTTACCTGACTTCAGCCCACGATTTCACCCCTCAATAGGGAGACCGGCGCACCCGAAGATGCGCCGGTCGCCACGTCGATCGAGTTTTACCCTAAGTCTTGGACTCGATGGTCCCCTTCCAACCGGGGCACTTTCAGAATATCACTGCGGCTTGCGCGGCGGGACTGAACGCCTTTTGATTTGAGCGCCCTTTGGTTGCAGGCTCTTGGCAGCCGGACGTTTTGTAACGGCCTTCTTCGCGCGCGCCGGCTTGGCCGGCGCCACCTTCGGCTGCGGCGCCACCGGCTCATCGCCGTTTGCCATGTCCAACCCGAAAATGGCGGACAGGTCCTCGCTCTCCAGAACTTTCGCGGAGGGGGCGGCGGCCGTTGCCAGCGGGGCCGCAGTGGCGGCCTGAGCGATGAGATCCTTCTCGTCGACTTCACGCAGCCGGAAGAGCAACTCCGGTTGCTTGTCCAGGCGGGCGCCGACGCCATACAGCACCGCGGCGACGTGTTTGCACATGCTGGCCCAGTCCGGGCAACTGCAATTGAGCTTGATCTCGGACGGCGCAGGGAAGAGGCCGGTCTCCCGCCGGCAGATGCGCTCCATCACCCCTTTCGACAGCCGGCCCTGAAGAAGCTCGACCAGTGAGTCGATGCCGCCAGCGCAGTCTTTACAGATCGCCTTCCAACGAGCCTTGGCCACCGGCTTGATCTCCAGCGCGACCTCGTACAACTCGGAACCGCTGACGAGGGCCGTGATTTCGCCGGGACCGATCTGAAGATCGACCACCGAGCCGTTGCGAACGTAGGTGCGGCCGCGAGGCAGGCGGTTCGCGTAGTCGCTGTACCGCTCCAGATTCTCGCACCATGCATTGCCCCAGAACGTCGTCGTGATTTTGCGGCCCTCGATCTCGACGGGGCTGATCGCCTGCCCCTTCTTCCTGCGTTTCTCGACCTCCCGCGAGGCCTTGCGCCGGCGCTCGGCCACGCTCACATATGGTCTCCAGCCCCACTCGTAATAGCGCACGAATCAGTTCTCCCTCAGGGCCTTGCTGAGATCGAGCGACACCAGATCGAGGAGTTCCTTGTCGTTCAATTCCGTCAGCAGCAATCCGGCGTCCCCCTCGAGCAGCTCGCTCGACAGGTGGCGCTTGGACTCGATCATATCGTCAATCTTCTCCTCGACGGTTCCGCGGCAAACGAATTTGTGAACGAGGACGTTCTTCGTCTGGCCAATACGAAAAGCGCGGTCCGTGGCCTGGTTTTCCACAGCCGGATTCCACCAGCGATCGA
>JACADU010000337.1 GCA_013388415.1 Bryobacteraceae bacterium
CACCTGCACCATCGATTCCCTCGGCCGGTAGCGGATCCACATCGGCCGCCCTTCGTCCCAGCGGGATTCGATCCGCCACTGCCCCGCTTCCAGTTCCTCTGGCGTCGACAGGATCTCGGGCTCGCCCAGCTTTTGCCGCCACACTTCCAGCGAGAGCGCCCATCGCCTCGTCCTCCCGGCGACTCTCTCGAGCGGCACCCGGCGGTTCACGTCGTCTCCGGGTCCGGGCAGCGCGCCAACGTGGCCGAAGCCCGCCGCCTTGGCCCGGAGCCCGGGCGCGGGGTCCTGCCACGCCGTGCCATCGGGCAGCATCTCGCTCGCCATCACCACGCGCCGCAGATCGCCCAACGCCGCGGCCAGGGCGCTGTCCTCCGCCTCCGTTCCCTCGTCGGTCAGAGTCAGGTCGATCCCGATGGCGGCAGGGTCCGCGGAGGCCAGCCGGCGAAGCACACGCGCCAGCAGCGGCCTCAGGTTTCGCAAGCCGCCGTGCGCCTTAAGAGTCCGCTCGTCGATCCCGACGATCGCCGAGGCTCGCGCCGCAGCCGCCGGCGGCGCCAGCCGGAAAAACGAGTCGTAAAGGATGTTGTCCAGCCGCCCGGCCAGAGGCGTCCACGCGAGCGCGGCTCCAGCCACCGCCGCAGCCGCCGAAAGCGCAGCGTAGATCAGCCAGGGCCGCATCAGGCGCGCCATCACATTTCAGACTATCCGGGCGCGCGGCAACTCGTCACGCGGTAGAAGTGGCTGTATGAGCCCGGAATGGACAACAGCCGCAGCGCCAGCCGCTGCCAGCCCGGCAGAGGATGCCAGAGTTCCGTCGAAGCCTCGCGCCCCCGGCAAACAGCTTCTTCAGCGCGGCTGCTCACTCCCCCCGGCGAAATGTCGCGCGCGTTTCGCACCACCCAGACATCCCGCGCGGCATCGCTCCGCGCCAGCACCTCCCGTTCGTTGGCCGCGTTCACCACGGCGCGCGCCACGTCCGGGCGCAGATAGTGAGCCACCGCGGCGTGGTCTGTATTGTATCCGTCCATCAGCACCAAATCGTCCCTACCCGCCGCTGCATTGATCCGGGCGGTAATCTCCCGCAAGGGCGCCGAGTAGCCCGGATTGAGAAAACCGCGCCGCTCGAAATAGAAACCGGCTGAGACCGCATGCGACAGGATCACCGCCGCGAAGAGCGTCCACCGCGCGGCGGGCGGGCGCAGCGCGCTGAGACCCGCCGTCCATGCGATCGCCAGAAACGGCAGCAGCCAGAGCAGCCGCGCCGGCGTGAACGGATAGCTCACCCACCGCGAAACGGCGATGTAGCCGAGGAGCGCGGCGGCGCAAACCGGCATCCCCGCCGCGCCGGACAGCGCGCCCGCCCGCCCCAGACCCAAGACAAGCACTGCCAGCAGCAATGCCGCCAGCGCCAGTGAAGCAGCCGGGAAACTCTCTCCGATCGCCAGCGATGTCCAGCCGAATCCCAATTTCAACAGGTGTTCCAGCAGGAACGAACCCGTCAGCATGTAGCGGGACGAAAAGTCCGGCGCCGCCCCCCACCGGCTGAGAGCATGCGCCAGCACCCACAACCACGGCGCATAGAGCGCCAGCACCGAAACCATGAAAACGCCCCACCGGATCCAGCCGGCTCGCCGCACGCCCGCCACCGCAAACCCGCCCAGGATCGCCAGTCCCGGCACATAGTGCGCGTACAGCAATGCCGCCGCCGCCAGCGCCGCCGCCGCCGCTTTCCGCCATCCGCCGGACGGCGCCTCCAGCCAGCGGCGCATCGCCCAAACCGCCAGCAGCGCCAGCGCCGCCTGCATGGAGTAACTTCGCGCCATCCGCCCATAGAGCAAAAGGCACGGCGAGAACGCCACCAGACTGAGCGCCACCCACCGCTGCGCCGGCGCCCAATCCTTCACCCACAGGCGGTCCATCAGCGCCGTCAATCCCAGCGCCCACGCAGCCGATACAGCCCGAAACCACTCCACGCTCGCCCCGGCGGCAAGACTCACCAGGTGAAGCTGAAAATAGTACAGCGGCGGGTGAATGTCCTTGGCCAGCCGCGCCACGATCTCGCCCAGCGGCCGCGGTGCAATGCCCAGCGTGAACAGCTCATCCGTCCACACCGGCAGCAGGCCAGGATTCCAGAACAGCAGGACCGCCTGGACCGGCAACAGGAACCAGAGCGGTGAAATGCGGGCCAACTCTTCAAACTAGCATGGCGGCGTCAGGCTAAACTCCCTCTAGATGGACCAACCCCCACTGATCGAGTTCGACAACGTCATCGTCGAGCGCGACTCCCACCCCGCCCTCAACGGCGTGACCTTTTCCATCCACGCCGGAGAGCACGTCGCCATCCTTGGCCCCAACGGCAGCGGGAAGTCGACTCTCATTCACGCCATCACGCGCGAATGCTATCCGCGATACCCGCCCCCGCGCTGCCGCCTGCGGCTCTGGGGCAAAGAGCAATGGCATCTGTTCGAGCTGCGCGCGCTGCTCGGCATCGTCACCAACGACCTCGCCGCCCGCTGCGTCCGCCCCCATACGGTGGAGGAGACCGTCCTCTCCGGCTTCTTCTCCTCCATCGGCGTCTGGCCCAACCACGAAGTCACCGGCGCCATGCGCCTGAAAGCGGCCGAGGCCATGCGCTTCTTCGAGATCGGCCACCTCAAGGACCGCCTGATGGTGGAGCTCTCCAGCGGCGAAGCCCGCCGCGCCGTTTTCGCCCGCGCCCTCGTCAACGACCCCCAAGCCCTCATCCTCGATGAGCCGGCCAACTCGCTCGACATCCGCGCCCAGCACGAAGTCCGCGAGGCCATGCGGAAGCTCGCCAACAACGGTGTCACCGTCATCCTCGTGACTCACCACTTGCCCGACATCATCCCCGAGATTGGCCGCGTCATCGCGCTCAGTCACGGGCGCATCGCCGCCGACGGCTCAAAACACGACATCCTCACGGCGGACACGCTGACGCGCCTGTTCGGCGTCCCCGTCTCCGTCCACCGGACAGACGGCTATTACCACATGCTTTAGCGATTGAGTCTCATGCGCCGGTCAGCCGGCGCATCCCCGCCGCGGCAGCCAGCCCTGCGCCGAGCAGCAGGAACGTAGACGGTTCGGGAATCTCGGACGAGCCGCCGGATCGACCGGATGTCGCCCGCCGTGCTGCCGACGCCCATGAAATACAGGTTGTCTGGCTGGAAATTGAGATTCAGCCCGGCCGATGAACCCAGCAGCGTTCCCGTCGCGCCCGCCCCGCCGAACGCTTCCAGCGCGATGTCGAACATTGTGGACGCGCCAAACCCCCTCACTGCGGACATCCAATCGGATGAATTGCGGCTGGCGCTGTCGGCATAGAGAATTACCGCCGAAGAGGCCGATAGGGCGGCAAGCAGCGCCGCCATCGCGGGCAAGCAGAAGCTTAATCTCTCATCTCGGCCCGGCTCAGGCCAAGAACAAAACACGAAGAAAAGAAGAAAATGTTTGGGGGATGGCGCGCCGGCTCAGGCGTATGGCAGCTTCAGTGCCTCCATGATGCCCTTCATGTAGCCGATGGCGAAGACCTTGCCCGTATACGCATACCCCGGACGGTCGTTCCGGTCTCCTTCCATCGTTGGCGCATGATCCGGCCGGATGGGCCCGTTGAAACCGCCTTCCGAGTAGATCTTGAGCATCTTCACCATGTCCGTTTGACCGTTGTCGTGGAAGGTCTCGCGGAACTTATGCCCCGTTCCCTCGATGTCGCGGAAGTGCACGAAGAAGATCTTCTTCTGCCGCAGCCATTCCTTGGCCAGCGCCTCCACGTCTTCGCCCATCGCCACGAAGTTCGCCTGGCAATAGGTGATGCCGTTCACCTTGCTCGGAACCATGTCCAGCACGCGCCGGTAGTTCTTCGCGCTGATCAGGATGCGTCCGATGCCCCGCAGCGGCGTAATCGGCGGGTCGTCCGGGTGCAGCGCCATCTGCACGTTCGCCTTCTCCGCCACTGGGATTACCTGCTTCAGGAAGTAGTTGAAGTTCTCCCAGATCTTGTCCGTCGAGATCTCTCCCCATTCGGTCAAGCCTTGAGCGCGCGCCGCCTCGTCGTCGAATTCAGTAATGAGCGCTCCGCCGCGCCCGAGCGCGTTGACTTTGGTCCGGTACCAGCCCAGACCCGCCATGAAGTTGTAACAGAGAACCGGGATGCCCACTTTGCCCAGCGCGTCGATCGCCCACTTGTAGTTCTCGATCTCCTCGTCGCGCCCCGGCAAGCCCAGCTTGATCTTCTCGGCGGCCACAGGATGGCTTTCAACGCCCGCAATCGTCAGCCCGTTGGCCGCGAACTCGTTCTTGATCCGCTGGAGCGTTTCGACGTACTGCTCCTTCCGCACCTTGTTCAGTTCGCCCTGCACGCCAACGATGGCGTAATCCACGCCCATCTGCTTGCCCAGTTTTTGCTTCACGGAGCTGCCCGGATTCTGCATCAGGGCAAACTTGATCGAGGTTGGCCCGCTCGCCTTCGGCGTGGCGAATGCGCGCGTGGACGCGGCGCTCAGCAGCGCGGCGCTTTCAATGGCCCGGCGTCGTGTGACTGGAGGCATAGGAATCTCCTGTGCTCCAGGTTTACCAGATTTCTTCCTCGCCGCGCGCCTCTATTCAGACGTCGTAGGCGGCGCCAGAAACCGGATGCCCGTCGCCTGCTTCCTCAGCAGGCTTCCGCTCGAATGGCACACCTGCCCGCGCTCGTACAGTCCGTAGGACGGAACCGCGCACCAGACGACCGTGCCAACCGGCAGGCGGCCCGCCAGCGTCACGCCCATGCCCGCCGGACTCACATTCTCGAGAACTCCCCGAATCTCGAACGGGCCTTGTTCCGTTTCCCCCACGACGTATGCGGCTCCGTTCGTCCGATACCGGCTGTAGGACCGGCGTTCATCCTGCATTGTCTTGCCTTCTTCCATTGGGTTCCTCAGTGTTCCAGCCATCAGCTTTGCCAAAGCGAATCAGTCCAGGCAAATCGGAGCGGCGACGAACCTGACCCCGGTCAGCTTGCGCAGCCAGCCTCCCGTCGAGTGACACACTTCCGCCGCGACGCACATGTTGTAGTCCCTGACCTCGCACCACAACCTCGTCCCCGGTTCGAACCGGTCCCAGGAAATAAAACTGAAGCCGCGCCCGGACAACTCGATCAGATCGAACATGCCGAGCACCTTGTCCCTCAGGGGATCGGTGATCCGGACCTTCGTCCTGACCCTGACCCGGCCCTCCGTTCTTCGTTCCCGGCCTCCACTCATGTATCCAGAAGAATCCCCGCCCGCGTTGCCGGCAATTGCCCATCCGTCCCAATTTGCATAAAGCTTCGGTACTGGAAACGGAATACTAAGTGTCCGTTGGCGCAAATACGATCGCGCCCCCTAACCACGGGGATCTCAACGCGCTTCCGAGCTCCCCCGTCCCCAACCCACGCGCCTGCTACCCTTGGGGCAGTATGTCCGCCCACAACGGTGACAAAGCGCGGTTCCACCGCCTCAGAAGACGAACCATCGCCCGGCGGCTCCGGATCAGGGCTTTGTTCAAAGCCGCCCCGGCAGCCGATGCCGGCAAGTCCTCCGCCGGCAAGCCCGGCAAATAGCCAGCCACCGCCCCTGACCGGCTCGCGGGTCCGGCCTCCCTGGGCCGCGGATTCGCGGAACTTTCGCGCCCTCGCGCTCGTTCTCCTCAATACCATCCACCTATGAAAACCCTGACCTTGGCCTTTTTCATTGGCGCGCTTGCCTGCGCCGAACTCCCCCCCATCATCGACCGCGAAGCGTTTTTCGGGGAAATCGAGATCGCTGGCGCGCAGATCTCTCCCGACGGCAAGTTTGTCTCCTTCCTGAAACCGTACAAAGGCGTCAGGAACATCTGGGTCAAGCAAACGGATGAGCCTTTCTCTGCCGCCAGGCCCATGACAGCGGAGACCAAGCGGCCGCTCGCCGGCTACTTCTGGACCCGAGACTCCCGCTACCTGCTCTTCACCAAGGACAACGACGGCGACGAGAACTTCAACATCTACTCCGTCGACCCCGCCGCGCCCCCCGCCGAATCCACCGGCGTGCCCCCGGCGCGCGACCTCACCGGCGTCAAGGGCGCGCGGGTCGTCATCTACGCCCTTCCCAAAACCCAACCCGATAC
>JACADU010000367.1 GCA_013388415.1 Bryobacteraceae bacterium
CAGCGTGGACGTCCTCGATGTCCAGCTTCTGGTCAACGTGATTCTCGGAACGGGCGGGTGTCCCGCCTGAGCCGCCGGTCAGCGATCAGCGGGGGATCTCGGCAACCACCGCCCGCGCTTCAAAGGCCTGAGCCTCGACTACGGCAATGGCCGCCATGTTGACGATGTCATTGACCTCGCAGCCGCGCTGCAATACGTGAACCGGACGCGAGAAGCCCATCAACACAGGGCCGATGGCTTCACAGCCGCCCAGCCTCAACAGCAGCTTGTAGGCGATGTTGCCTGCTTCGAGACTGGGCGCGACAAGCACGTTGGCCGGGCCGCCGAGCCGGCAGAAAGGATAGTCGGCCTGCAATTCCTCGACAACGGCGCAGTCGGCCATCATTTCGCCTTCGATGCAGATGTCGGGCCGGCGGCTGCGGACAATCTCCGTGGCCCGCGCGACCTTTTGGGCCAGCGGATGACGGGTTGACCCGAAATTCGAGAAGGAAAGCATCGCGATTTTGGGCTCGATGTCGAACCTGCGAACGGTGTCCGCCGCGGTCACGGCGATTTCGGCCAGGTCCTCGGCGGATGGCTCGATGTTCACGGTTGTATCGGCGAGGAAGTAGAGCTGACCGCGCGGCGTGATCATCATGTACATGCCGCTGACTTTTTCGATGCCTTCTTTTTTCTCGATGACTTCAAGCGCGGGCCGGATGGTTTCCGGGTAGTGCTGCGTGAGTCCGGCGATCAGGCCGTCGGCGTCGCCGCAGTGGACCATCATCGCCCCGAACCGCGCGGGATTGAGCAGCAGCACGGGAGCCTCGGTGTGCGTCACACCCTTCCTCTGGCGAAGGCGCATGTATTCGGGCACGTAGCGGGAGGCGAGCTCGGTCTGTGCCGGATCGATGATGTCCACTTCTCCGTTCAGGTGCAGGTGCAGAGCTTCGGCGCGCGCGAGAATCTTCTGGGCCGAGCCGAGCAGGATGGGCCGGGCGATCTTCTCATCAATGAGGATGCGCGCGGCGCGGAGGATCTTGTCCTCCCCGCCTTCGGGGAAGACGATGCGCTTGGGGGCTCTCTGGGCCTTGTGGATGATCATCCGCATGAGCTCCTGGCTCTTGCCAAGGCGGCGCTCGAGGCGTTCGCGATACTCGTCGAGATCGACGGGTTGTTGGGCGACGCCCGACTCCATGGCGGCGCGGGCGACAGCGGGGGCGACGTAAGTCAGCACCCGCGAGTCGAATGGTTTCGGGATGATGTAGTCGGGGCCGAACTCCATGTGCTCGACGTTATAGGCCCGGCGGACGGCGTCGGGGACATCCATGCGCGCCAGTTCGGCGAGGGCGTAAGTTGCGGCGAGCTTCATCTCGTCGTTGATGGCCGTGGCGCGAACGTCGAGCGCGCCGCGAAAGATGAAGGGGAAGCCGAGGACGTTGTTCACCTGGTTGGGGTAGTCGCTGCGGCCCGTCGCCATGAGGACATCGGCGCGCGTGGCCCTGGCCGTTTCATACGGTATTTCGGGGTCGGGGTTCGCCAGCGCGAAGACGATGGGGCGGGGCGCCATCGTCAAGAGCATTTCGGGGGTCACGCAGTTGGCCTGGGACAGGCCGATGAACACGTCCGCTCCGGCCATCGCGTCGGCCAGCGTGCGGGCTTCCGTGTCGCGTGCGAACTTCTGCTTGTACTTGTTCATTCCGGCGCTGCGCCCGGTGTGAATCACGCCTTTGGTGTCGCACATGAGAATGTTTTCCAGGCGGGCGCCCATGCGGATGTAATGGTTGGCGCAGGAAATCGCGCTGGCGCCAGCGCCGCTGAAGACGATCTTCACTTCGCTAATCCGCTTGCCGACAATCTCCAGGGCGTTCAGTAACGCCGCGCCGGAGATGATCGCCGTTCCATGTTGATCGTCGTGGAAGACAGGGATCTTCATCGTCCGCTTGAGTTCTTCTTCGATCTCGAAGCACTCAGGCGCTTTGATGTCCTCCAGGTTGATGCCGCCGAAGGTCGGCTCGAGAAGCTGGCAGGTTCGGATGACTTCCTGGACGTCTTCGGTCGCCAATTCGATGTCGAAGACGTCGATGTCGGCGAACCTCTTGAAGAGGACGCCCTTGCCCTCCATCACCGGCTTGCCGGCGGCGGGGCCGATATTGCCGAGGCCCAAGACCGCCGTGCCGTTGGTGACGACGGCGACAAGGTTTCCCTTGGAGGTGTATTGATAGACCAGCGAGGGGTCTTCGTGGATCGCCCGGCAGGGCACGGCGACCCCGGGCGTGTAGGCAAGACTCAGATCGCGCTGGGTGCGGCAGGGCTTGGTCGGCACGACCGACACTTTTCCCGCGGGTTCAATTGAATGATAATGAAGTGCTTCCTGGTCACGGATCGACATGGACCGGATCCTTTCTCACTACTTCTATACACCTTCGCCACTTCGATTACTATGAGGCAGAAGCCATGAGCAGCCCTCCGGTTCCACCGCAAGCCGAACTTCTGGACCGGCCTTTCGCCTTCTTTCCGCCAATCGCCGGCATCGAAGACAACGAATGGACCCTGGTGGAAGCCACGTGGAGCGACATGCTGGTCAAGAACGTCGACGGCGGATTTCAGGTCGCCATTCCGAGGGCGTTTTTCGGGCAGGTGTCGGAGACCGACAAGCCTGTGCGCATCGTCGGCCTGACGCAGGAGCTTGAATACCGGATGGGGGCGGTGTGGCCGGTGCGGCGAAAGGTGCTGGAGATGAAGCCGTCGCCGTTGATGCGGACGGCGGAGGAAAGCCACAGCCCCGCGCCTCACGGGTTGTCGGCAATCACCGGGGTTACCTCGGACGGCACGGAGTCAAAGATCGGCAAGCTCATCGGCGTCACGTTCGTTTCGCTGGTGGTTTTGGTGGCCGCGATCTGGGCGTTGATTAAGTTTACCCCGGAGACGAAACCTACCTTTGTCGCCAAAGACCAGACATACCTGGAGTTGACGAGAGAGGACGACTACGGTTCGGTGGTGAGAAAGCTGGGGCAGCCGTCGGACGACAAGTGGAAGTCGGAGGCGGGAGAGTTGCAGTATCGCGCGCTGTACTTCAAGGACCGCGGGTATGCCATCATCCTGATGGGCGAGAAGCGGGATACGGCGCGTTACATCGGGGCCATGGGGCTGGGGCCTGACGGCAAGGGCTGGTCGCCGATTCATTCCATCGAATTCGCCCGGGGGGCGTCCACATTCTCTTTGCTGAAATCACTCCAGCGGTTCTGAGCCGGGCGGGCGCTTCAGCCTCATCGTGACGCCGAAGCGGCTTAATTCCGCCGCCACGGCCGCGTCGAGCGCAGGGAGGGCGGCGCGGAGTTCATCGCTCAGCCCGCTGCCCATATCGAAAGTCTTTCCCACGATTCCGAACAGGACGACGCCGGCGGCGCCCGCGCCGAGCTTGTCCGCCAACAGCATAGTCTCTTTCAGGGACAGTTCGTGCGGGGAGAGCCGCGCCCCTGGAGGGCCGCTGACAAGTTCTGCCTTCGAGAACCGGATGACCTCGCCTGGGGCGCGTCCCGCGATGTCGAGCACATCAATGATGAGCACGGCGTCGCGCCCGCTCAGGTAGTCGAGCAGGCGGATCCCGCCGAGGCCGAGATCTTTCAGCTCCACTGCGGGCGTAAAGTCATAGCCGGAGGCGAAGCGCGCGATGGTGGCCGGGCCGAGCGCGTCGTCGCCCATGAACTCATTGCCGATACCCACGATGAGAATGCGGTTCTGCATTCCGGCTTGTCAACCCGCCCAACAGGATGACACGCCTTGAAGGGCTCTGGCCGGGATAAGCTGATTGTCGATGAGAAGCGCAGCCGCAATTCTCGCTGTCGCGATGACAGCTTCCGCGCAGCCGGTTCCGAACCGCGCGCCGCTGGTTTCCAACGCCTTCGATATTCTCCCGCTGGGTTCGGTGAAACCCAAAGGCTGGCTGCTGCGGCAGCTTCGCATTCAGGCCGAGGGGCAAACCGGTCATCTCGACGAGTTCTGGCCGTCGCTCAGCGCCAAGGACTCCGCCTGGCGCGGCGGCACGGGCGAGGGGTGGGAACGCGGACCATACTATCTCGACGGGCTCGTGCCCACCGCATACCTTTTGGGTGATCCGCGTCTGATCGAAAAGGCGAAATCGTGGATGGAGTGGACGATCGCCAACCAGAGACCGGACGGCGCCATCGGCCCGCCCACCAACGACGACTGGTGGCCGAACATGATCATGCTGAAGGCATTGATCGAGTATCAGGAGGCGACCGGGGACAAGCGCATTGTGCCGTTGATGGAGCGCTACTTCCTGCACCACCACGCCAACGGGGAGAAGCGCCCGCTGCGAGCGTGGGCCATCTACCGCTGGGCGGACGAAATCGTCCCGCTCATCTGGACATATAACCGCACGGGCAACCCGAAGCTGCTCGAGCTGGCGCGCATGCTCTGGAAACAGGGCTACGACTGGCGCCACCACTTCGAGCACTTCATCTATCCATTCAAAGTGACGCGGACCGAGTCCGGCCTGCCCTCGCACGTCGTCAATAACGCGATGGCGATCAAGACTTCCACAGTCTGGAGCGTGATTTCGCGGTCGCCTCAGGACCGGGACGCGGTGAACCGCCTCTTCGAGGTGATGGACAAATACCACCTGATGCCGCAGGGCGTCCATGGCGGCGACGAGCACTATGCGGGTAACTCGCCCAACCAGGGGACCGAACTCTGCGCCGTTGTCGAGGCGATGTACTCGCTGGAACAGGTCATTTCCATCACCGGGCGCGCGGCATTCGCCGACCGGCTGGAGCGCATTACATACAACGCTCTGCCGGCGACATTCTCCGCCGACATGTGGGCGCATCAGTACGACCAGCAGCCCAATCAGGTGCTATGCACGCGCGATAAGCGAGACTGGACCACCAACGGGCCGGATTCGAATCTGTTCGGTGTCGAGCCCAACTTCGGCTGCTGCACGGCGAACTTCCACCAGGGCTGGCCGAAGTTCATCAAGAGCCTGTGGATGGCGGCGCCGGGCGGAGGAGTGGCCGCCATCGCCTACGGGCCTTCGGAGGTGAAGACAAGAGTGCGCGGCGGCGTCGAAGCCGCCATTACCGAAGACACCGAGTACCCATTCCGGGACACCGTCAAGCTGACAATCAACCCGGCCAAGCCTGCGCAGTTTCCAATCATGCTGCGCATTCCCGCATGGGCGGAGAATACTTCGATCGAGGTCAATGGCAAGGCGCTCGCCGCTCGGACCACGCCCGGCGGGTTCTACACCATCGACCAGCCGTGGAAGGCAGGCGACACGGTGACGCTTCGTTTCCCGTTGCGGGTCCGCTCCAGCACCTGGTTCAACAACTCGATTGCGGTGGAGCGCGGCCCGCTCGTCTTTGCTTTGAGAATTGGCGAGGACTGGCGCAAGCTGAAGGACTACGGCTATCTGGGCGCGGCGGATTACGAAGTCCATCCGAGCACACCCTGGAACTACGCGCTTGCCCCAATCGGCGGCGCCGAGGTGACCGAGAAGCCGTTCACTCAGTACCCCTTCTCGCCTGATGGCGCGCCTGTTTCCATCAAGGTGAAGGCACGCCGCTTGCCGTCATGGGGCATGCTGAACGGCTCCGCCGCGCCGCCCCCGCTCAGCCCGGTCTCGAGCAGCGAGCCGTTGGAAACCGTGGAGCTGATTCCGTACGGAGCAGCAAAGCTCCGCATTACCGCATTTCCGGCGTTACGATAATGGTCAGCGATTGACTGGGCTGAATCCGGGATGCTTTCACCAAACGCGCCCGAGCGCGAACTCTTTGACGTGTGCCTGGACCTCGCTCCCGAGGAGCGGCAGGGCTATCTCGAGCAACACTGCTCCGACCCTTTGCTGCGGGAACGGGTTCTACGCTAGCTGCGCGCGCACGAGAAGTCTGCGCTGCTTGACACGCCGCTGGAGGAAGGCATCAACCGGCACCCGGCGCGGATCGGTCCATACGAGATCATCCGGCCCATTGGGGAAGGCGGCATGGGCATCGTCTATGAAGCGCTTCAGACGCAGCCGGTCCGGCGCCATGTCGCCCTGAAGATCGTACGGCTCGGTCTGGACAGCCGGCAGGTCATGGCCCGCTTTGAGGCGGAGCGCCAGGCGCTCGCCGCAATGGACCATCCTTTCATCGCCAAGGTGCTCGACGCAGGCGAGGACGATGTTGGCCGGCCGTACTTCGCGATGGAACTCGTCCATGGGACGCCGCTCACGGACTTCTGCGACGCGAACCGCCTCACGCTGCGCCAGCGGCTCTCGCTCTTCGTGCTCATCTGCCAGGCAGTGCAGCACGCCCACCACAAGGGTGTTCTTCACCGTGACCTGAAGCCCTCCAACATCCTGGTCTCCACGGAAGGCAAAACGACGCTGCCGCATATCATCGATTTCGGCATCGCCAAAGCCATCGGTCCGGCTGATTCCGACGTGACGGCGCTGACGCTTCATGGGCAAACGGTAGGCACGCCCGCGTACATGAGTCCGGAACAGGCTGGTATGGACGGACTCGACGTGGACACCCGTTCGGACATCTTCTCCCTGGGCGTCATCCTCTACCAGATCCTGGCTGGCGTGCTGCCGGGAGATCCCGCCGATGGCGGATTTCACAGATTCCTGGCCCAGCTTGCCGATCCGAACGTCAACTTCCCGTATGCGAGCAGCCGCTACGAAAAGCTGCCCGAGGAAGAGCAGCGCCGGATCGCCGGCTTGCGCTCGACGACGCCGAAGGCGCTGCTGAGGGAATTGAAGGGAGACCTCGACTGGATCGTATTTGCAGCAACTGAAAAGGACCGGGCCCACCGCTATCCGGCCGCCACGGCGCTGGCCGATGACATCGAGCGGTATCTCTCCAGCCGCCCTTTGCGCGCGCGCCCGCCGAGCGGGTTGTACCTTCTCGGCAAGTTTCTTCGCCGGAACACCGGAGGCGTCGCGGCCGCGGCCGTTGCGCTCGCCGCGATCCTGGCTGGATCGGCCGGTGTGACCATGGCGCTGCTGAAAGCTCAGGCGGCGGAGAAATCGGCCCTGCGCGAAGCGGAGACCGCGCGCCGCGTGACTGCCTTCCTCACGGGTCTCTTTGAGACGGCCGACCCGAACGAAGCGCGCGGCTCAACGATCACCGTGAAGGAATTGCTTGACCGGGGCGCCGCCCGGCTTGCGCGAGAACTCAGAGGCGATCCTGTGATCGAAGCCCGGCTTTCACAGACGCTGGCGCGTGTTCACAGCTCGCTCGGGCTCTATCCCCGGTCGCTCGAACTCGCAAAGCGCGCGGTTGAGCTGGCCGAACGGCACAACG
>JACADU010000442.1 GCA_013388415.1 Bryobacteraceae bacterium
AGTCAAGGGCATGATCGGGAACGACTATCAATTCACGTTGACCGCCGCGGGCAAGCAGCTTGCCTCGGACCGTTTCCAGATCTCGCAATACGCCGGAGCCTGCCCGGTGTCGCTGAAGCAGTACCACGCCGCCACCAAGCATCAGACGGCGCACGTCAGCGTGGACCGGCGGAGCCTGAAATCGGCCTTCTCCGACCTTGTGGTGCCGGACCGCCTGCTCGACCAACTGGGTCCGGCGATCATCAGCCAGAACTCGATCTTCCTCTACGGGCCATCCGGGAACGGCAAGACGTCGATCGCCGAACGCATGTTGAGGGTGTATCAGGATGGGGTGCTGATTCCTTACGCGGTGGAAGTGGACAACCAGATCATTTCGCTCTACGACCCGGTGGTGCATCACAGGATCGAAGTGGACGATCCCGACATCGACCCGCGGTGGGTGCTCTGCAAGCGCCCGTGCCTGGTGGTGGGCGGCGAGCTGATTCCGTCGATGCTGGAGCTGAGGCTGGACGAGTCGTCGGGCATCTACTCGGCGCCGCTTCAGATGAAGTCCAACAACGGGATCTTCATCATCGACGACTTTGGCCGGCAGCTCATGAGCCCGCGCGACCTGTTGAACCGGTGGATTGTCCCTCTGGACCGGCGAGTCGACTACCTGACGCTGCGCTATGGCGTGAAATTCCAGATCCCGTTCGAGCTGATGGTTGTTTTCTCGACGAACCTCGATCCTTCGGACCTTGCGGATGAGGCCTTTTTACGCCGTATTCAGAACAAGATCATGATCGAGCCGGTTTCCGGAGAAGTGTTCGACATGATCTTCCAGCGGGTGGTGGCGAGCCGGAACCTGCCCTGCGACTACGACGCGGCGGAATACCTGCGAAAGCTCTGCCTGAGCAATGGCCGGACGGAACTGCGCGCCTGCTATCCGCTCGACATCGTGAACATCATCACGTCGATCAGCTCGTACGAATCGCGCTCGATCGAGATCAGCAAGGCGGATATCGCTCGCGCGGTGGACCTTTACTTCGCCAAAACCTGAGAAGAAACGCGGATCTCCGGACCGGCTCCTATTCGGGCTTGTAGTCGGGAGGGAGATTGACGCCTTCGCCGAAGAAATAGGCTTCCATCTGCTTGAGGAGAAACTCCTGAGCCTCGCGCGTGCCGAGGTTGAGCCTGTATTCATTCATGATCATCTTCTGGTGCTCGACCCACATGCGCCACGCTTCCTTGGAGACGCTTTCATAGATCCGCTGCCCGACGGGGTGATTGAAGGGCACTTCCGACAGACCCTCCAATTCCTTTCCTAGCTTGACGCAGTGGACCATTCGTTTCGCTTCGGCCATGGTTTCTCCTCTTCTTCCAAGATAGCGCGGGCGATAAAGTAAGTTTGTTCTTGACCTGTCTACGACTGTCGGGTGGAAGGTAGAGACGTGCCCAGGCTTTTGACCATTCAGGCTCTCGTTCGCGCCAGTGGCGTCAGCCGCACGACGCTGCTCTACTACGAATCGGCGGGTTTGATCAAGCCCCTGCGCCGATCGGAGGCGGGCTACCGCCTGTACGGAGAGCGCGAACTGCGCCGCTTGCTGCGGGTGCGGGCCCTCCGCGCGGCTGGGCTGACGCTGGACGACATCCGGTCGTTACTCGACGATCCGGGCGATGGCGCGCCGGGAGTGCTGAGGCGAAGGCTTGAGGCGATTTCCAGGGAGATCGAGGGGTTGCGGGAACACCAGCACGCGATCCTGCGGCTCCTGGGCAACCTTCAACCCCAGGCAGAAAGGAAAGCAATCGTGACCAAAGCGAAATGGGTCGAGATCATGGACAAGGCGGGCTTCTCCGGCGAGGACAAGCACCGCTGGCACAGGACGTTCGAACAGGCTGATCCGGAGGAACACGAGAGGTTCCTGCGGTACCTGCAAATTCCCGAAGACGAGATCAGGAAGATCCGGGAGTGGAGCAGGAAGTAGAGGGCGGCAAGGCCAGGGGTGTCAATGCCCCTGGCTTCAGCGATAGAATGCGCGCATTGCCATGCTGCTCATTCTGCTGCTCATCTTCGCTGTAGGCGTCCAGGCGGCCGGGCCGCCGTGGGTTCTGTACTCCGATTGGAGCTCGCCGCAGATCCGGTTTGCCGCGGCCGAGATCCGCGCGGCAATGGCCGCGCGATCACTGCAACTGGTCGAAGAGCCGATCGAGAACGCCTTAAGACACGCGAGTGGCCCGCAGATGATCGTCGCCGTTGAGGGCGATGCCACCGCGGCAATTGCCAGGTCGATGCAGTGGACCCTCCCCGCCGGGCGCAATGCGCAATCCTATTCACTGCGCAGGGCGGAGCGGGGCGGGTTCCCTGTCCTGGCCGCATTCGGCGCGGGCCACGCCGGGGCCATGTACGGCGGGCTGGACATCGCCGAAGCATTTCGTTTCGGGACGCAGGGCGTGCTTGCCTCCGCCGACAAGACTCCGCACGTGGAGCAGCGCGGAATCAAGTTCAACATTCCGCTGGACCTGCGCACGCCGAGCTACTCGGACAACAGCGACGATGCGCAGGCAAATATCCCTGAGATGTGGAATTTCGATTTCTGGCGGGAGTTTCTGGACGACATGGCGCGGCACCGCTTCAACGTTCTGTCGCTATGGAACCTGCACCCTTTCCCTTCCCTGGTGAAAGTGCCGGAGTTTCCGGAGGTCGCTCTGAACGACGTGCTGCGGACGCGCGTGCCTTTCGACGACACCTACACGCACAGCGGCAGCGACATGTTCCGGCCCGAGTTGATGAACAGTGTCGAGGTGGTCCGAAAAATGACCATCGGCCAGAAGATCCGCTTTTGGCGCGACGTGATGCAATACGCGCACGACCGCGGCATCGCCGTCTATTGGTTCACCTGGAACATCTTCACCTTCGGGGCGGACGGCAAGCACGGAATCACACAGAGCCAAACCAACCCGCGGACCATCGAGTACTTCCGCGCAAGCGTGCGCGAGATGGTTCTCACTTACCCGCGATTGGCGGGTTTCGGAATCACTTCCGGTGAGCAGATGGAGAACCGAACCGGCGAGCATTCCAAGGAGAAGTGGCTTTGGAAGACCTACGGCCTTGGCGTGGCGGATGCAAAGAAGATCCAACCATGGCGTGAGATCCGGATGATCCACCGCTATCACATGACAGGACACGACGAGATCCAGCGCGAGTGGAAAGACTACCCCGGGCCGCTGGACCTGAGCTTCAAGTACTCGATCGCGCATATGTACTCGATTCCGAATCCACCGTTCATCCAGCCGGCGCTGCCGCATCTGGGTCCGAATCTGCGCACGTGGCTGACAGTGCGCGACGACGACTACTACAGCTTCCGCTGGGGCGATCCTGCCTATGCCCGGGCCTACATCGGGAACTTCCCCGGAAAGGACAAAATGGCCGGCTTCTACATGGGTCCTGAC
Organism: Bryobacteraceae bacterium; assembly: GCA_013388415.1. Taxonomy (GTDB): domain Bacteria; phylum Acidobacteriota; class Terriglobia; order Bryobacterales; family Bryobacteraceae; genus JACADU01. The sequence continues at coordinate 3,430 of JACADU010000442.1, forward strand.
GGGACCATCTGGGGGCGGGAATCATTGAGCAAGGAGCCGCAGGCGCCACGTCAGACGATCATTGACAAACGCTGGTATGGCTTCATGATCTGGGGCCGGCTAAGCTACGAGCCGGATCTGCCGGATTCCGTCTTCCGGCACGCCCTCGCTTCCAGATTCCGCGCTGTGAACGCGGCGGCGCTCCAGACGACTTTTACGGCGGCATCCCAGGTGATGCCATTGATCACGCGGTTCTTCTGGGGCGATATTGACCTGCGCTGGTTCCCCGAAGCCTGTCTGAGTCACCCGAGAAGCCGTGGATTCTATACCGTACGCCACTTCACGGAGGGCGAGACGATGCCGGGCAGCGGCATTCTGGACATACGCGCGTGGAGGGCCAAGGTTCTGGCCAACCAGCCCTTGAGCGAGCCGGGACCACTGGAAATCGCCGGGCAACTCGAAGCCGCTGCTCGCGAGGTGCTGAAATCGCTGCCTGAGCTGCGTCCGGCGGCGGCCGCGGACCCTGAACTCCGTCAGACATTGAACGACTTCTACGCGATGGCCCACCTGGGCAACTACTACGCGGCCAAGATTCGCGGGGCTGCCGACATCGCTCTCTTCGACAAGACGGCGGACGTGGCGAAGCGCGAGTCGGCGGTGAATCACTTAACCAGGGCGCTGGATCATTGGAAGCGGTACGCGGGGGCGTACACGCTGGAGTACAAGCAGCCACGGCTCTACAACCGGGTTGGGTGGGTCGACCTGCATTCGCTGGCGACGAAGGTTCAACAGGACATTGACATCGCGCGGCAATGGACGCCGGGCACTCTTGCCGACAGGCCCGGTCCACGACAGGCCGACACACCCTTCCGGAAGTAGGGTCGCCGGAGGCCCTACTGAACCGTCACACGCACCAGCGCCATCTTTGGGCCGCGGCGCTCATTTGCCGCGCGCTTCACGAACTTCTCATGCCTTGAGACGGGCATGGAAACGCTGGAACCGGGCGTCTGCACCTGGCGCAGGAAGTAGTCTTCGCCGTACCTGTGGAAGACGAGCGCTGAGCGGCTATCGAACTGAGCCGGGTAGATGCAGGTCATGAAAAGCGTATTGACCGCTTCGCCGGTTTCCCCATTCATCGTGATCCGGTGAGAGGAAACGTCCAAGTTGACGACATAGTCTCCAGAGGGCAGAGTCTTGTCGCCCACCTGGAAGGCGAACGGGACATTCAGCCGCAGCGCCTGCGCCATGCAGGGAGCGGCCATCAGGAGCGCCAGGCAACCCGCCAGCGCCAGAATCTTCGTGATACTCATTGGAATTGCTCCTCTCGGTGCTTTTCGCATCCACTACCAGATACGATCCATTTGGCGAAGAATGAGCACGCCACTGGCTGCCAGCGCCCGCCAGCTTCAAGTGGCGCGCTTTGGCGTGCTTCGGCGCGGCGGGAGTCTATAATCGGGTTGAGAGTCTTTTCATCCGAAATCGTCGGTTGAGACATGGAGGCCCGAAGCGAATCCTCTGCCGCAGCCAGAGCCGGCCGCCTCGACTCCTGGAAGGAGATTGCCGGCTACTTGAGGCGCGGCATACGCACGGTTCAGCGATGGTAGCGGGAGGAGGATTTGCCGGTCCACCGGCTGATCCACGACAAAGCCGGATCGGTTTTCGCCTATCCCGCCGAACTCGACGCATGGTGGCAGAGCCGGCAGCAAATGGAAGCGCGGGCAGCGGGGTGGGCGGAGGAGAAACGCCCGTCGGTGGCGATCCTCCGTTTCAACGATCTGTCGAAGGAACGGGATCAGGACTATTTCTGCGACGGCGTCGCCGAAGAGATCCTCGGCTCATTGGGGAAAATCAGCGGCCTGCGGGTCATCTCAAGGGTGGCTTCGTTCCGGCTGGACCCGCAGTCGGCGAACCTCCTCGAATCGGCGCGGAAGCTTCGCGCTGCGTTTGTGATTCAGGGCAGCGTCCGAAAAGCGAACGGCAATACCAAGATCGCCGTGCAGCTCACTTCGGCGGCGACCGGCGATCAGGTCTGGGCGGAGAGTTACGCGACCGATCTGAGCGACATCTTTGCCGTGCAGGAGGAGATTGCGCGATCGGTGGCGGCGGCGCTGGAGCTGAAGCTCACGACGTCAGAGAGCGCCGCGTTGCAGTGGGCGCCGACAAGCCAGCTTCAGGCTTACGACTGCTACCTGCGAGGGCGCAAGCACTACTACGGCTACGGGCCAAGCGACGTTGATTGCGCCATCCGCCTGTTCGAGAAGGCGACGAGGATCGACCCGGGCTATGCGCTGGCGTGGGCGGGTCTGGCGGACGGCTGGTCGTACACCTATCTTTATTCGGAGCGCACGGCTGAGGCGCTGGCTCGCGCGCAGGAGGCCGCGCGCCATGCGGTGGAAATGGAACCGAAACTGGCGCAGGCTCACGCGTCGCTTGCTCTGGCGCTATCCCTGGCCGGCGCGGAGGCGGAGATCGAAAACGAATTCGAGACCGCCCTGCAACTGGATCCGAACCTCTTCGAGGCCTGGTACTTCTACGCGAGGCACGCTTTCGCGCAGGGCGACTTGAGGAAGGCGATCCGGCTCTATGAACAGGCGATGCGGGTCCGGCCGGAGGATTACCAGTCGCCGCTGCTGGTGGCGCAGAGCTACGAGGAGACCGGGTCGCCCGAGAGAGCGAGGGCAGTGAGGCTTCTCGGCGTCAAACTGGCCGCGGAACACCTCGAGTACTATCCCGGCGACGTTCGCGCGCTCTACATGGGAGCGAACGGACTGGTCTCTCTTGGGCGCGTGCAGGAAGGGCTGGAGTGGGCGGCACGGGCGCGGCGCATGCGGCCGAACGATTCCATGCTGCTCTACAACTTGGGGTGCGTTTACGCGCTGGCAGGCAAGTCGACCGATGCGCTGGACTGTCTTGAGCTCGCCGTGGACAGCGGCCTCACGCAGCGGGGCTGGTTCTTGCACGACAGCAATCTGGACACATTGCGGGGATCGCCGCGGTTTGAGGCGATTCTAAGCCGCCTGCCCTGAGAGCGAGAGGGCTCCGCCGGGCGGGGATCAGGCGTTTTCGCAGAGCAGGAGTCTGGCGAGAGTGTCCGCCGCAGCGGAGAAGGGCTGGAGCCTGGCGCTGAGAGCGGCACTCCGGCCCATTTTGACACGGCGTTCCCGATCGTTGATCAAGGCCTCCAATTCCATGCTGAGCGCCTTGACAACGCCGCGCGGATCATCCTTGCGGATCATCACGCCGCATCCATCTGGAAGGGATTCGCGGGAGCCGTCATGTTCGAGCGACAGGCTGGGAAGTCCGGCGGCCATGGCTTCCATGAGGGTCAGTCCATAGCTCTCATGCCGCGAAGGGAAGACGTAGACGCCGGCGAGGCTCAGGAATCCGACCTTCCTCGCGCCGGTGACGTAGCCGGGGAACAGGACTCTGATTTTGCGCAGTCGCCCGGCCATCGCGTGCAGCTTTTTTTCAAACGCCGCTCCTTGCATGAAGGCGGCTTCGCCGCAGATGAAGACCCAGATTGGACGGCTGGGAAGGCCACGGCGCTCCCAGTCGAGTAGGGCGCGCAGGAGCAGGTCCTGGCCTTTTTCGGGGCTGATTCTGCTGAGCGCCAGCACAATACAGGCATCGGCTGGCACCCCCAGTTCAGCTCTGATGTTGAGAGCCTCCCGGTGGGCGTCCTCGCGGGAGCAATCCGCCGGCGGGCACCCCCACGGCAGTACGCGGACACGGGCGGGATCCAGCGGCGGATAGCAGCGGCGCAAGGTGAGCTTCATTCCGCTGCTGGGGACGATCAGATGCCTGGAGAACCTCACGCTGGCCGCCTGCTGCGAGAAGATGAGCTTCAGGATCCCAGGAACGGCTTTGGAGAGGCCGGCGGTTTCAAGCGCGCGCCAGAGACGCGTGAGGCTCCAGGGCGCCACGGCGCCGCGCAGGTAGATCCTGGCGATATATGCGACCACGTCCACGTGGTAGATGGTGGCGATTCTGAATCCGGCGGCGGCCAACCGCTCGAAGTCAGGCCCCTCGCTGACGTCATTGACGAGCACGGCGGTGCTGGTGGGGTCTTCTTGAAGGACTCGCCGGGTTGCCGCCTGGCTGAACGCGCGGCAGAAGCGGGCGTACTCGCTTTCGCTGAAGCGCGTGAGATCCCGGGCAGCCGGAGCGGCTTCGCCGAGAATGGCCGGTGTCACCTGTTCGAGGAGAAATGGCGCGCGGCCGGTCCATTGCCTGACCAGCAGGTTGAAAACCGCGGCTCCGCCGCCGAGCGCGACCGCCTGCCCATCGAAGCCGCCGTGCGCGGCGAGGTACAGAACTTTGTTGATGCCGGCCAAACTAGAGGCGAGCCTCCAACCCGCTCCAAAGTTCCCGGGCTTTCCGCTCTTCGAGAGGCTCGGGCGCGGCGAGCTTCTCCCTGAGAGAGTTCACGACGGCAGCGAACTCGGCGCCGAACTTGCGGCACCAATCGCAGGCGAGGACGTGCTGCTCGACTCTTGAGGCGAGGTCAGCGGAGAGCTCTCCGTCGAGATACTGGCTGAGCACTTCCAGCACCTGGCTGCAACGGAGACCGGCGATTTCCCTTTCCAGTTCCACGATCAGGCTCCTTGCTCACGCAGGACCGCGGCCAGGCGAAGCCGCGCGCGGTGCAGTCTGCTCTTCATTGCGGCCAGCCCGATGGAGAGCACGGCCGAAGTTTCCTCTCCGCTGAGTCCCTCGAGATCCCTGAGAATGAGAATCTCGCGATCTTCGGCGCTCAACGATGAAAGCGCGCGATTCATGCGTTCCCTGCATTGGGCGCGGATCGCGAGTTCCTCGGGGTCGCCGGCGCCGAAGCCGGCTTTGCGGGCGAGTTCGTCAAGCAGCCCGTCGTTTTCGGTCAGGCTGTCCGTCTGCGAGGGGAGCTTCTTGCGCGCCAGGCGAAACGCCGAGTTGCGCGCGATGGTGAAAAGCCACGTTCTGGCGGACGATTCGCCCCGGTAGGTGGCTGCGTGGCGGAACGCAGCGAGAAAGGTCTCCTGCAACGCGTCCTCGGCGTCCTGCACGGTGGGAGTCAAGGTTCGCAGATGCCGGTAGATGGCGGATTGGTGCCGGAGGACGAGGGAGTGGAAAGCCCCGCGGTCGCCTGCGGCAGTCTGGCTGATCAATTGTTCATCGCTGAGTCGCGGTCTTGCTTCAGCCGGCACGTTATGATCCTGAGGATAGTGTATAGCCCGGCGGGACTCAGCTACGCCGCGGAGTCCTCCGCCATTAGGACCAGCACATACCAGGAGAGGCAGAGCAGCAGCCCAAGGTCCTGGCGCTGTCTGCCGGTTTCAGTGACTTCATATCGCGCCGATGAGTGGACGACGCCCTTTTCGTGGATCTTCATGAGGAGTCTTCCCTGACCGTCTTCGACGCCCCATTCCGAGCCCCAGAAGTTCAGCGCGCGCATCACAAGCGATTCGCCGGACGCCATCTCGAGGCTTCCCGAGCGTGCGGTCCATTTGGCGCGGAATTGCGCCAGGTTGGACTCGGAGCCCTCCAGCCGCGCCGTAACGACGGGATTCAGGAAGCCGGTCCGCTTGAAGGTCCAGACTGCACCGGAGGCGCTGGCGGTGGCCAGCGTTCCCAGAGCCTTGGTGAATTTCAAGGTAGCCAGGACGCTGTCGCCGCTCTTCAGCTCGTAGCTGCGGCTCAAGGCTGACGGCTGTCTCCATTCGAGCTCTGCCAATTGACGGGGGTCGATGTCCACTATGCCGTGTCTCCTTCTTCTCACAGGATAGGCCCCGATGAGAGGGCGCTCTCTGATAGCATCAGCGTCATGAACAGGCGCCACCTCCTTGCCTCCCCTGCCGCTGCCGCCTTCGCGGGAACGCTTGGCGCGCAAAGCGCGTCCGCCGGAAGAATCAAGCAGTCTGTCTGCCGCTGGTGCTACGCGAAGATACCGATCGAGGATCTGGCAGCCGCCTCCGTGAAGAGTGGCATTCAGGCGATGGATCTCGTCAGTCCGAACGAATGGGATGCGGTCCGCAAAGCGGGACTTACGCTGACGGTCGTTCCCGGTCCGACGACAATCCCGGACGGCCTCAACCGCAAGGAGAATCATGCCGCCGCGGAGGAGAAGTTCAAAACGATGATCGAAGACGCGGCGCGTGCGAAGGCGCACTCGATCATCGTGTTTTCGGGGAACCGCAAAGGCATGGGCGACGAGGAGGGGGCGGAAAACTGCGTCATCGGGCTCAACCGCCTGAAGAAATACGCCGAGGACAAAGGCATCATGATCGTGATGGAGCTGCTGAACTCCAAGGTCAATCACAAGGACTATATGTGCGACCACACCGCGTGGGGCGTCCGCGTGGTGAAGGAAGTCAACTCGCCCTTCGTCAAATTGCTGTACGACATCTACCATATGCAAATCATGGAGGGCGACATCATCCGCACAATTCGCGAGAGCCAGCAGTGGATCGGCCACTATCACACGGGGGGCAATCCGGGCCGGAACGAGATCGACTCGACTCAGGAACTGAACTACGCGGCGATCAGCCGCGCGATTGCGGACACGGGATTTACGGGCTACATGGCGCACGAATTCGTGCCAAAGCGGGATCCGCTGACTTCGCTCGCCGAAGCGGTGAAGATCTGCACGGTGTAGGAACGCTCTTCCGCTTGCTGGCGCGCGCGGCTCAGCGCTGAAACAACGGGGCGGTCAGGCATCAGTCGACCCAGTCGGCGGTGAAGATGTTGAATTCGTAGCGCGACTTCGCCTTCCAGTCGCTGCAGAAGACGAGCTTCCTGCCGTCGGGCGAGAACTCGGCGAACGAGGCGAAGCCGCCAAAGTATGTGATCTGTTCCAATCCCGTGCCGTCGGTGTTCATCATGTAAAGCTCGAACCTGCGCCCGTCGCAATCGTGCTTGTTCGACGAGAAGAT
>JACADU010000423.1 GCA_013388415.1 Bryobacteraceae bacterium
CCTCCGCAAACGCAGCGATACTTCCATCGTCCGGGTCACGGTCCCCTTCGGCCAGGAAGATGCCGCCGGGGCAAGAGCGGTTGCCGAAAGCTTCACCCGCTCCATCTTCCCTCAGGTTGTCGAAATTCTCCCGAAATAGCGCTCTCCGGAACGCCAATGGCTACCCGTCGCTGAGCTATCATGGGGCAATCCATGACTGCCGAGATTGATCAGATTGCCTCCGCCCTCGAAACGAAGATCAGAAACAAAACCGTCCGTGTCGGCGTTGTTGGCTTGGGCTATGTCGGACTGCCTCTGGCCGTCGAGTTCGCCAAAGCCGGCTTCTCCGTCACCGGCATCGACCTTTCGCCCTCCAAGGTCGATCAGCTCAACAGCGGAACCAGCTACATCCAGGATGTGCCCACCTCCGAACTCGCGCCCCTGGTGAAGTCCGGCCTGCTCAGAGCAACGTCCGATTTCGGCGTGATCAAGGACCTCGACACCGTGAATATCGCGGTTCCGACGCCCCTGCGCAAGACAAAGGACCCGGATATGAGCTTTGTCGTCTCCGCGGCCCAGGAAATCGCCAAACACGCCCACCCGGGACTCCTGGTCATCCTCGAATCCACCACCTACCCCGGCACCACCGACGAGTTGCTCCAGCCGATGTTCGAAGCCGCTGGTCTCACCGTCGGCAAGGACGTCTTCCTCTGCTTCTCTCCCGAGCGCGTCGACCCCGGCAACCCGAAATACCAGACCCGCAACATCCCCAAGGTCGTCGGCGGCATTACTCCCGCCTGCACCGCCCTTGGAGCGCTCTTCTATTCGCAGGCCCTCGAGACGGTCGTGCCCGTGTCGAGCACGCGCGTCGCCGAGATGGTCAAGCTGCTTGAAAACACCTTCCGCATGATCAACATCGGCCTCGTCAATGAAATCGCCATGATGTGCGCCCGCATGGGCATCAACGTCTGGGAAGTGATTGACGCCGCCGCCACCAAGCCGTTCGGCTTCATGCCTTTCTACCCCGGCCCCGGCCTCGGCGGGCATTGCATCCCCATCGACCCGTTCTATCTCTCCTGGAAGACCAAGCAGTCCGGCATCGAGGCGCGCTTCATCGAACTCGCCGGCTACATCAACGGCCAGATGCCCCACTATGTCGTCGACCGGGTCCAGACCGCTTTGAACGATGTCGCCAAGCCATTGAAGGGCTCCCGCATCCACATTCTGGGCGTCGCCTACAAGCGGAACATCGACGACATGCGCGAGTCGCCCGCGCTCGACGTCATGCACCTGCTCGGCGAGCGCGGGGCTGTCCTCAGCTACAGCGACCCCTTCGTCCCCTCCATGCAAGTCGCCGATGCTGCCTACAAATCCGTGCCCGTCGATCCAGCCGTCGGGAACGCGGATTGCGTCGTCATCATCACCGATCACAGCGGCGTCGACTACGCCAAGGTCCTCGACCAGGCGAAACTCATCGTCGACACCCGCAACGCGCTCAAGAAGTTCGACTCGCCCAAGATCGTCCGGCTCTGAGTCTTCGCGCCTCCTGCCGCGCCGCCACCCGCCCGTTTGCGATACGCTCAGCGGTCGGGCCTATGAATCTCCAAACGATTGACTGGATCATCGCCATCGGGTCGGTTCTTGTCTGCTTTCTTCCCGCCCTGGCGTTCAGCCGCCGCTCCGGCAAGGACACCTCCGAGTTCTTCGCCTCCGGCCGCGCCGTGCCCTGGTGGCTTGCCGGCATCTCGATGGTCGCCACCACCTTTTCGAGCGACACCCCCAACCTGGTCACGAACTTCGTTCGCACTCAGGGCGTCGCCGGCAATTGGCAGTGGTGGGCCTTCACCCTTACCGGCGTCGCCACCGTCTTCTTCTATGCCCGCCTCTGGCGGCGCTCCGGCGTCCTCACCGATCTCGAATTCTACGAACTACGCTACTCCGGCCGCGCGGCCAGCGCCGTGCGCGGCTTCCGCGCCGTCTACCTCGGCCTGTTCTTCAACTGCATCATCATGGCGACCGTCAACCTCGCCGCCTGCAAGATCGCCGGAGTCCTCTTCGGCCTCGAGCGATGGCAGACCCTGGCTGCCGTCGGCCTGCTCAACGTCGCCTTCGCGGCGCATTCAGGCCTCTGGGGCGTGCTCGTCATCGACATGATCCAGTTCTTCATCAAAATGGCGGCCGTCATCGCCGCTGCGTGGTTCGCCTTGCGCCTGCCGCAGGTCGGCGGCCTCACCGGCCTCGTCGACAAGCTCTCCAACATTCGCGGACCCGGAGGCCTTAACTACCTCAACATCCTCCCGGATTTCTCCAGCAACTGGGAACTCGCCGTCGCGGTCTTCATCATGCCTCTCGCCGTTCAGTGGTGGGCCGTCTGGTACCCCGGCGCCGAACCCGGCGGCGGCAGCTACATCGCCCAGCGCATGCTCGCCTCAAAGTCCGAAAAAGATGCGCTCGGCGGGACGCTCTTCTTCAACGTCGCCCACTACGTCCTCCGGCCCTGGCCCTGGATTCTCGTCGGGCTCGCCTCGCTCATCGTCTACCCCGAACTGTCCGACATCCAGAAGGCATTCCCTCATCTCGACCCCTCGCTCGTGGGGCACGACACCGCCTATCCGGCCATGCTCAAGTTCCTCCCGGCCGGCTGGATCGGATTGATGGTCGGCGGCTTGATCGCCGCCAATTCCTCCACCATCCTCACCCACCTGAATTGGGGCGCCTCCTATCTCGTCCACGACTACTACCGCCGCTTCATGCGCCGCAATGAATCCGAAAAGCACTATGTCGCCGCCGGGCGCGTGGCCACCGTCCTGCTCTTCTTCGCCTCCTCCGCGCTCGTCTTTGTGCTCGAAACCGCTCAGGACAGCTTCAATATCCTGTTGCAGGTCGGAGCCGGCACCGGCCTCCTCTACCTGATGCGCTGGTTCTGGTGGCGCATCACCGCCTGGTGCGAAATCGCCGCCATGACCGGCTCCTTTGCCGTCTCGATTCTCTTCCTGCTGATGCGCAAGTCCGGCTTCTCACTTGGCACTCATCAGGAGCTGTTCCTGACCGTCATCGCCACGACGGTTTGCTGGTTGATCACGGCCTACCTCGGCCCGCAGACCGACCGCAAGGTGTTGATCGGCTTCTACCGCAAAGTCCACCCCTTCGGCCCCGGTTGGGCCGTCATCCGGCGCGAGGCTGGCATCAGCGCGGCCGAAGCCGCCGCCTATGCGAAATCCGACAATATCCCTCTTGCCTTGCTGGGTTGGGTCAGCGGCACCGCCGTCATCTGGTCTTCGCTGTTCACCGTCGGCAATTTCCTCTACGGCCGGACGGAGATCGCGCTCGCCTTGTTCGGCGTGTTCGTCCTCGCCGGACTCTGCCTCATCGCGATCATCCGCCGACTGTGGAATTGACCGCCGAGAGATCGTCCGGCGTGCCAACGTCGCGCCATGGCCCTTCCACCGGCGCGATTCGCAGTTCAAGACCGCCGGCCAGCATCATTTCCAGCGCCGACGTCAGTTCGTACTCACCCCTCGGCGAAGGCTCCAGCCGCTCGAGATAGTCGTAGACGGCCGGCTTGAATGCATACAGCCCCGCGCTGTTCCAGTGCGTCGTCGAAGACCCGGGCGGCGGTTTTTCGACGACTCGCAGGATTCGCCCTTCCTCCTCGTAGACCGCGGCGCCGCGCCAGGGATCGTCCACCATTCTCACGCCCATCACGGCTGCTGCCGCGGGATGCTCCTCCATCACTCCCGCGCAGCGCCGGTACGCCGCTGCCCCGCACAGGATGTCGCCGAATGTCAGCAGGAAGGGTTCACCGGCTGTGAATCCTCGCGAAAGCCGCGCCGCGGACCCGGTGCCGTCCGGCGCTTCCTGCACGGCGAAATCGACAGGCAAACGCCACTTCCGGAAGTGGCTCTCGATCACATCACGCCGGTAACCGACCACCACCAGAAAGCGCTCCACCCCCGCATCCGCCAGGTTTTCCAGCACGTGCTCGAGCATCGGCCGCCCCCTGACTGCCAGCATCGGCTTGGGGACTTCGGCTGTCGCATCGCCCATGCGCGTGCCGCGCCCCGCGGCAAGGACGACTGCCCGGCGAATGGTTGATTCAGGCAAACAGCGCTCCCGCCGAAGGCTCGGCATCGATCAGGTGATTGGCGGCGTCGAAGCCGCGCCTGCTCGCATAATGCCCCCGCGCCAGCCGCTCCCTCACCGCTGACCGCTCCCCTTGCCGGCACAGGATCACCGCGCACCCCCCGAAACCTGCCCCGGTCAACCGCGCCCCAACGGCGCCCGCAGCCCGCGCCGCCTCTACCAATGCATCTAACTCCGGACAACTGATTAGCAGTTGATCGCGTAAACTCGTGTGCGAAGCGTCCAGCAACCCGCCGAACTCTTCGAGATCCGCCGCCCGCAGCGCCGCTGCCGCAGCCCTCACTCGGGCTGCCTCGGCCGCCACGTGCAGAAAACAGAGCAGTTCCTCTCCCGCCAGTTCCGAACGCGCCCGCGTGGTAAGTTCCTCGATGCTCGCGCTCGCCAGCGCCTCCCTGAACGATTCATATCCAAGCCGCTTCAAACCTGCGGTTCCCGCCACGCGGCGCGAGTTGTACTTTTCCCTCACGGCGCCCGATTTCTCGGCGGTCACCAGGCTGTGCGCCACCAGGAACTCCCATCCCGCCGGGATGGCGATCGGCGTCACGGCGACCGGCGCGAACTCTACCAGGAGCGCCGCTCCCGCCCGGCATGCCAGCACCGCAGCATGGTCCATCCCCCCGCCGCGTGTCCCCACGAAATGCTCGCCCTCCGGCAGGACAGCCATCAGTTCTTCGAATCCCGGCTCGATCCCGTTGGCTCTCAGCAGCGCCAGCGTGAATCCCGTCAGCAGCGCCGAAGACGAGGATAAGCCAGCCGCCGGAGGCAAGTCCGAAACCACCGCCGCCTCGATTCCCCGCGAAACCCGCCAGCGGCTCCTTGCTGCCAGAATCGCTGCCTTCACGTAATTGCCCCAATCGCCGGGCGCCCCGGCAACGTGCTCGCCCTCCACTCGAAGCTCGAGCTCCCCATAACCGTCCCCGCTCGCCGCGCGCAGCAGCCCGTCCGTCCTCGCCCGGTAAGCGATCCGGATCGCCCTCGGCACCGCCATCGGCAGGACCGCCAGATCGTGGTAGTCGATGTGCTCGCCAATCAGGTTGACCCGCCCGGGAACCGAGATGACCTCAGGCGCTCGCCCCCCTCCAAACCGCCTCGCGAACAACTCCGATGCTCCCGCCTTGGTGGTCATCTCCCCCATTATCCACTCGCCGCGGCTCGCCCAATTCCCGTTGGCTCATCTTAAAGAAAACACTCAGTTTGCTTGCCCGGCGGAGAAGGCGGTTGTAGGCTAAAATGAGGCGCGCTAAGCGGAAGCGCCTGATTGTTGCAGGTGTACGCGGTTCTCCTTTCTCTGGTGTTGGCAGCCCCCGCCGTGGCACATAAGTCCATGGCGGACAATAACTTAATTCGTCTGGAGCGGTCTCTGGACGCGATGGGCACCACCTACACGATCGCCGCCTATGGAACCGACCGCTTCGCCATCGACTCGGCTCTGGAGTCGGCCTTTGAAGAGGCTGTCCGGCTCGATGGACTTCTTTCGAACTACCGGGCTGACAGCGAATGGTCCAAGGTCAACCGGGAGGCTGCCAGCGGTCCGGTGCAGGTCAGCGAAGAGCTGTTCGCCCTCCTGGAACGGTGCCAGGCTTACAGCAAGGCGAGCGAGGGCGCCTTCGACATCACCGTCGGGCCACTGATGAAAATCTGGGGATTCTATAAGCAGGACGGCCGGATCCCCCATCGCGCCGAAATCCGGCAGGCGCTGTCCCGAATCGGCTGGCGGAACATCGTGCTCGATCCAGCCGCCCGTACGGTCAAGTTCACAAAACCCATCGAGATGGATCCCGGCGGCATCGGCAAAGGGTATGCCGTTGACCGGATGATTGATGTCCTCAAGAAGCAGGGCATTCAGCGCGCGTTGATCAGCGCCGGGCGGTCCAGCATTTACGGCCTCGGCGCCCCCCCCAGCGAGCCCCGCGGCTGGCGCGTCCTCATCCCGGATCCGCGCGACCAGCGCAAGACCGCCGCTGAGGTCTACCTCCGCAACGAATCCATGTCCACGTCCGGCAGCAGTGAAAAGTTCTTCATGGCCGGGGGCAAGGTCTATTCCCACATCATGGACCCCAGGACCGGCTATCCGGCCCAGGGCATCCTCGCCGTCAGCGTCATCGCGCCCAAAACCATCGACAGCGAGGCGTGGACCAAACCCTTCTTCGTGTTGGGCCGCCACTGGGCGGCTCGCAACCGCCCGAGAGATTTCAAAGTCTTCCTGTGCGAAGACAGACTGGAGACAGCATGCGCGTTCCTCCCATGAGCAGCCGATTCCTCGACGCCTGCCGGCGCAGGCCCACCGACGTGCGCCCCGTTTGGTTCATGCGCCAGGCGGGCCGCTATATGAAGCAATACCGCGAGATCCGCGCCAAGCACGGCATCCTCGAGATCTGCAAAAGACCTGACCTCGCCGCTGCGGTCACGCTGCAACCGGTGGAAGCGCTCGACGTCGATGCCGCCATCATCTTCGCCGACCTGCTCCTCCCCATCGAACCGATGGGCCTGCGCCTCAAGTTCATCTCCGGCGAAGGGCCGATGATCGAGAATCCCGTCCGCAGCTCGGGCGACGTGGATACGCTCTCCACCACGAACACTGACGATCTCGGATACGTCGGCGAAGCCATTCGCATGGTCGCGGCGCAGCTTGCCGGAAAGGTGCCCGTCATCGGTTTCGTCGGCGCGCCGTTCACCATGGCCAGCTACATGATCGAAGGCGGACCGTCGCGCAACTTCATCCTCACCAAGACGCTGATGTACCGCGACGAGACCCTGTGGCGGCGGCTGATGGGCAAGCTCGTCGACGTTCTCGCGCCTTTCGCCGTGATGCAGGTGGCGGCCGGCGCCCGCGCCATTCAGGTCTTCGATTCCTGGGTCGGCGCCCTCGGCTCTGAGGACTACGTGCGGTACGTCGCCCCATATTCACGCGCCCTCATCGAGCGAATCCGCTCCACCGGCGTGCCTGTGATCCACTTCGGAACAGGCTGTGCGGGCTATTTCCGGGAACTCCATGCCGCCGGGGGCGATGTGATGGGCGTCGATTGGCGGCTCAACATCGATCAGGCGTGGATGGACATCAGCTACCGCTCCGCCATTCAAGGCAACCTCGATCCCGCCGCGTTGATGGCGCCGCTTCCCGAGCTCAAGCAGAAAGTCCACGAACTGCTCAGGCGCACGGGAACCAGGCCTGGCCACATCTTCAACCTCGGCCACGGAATCCTTCCGGAAACCCCGGTAGAGAATGTCCGCGCCGTGGTGGAGATCGTCCGGGAGTTCCGGCCCTAGAAGATGCGGCGGATCGCCATCATCGGCGGCGGCATCACCGGGCTGGCGGCAGCCTATGAAGCGCTTTGCTTGAACGCGCGGCCCATCCTGATCGAGCAGGACAGCCAACTCGGCGGAGTCGTCCGCACCGAGACACGAGACGGCTGCACGCTTGAAGGCGGTCCCGACAGCTTCCTCTCCGCCAAGCCTGCGGCTCTCGAACTGATCCGCGAGCTTGGCCTCGCCTCCGATGTGATCGGCTCGAACGATGCCTCCCGCGTCACCTACCTGGTGAAGAACGGCAGGCTTGTCCCCCTGCCGGACGGGCTGATGATGATGGTTCCCACGCGCATCCTGCCCGTCGCGCTCAGTCCTCTTCTGGGCTGGGGCACGAAGATCCGCATGGGACTCGAGTATTTCCGCCGCCCCGGCGCCGATCCCGCCGACCGCACGGTCGAAGAGTTTGTTCGCGAACACTATGGGCAGGAGACGGTCGACTACCTCGCCGAGCCGCTGCTCGCCGGTGTTTACGGCGGCAGCGTCCGCGAGCTCAGCGTGCGTAGCGTCCTGCCTCGCTTCGTCGAGCTCGAAGCGAAATACGGCAGCCTGACGCGCGGCGTTTTGGCGGCCAGAGCGAAAACGCCGGCAGGCGAAAGCGCCCCGCTCTTTCAGACGCTGAAGGGCGGTTTGGGGCAGTTGACGCGCGAATTGGAGCGCAGGATTCGCCCGCGCGCGGAGGTGATCACCGGGACGGCTGAGACCATTCAACGCGAGGCCGAAGCATGGAAGATTCGCGTCGACGGTTCCTGGCTCGAAGCGGACGCCGTTCTGTTCGCCTGCCCCGCCTGGGCGGCGGCAGATGTCCTGCGTGACGCCGCGCCCGCCGTGGCGCGTCTGCTGGAGCCGATCGCCTACTCTTCATCCATCACGCTGTCGCTCGTCTACCGCCGGGAAGCCTGCGGCCGCATCCCGCCCGGCTTCGGATTCCTCGTCCCCGCCAGGGAGCGCGGAACCCTCGTCGCCTGCACCTTCACCGGCGCGAAGTTCTCACATCGAGTGCCTGACAGGCTCGTTGTTCTGCGCTGCTTCCTCGGCGGCACGGGCGGCGAGCATGTTCTCGACCTGCCCGGCGGCGAGATCATCGCGCAAACACGCCGCGAGCTCCGCGCCCTGCTCGGCTGGGACGCCGAGCCCGAGTTCCATGTCCTGCACCGCTGGCGCAGGGCGATGGCCCAATACGCCGTCGGCCATTCCGCCCGCATGAAGGAACTCGATGCGGAGCTGACGCGCATCCCCGCCCTCGCGCTCGCCGGCAACGGCTACGACGGAATCGGGATTCCAGACTGCATCCGGACCGGGCGCGCCGCGGCCAGGCGGCTGGCCTGACCGCGCGCCCGCCTTCTTCGCGGCAAGCCCGCCGCGACTCAAAAGACGTACTTCAGGGCAAATTGCAGGTTCCGCATATTGCCTCGTGTGCCAGTGATCTGCCCGAACGTAGCGGAAGTTACATTCGTGTTCGGATTGCCCCAGTTCGGGTGGTTGGGAAAATTGAACGCTTCGAACCGGAATTGCAGAGTGTGATTCTCGGCCGGCATCCGGAAGTTCTTGAGCAGCGAGAAGTCCCACCCAATAATGCCCGGAGAGTTCAGCGTATTCCGACCGACGTTGCCGTGCGTGCCGGGGGCGTTGGCGAAAAACTGGCTGGTGTCGAAAAAGCGGCGGGGGTCCTGCTGGCCGCGGGGCAAAGCCGCGTCCTTGCCCGTCGAATTCGGGCGGTCGAAGAAGGCGCCTGTGTTGGAAGCGTCCTGCCCGTTGGTCACCGTGACGGGGAAGCCTGATTGAAGTGTCAGGATGCTGCCAATCTGCCAGCCGCCGGCAAGGGCGTCGAGGAAGGCGTTTTCGATATTCGCCTTCTTGCCTTTGCCGACAGGGACGTCCCACAACGCGGAGGTCACAAACCGCTGCCTCGTGTCGTGGCTCGATCGCGCCCGCTCGCAGCTCCGGCAATAGCTGTTTTGCGGGAAGAGCGTATCGCCGCCTTGATTGCGAATGGCGGTGGCCGTATCGATCGACTTCCCCCAGGTGTAGCTGGCGAGGTAGGTCAACCCGTTCGAGTACCTCTTCGTCACCTTGGCGCCCAGCGAGTTGTAGTTGCCGTTTCCGCCGTTGTCGACAAGCTGAATGCGGCCGAAGTTCGGGAAGGGCGAGCGTTCATAAACGGCGCGGCGGTCGACGCGCGGATCGGCCGGAATGGCCTCGTTCACCGCGCGCAGCGATTCGAGCCGGTGGCTGACGCTGCCGAGGTAGCCAACCTCCACCAGAGTATTGTTGGGGAGCTCGCGCTGCACGTTGAGCATCATCTGCATGGAATACGGGGTGCGGCGGTCATACGGGTTGGCGAACGTGTAGGGACGCGGCACATTGGCGACGCCCCCGGCGATCGAGGCCAGGGCGTTGTTCCAATTCAACTGCGGGAACTGCTGGCTGGAGTTGTCGCGCAGCCGCCCGGCGAGGTTGCGCGACATGTCGAAGCGCGGGTTCCCCGTGTCCTGCGAGTAAAACATCCCGGCGCCCGCCCGGATCACCCATTTGTCGCTCGGCGCCCAGGAGAGGCCGAAGCGCGGCGCGAAATCGTTCTTGTCGACGCCCACCAACCGGTTGCCCAGCGAGCCGTCGCACTTGACGGCGATGTTGGGCCATCGCAGATTGATCCCTTCGTAACAGTTCTGGCGGGGCGCGCCCTGCCGCTGGAAGAAGGGATACAGGCTCTGGTCGGCTACGTTCGGCGCCGCGAGTGTCGTCTTCGCGTCGAACGGGACGATGCCGTTGAACAGAGTCCCGGTCTGGTCCTCCCATGGCGGGTTGTATTCGTACCGCAGGCCGAAGTTCAACGTGACTTCGCGGCTCAGTTTCCAGGTGTCGTCGAAATAGAAAGCCATGCTGGTGGCGTGGAATTCCGCCATGGCGATGGAAACCGCCGCCTCCGCCTGGAAAGTCTCGCCCAGCAGGAAGTCCGCGAACGGATCGCCGCTGACGCCCGTTTGCGCCAGATTGTTGGTCGCGTTGCGCTGGAATGTGAACTGGCCCCGGGCGAACTGGTTGCCAACCTGGTTGTAAGAGTCATGCCGGACCTCGCCGCCGAACTTGAACGTGTGCTTGCCCCGGACGATGGTCAGGTTGTCGATAATCTGAAGGGCGCTGTTGTTGTTTTCATAGGGCCCCTCCGAGCTGTTGCCGAAGCCGGCGTAGACACCCTGTAAACTCACGTTGGGGATGCCCCATTGCACCGGAGGCCCGCTGGCAAGCCCCGGGATCTTCAATTCCCCCACGACGTCGCGCGTGAACGCGAGTTCCGGTCCCGTCGTGTTGTAGAACTGCGTGTAGCCGAAGCGTCCCTCGTTGACGATAGACGGTGACAACACGCGGCTGTTGGAGACCATGTACTGGTTGAAGTTGGTGACGATCTTGTCGCCGTTGAGCTTCAGCGCCTCCGTCAACTGATTCTCGTCGCCCCATGAGTAGCGGCCGAACCACTGCGAGTTCGACGACTCGACGAAATCGAAGCGCGTGACAAGCTGGTCCCGGTTGATGGGCCGGCCTTGCGACTGCTGGTAGTTGTTGCGCAAGCCGGCTCCGGGCACGTTTGGCAGCGGATAGAACTCGAGGAGTTGCTTCGAGATTCCTGCAATCCGCGTGCTCGGGATGATGTTCCCAGGAAACTGCGTGGCGACGATTTGCCCGTTGACCGTGGTCCGGGTCTTGGGGTCGAAGATGCCCGCCGTGCCCAGCGGCAGTTCGCTGAAGTTGCCTGCGTGCATAGCCGCCGACGGCACGCTGGAAATCGCCTGAACCGCTCTCCGCTGCCGGAACCACTCGTAGTTGGCCATGAAGAACAGCCGGTTCTTGCCGTCGAAAAGCTTTGGAACCGAGATGGGTCCGCCCAGCGTGAAACCGAACTGATTCCACTTGAACGGGTCTTTCGGCGGACGGTTGGCGGTGAAGGCGTAGTTCTTCGCGTCGAGCTTCTCGTTGCGCAAAAAGTAGAAGAGCGTGCCGTGATAGTCGTTGCCGCCGCTCTTGGTGGAGATGTTGATCTGCGTCGCGCCCCGGCCGAACTCCGCCGGATAGATGCCCGATTGGACCTTGAACTCCTGGAGCGCGTCCACCGAAGGCAGCACGACAAAAGTGTTGAAATTCGGGTCCGTGTTCTCCACCCCGTCGAGGGTAAAGCGGTTGAATTGCGCCCGCTGGCCACCCACGGAGATGGACTGGTTCGACCGGATGCCGCCCTGCCGGCTGTCTGCTTTCCCCGCTGCCGGGAAGCCGAAGCTCACGTTGGGCGCCAGCGCTACGAGTTGCAGCGCGTTGCGCCCGTTGAGCGGCAACTCGACGATGCGCTTGTTTTCAATCACTGTGCCGACAGTGGCGTTTTCGGTCTGCAAACTGATGGCGCCGGCGGAAACCGACACCGATTCGGTGACGTCGCCGACCGCCATCTCGATGTCAAGCCGCAGGTTCTGCTGGACTTCCAATGTGACGTCGCGCCGGACGGAGGTCTTGAACCCCTTCGCCGAAACCCTGACTTCGTAAACGCCAGGGTTCAATGCGGGGAACGAGAAGACGCCGGCTTCATTGGTGGAGACTTCGCGCGACGCGGCGGTGGCGATGTTCTTGACGTTGACAATTGCGCCCGTGATGACGGCGCCGGTTGAGTCGGTGACAATGCCGGTGATTTCACCGAGGGTTTGGGCCGAGGCGGGCAGGCACAGGCACAGTGCCGTACAGGCGAGGTACAGAATTCGCTTCACAGCGGGCTCCCAGTTCCAAGGTTGAGATCGATCGCCCTCTTTGACGATCTGGTGAATAGAGACTATCACCAGCGTGCCCGATGTTCAACTGTCTTGAAGTTCGGCATCTGGTATATGATTGTCGGAGCCATGACGACAATCGATACGCGAAGGGCGGCTTTGCGCCGCATCCTGGGGCTGCCGGCGCTGGGGATGGCGATCCAGCGAGTGAGTTCGGCCTACACCCGGCCGTAGCTCAAAATCACCGATGTCCGCACCGCCCAGGTAATGGGGCATGGGCTCCAGCTCCACGTCCGGATTTACACCGATCAAGGCATCTTCGGCCATGGCGAGGGCACCGACGCTGTGCAGGGCGGCGCGCCGCTGGTCAGGATGTTCCGGCGGTTCCTGGTCGGCCAGGACCCTCTCAACGTGGAAGCGCTCTGGGAGCGGATTCGCACCGCCGGCATCTTCGCCGGGGCGCAGGGAGGCCAGTACACGGCCGCCCTTTCAGCCGTGGAGACTGCTCTTTGGGATCTCGCCGGAAAAGCAATGGGGATTCCCGTTTACCAGCTTCTCGGCGGCAAGTGCCGGGACAGGGTTCGGCTCTACTGCGACTCCCAAACCGAGGACCCCAAGGACCCCGAGGCGCCCAAGAAGATCGCCGGCATCGTTGACATGGGTTTCACCGCCGCCAAAATCGACATCGACGAAGCCATGGATCCCAACCGCTGGGACCGCGTCAATTGGACGGCGTCCAACGCCGAGGTCGACCGCATGGTGGCCAAGGTGAAGTTCATGCGCGAATCGCTGCCCGCCCGGACCGACCTCGCCGTCGACATGCACGGGCGCTATGACATGACCACCGGCAAGCGCGTGGCGAAGGAACTCGAACCCTTCAAGCTGCTCTTCCTCGAGGAGCCCGTGCCGCCCGAAAACGTCGACGCCATGCGCGATATCCGCGAGTCGACCAGCACCCCCATCTGCTGCGGTGAAAACCTGTTTCTGCGCCACGGGTTCAGAACTGTCCTCGAAAGGCGCGCCGCCGACATCATTATGCCCGACCTTCAGAAAGTGGGCGGACTGCTCGAAGGGCGCAAGATCGCCGACATGGCGCACGTCTACTACACGCCGTTCGCCCCGCACTGCGTGGTGTCCCCGATTGGCACCATGGCCTCCTGCCACGTCTGTGCGGCTGTGCCCAACTTCCTGGTGCTCGAATGGCACTGGATCTCGCGGCTCGAGCTGTGGAAGAACTTCGTGCGCGAGGGCGACATCATCGAGAAAGGCTTCGTCACGTTGCCCGACCGGCCGGGCATCGGCGTGGAGATGAACGAAGAGGCGGCGCGCAAGGTCCAGGTGAAGGACACGCCGTGGTTCGAGCCGGGGCTGTAGCCGCCCTCACCTTTGCGGGGCGCCTCGTTCGACCCTGGCTTCGTGTTCGTCGAGAAGCGATGAGAGTTCGCGAACGACTTCCGGGTGTTCCGCGGACACGTCGTATTTCTCCGAGGGATCGTGTTCGAGATGGTAGAGCAGCGGCCGCTCGTGGCGTGTCGATTTGGCCTTCCACTCCACCTCGCGGGTCACCCGGTGCAGTTTCCACGGGCCGCGCCGCACGGCGCACAGGGTCTCCGCATCCCAATAGAAGAGTGTCCTGTCCCGCACGGGC
>JACADU010000338.1 GCA_013388415.1 Bryobacteraceae bacterium
ACCCAAGACTGGTCATTTGGCCAAGGTGAAATTGATCATCACTTCGGTGATGATCTCGACGGGATTGCCGTTCAGCAGCGTCGGCTGCCAGCGCCACTGCCTCACCGCCTCCACCGCCGCGTCGACAAGGCGCTTGTCGACGAGTTCGTTGAGGGCTTTCAGTTCCAGCGGCTCACCGGTTTTGGAGATGACGGTTCGCAACAGCACGGAGCCTTCGACGCCTTCGGCTTTGCACGCAGGGGGGTAAACGGGGTTGACTCTTGCGATCATTTTCGGGGCCTGGGCGTTGCCGCCAACCTTTATCCGCTGCGGCGCGCCGCCGGGGACGCCTGCTGCGGCGCCGCCTGCGATGCCGCCTTTGGGCGCTTCGGCGGCGACAGTGAGCGTCTCTCGAATCTGGCCCATGGCGAGGGAAATCGAAAGGCGCTGCGGCTGAGCCATGCTGACTTCAATCCCCTCGAGGGTCACGAGCGCGAATCCCGGCTTGGCGACAGTCACCTTGTACCTGCCCTCGGGGACCGGGCTCAGGGAGAATTCACCGACCTCGTTCGTTTTGGTGAATTCCCTGCGGTCCGAGCCGTGCAGATAGACGGTGACATCGGCTTTGGGCACCGCCGCGCCGGAGGCGTCGCGAACCACGCCGGCGATGGCCGCAGCGCCGTATTGGGCGGGCGCGCGGAGCGCCGCGAGCGGGATGAGAACGGCGACAGCGGCCGCGGCGGTGATTGTCATGATGCGGCCGCTGGCTGCGCCGCGGCCACGGTTGGGATGGAACAGCGCGCTGAGGCGCTGCTCGAGTTCAGAAAAACGTGCCATTGCAATTGCTCCTTCCGTCATGCGGGGCTCCGCGGTGATGCCCCGCACGACTTCCACCAGGTGCCCCGCGTAATCCGAGGCCCTTTCACCTTGCGCAAGAACTCCGTCGTCGCAGGCCTGTTCGCACTCCAGGCGAAGGCGCGACGCCGCCCACCAGACGAGCGGATGAAACCAATAGAGGACGCAGGCGCACTGCGCGAGCGCCTGCCAGAGCAGGTCGCGGCGCTGAACATGCATCGCCTCGTGCACCAGCACGACGCGCAGGCGCTCGCCGGGCCAGGCGCGCGCGGTTTCAGGCAGCACGATGACCGGCCTGAGGATGCCGCAAACGAGCGGGATCGCGATTTCGCCGCTGATGCGAACGCTGCCGTCTTCGAGGAAAGCGCTGGACTGCGCGGCGAGGGCGGCGGCTTTGCGGTGCGAGGAGACAAACCGAAGGCTCACGAACCCGGCGCCGGCGAGCCAGATTCCGATCAGGAAGCTCCCGAGGCCTGGAAGCGGGAACGCCGCGCCGGCCACCACATCGACGACGATTCGCGGCGTGGAGGACGCTGTCAACGCGACCTCGCGGACGGGGGTCCAATCCGGCGCCAGCCAAGCAGCCGCGGGCAGCAGCAGCACGGCGACAATCGCGGCCAGCCAGATGAGGTGGCGGACAGCCGCGGCAGTCCTTGTGAGCAAAGCGGCGGCGAGCCCGGCGATGGCGAGGACGAGGGTCACTTTCAGCAGGATGGGAATGACGGCGTTCATCTCACTTGCCCTCCCGGCGAGCCTTTTCGATCAACGCGGACAGGCGGTCGAGGTCTTCGGCGGAGAGCCTGGAAGAACTGCTGTCGAGCAGCGCGGCCGCCGCCTGCGCCGCCGACCCGCCGAAAAAGGTGTCCACCAGGTGGCGCAGGGCTCCACGCCGCGCCTTGGACTGCGGCACGACGGGCAAATAAACATACCGAAGATCCTCGGCTTCATGGCGCACGTGGCCCTTTTCTTCGAGCGTCCTCAGGTGGGCGCGCGTCGCCGAGTAGCCGGGCGGATCGGGGATGGCGGCCATGATCTCGGCGGCCGTGGCCCGGCCGAGCTTGTAGACGGCGTCCATGATCTGCCGTTCCCGGCGGCTGAGGTGAAGGTGAGGGGCTTTTGGAGCATCCATGACTTTCGGCGACCTTTCTAGCACTCTGCTAGAAAACTAGCACATTTTCGCGTACAACACAAGAGACTCCGCGAGGCGCGGGAAGGTTCCCGGAAATCAGTCGAATTCTTTGGCGGGCGGGGCCTGACCGCGGCCGACGCGGCCCGGGGTGATGCCGGCGAGGTAATAGTTTTCGCCGCGGACGGGCGCGCCGGCGAGGCGGCGAAGCAGGGCGATCTGGCCGACGTGGGTGAGTGCGTCCGCGATGGGTCCCTGGAGCAGTTTCTCGGGCGGCGCTTGGAGAGGTTCCGCAGATCCGAGATAGTCGTCGAACGCCTTGAGGGCGGCGAAGAAGTGGGTGACGCCCTGTGACCAAGGCAGGGGTTGGGAATCCTTCCACTGGGGCGCGCCCCGGGCCATGGACAGCGCCCAATCCATGAGATCGGCGAGGTGCGCGAGGATCTGGCCGGCGCTCCTGCTATCGCCGCCGGCGCGGAAGGAATGGAAGCCGCCGGGAGCATCGCGGAGGGGTTTGGCGGCGCGATAGGCGAGCGTGGCGAGGGCATGGCGCAGGAAATCGCGGCTTGTTTGCGGCATAGGCCTGTTGGGTCCAGACTACAACGATGTGACAAGCGGCCGCGGTTCGCGTCCAATGAAACCATGGTCACCCGCCGTGCGCTTCTGGCATCCCCCGGCCTTCTCGCGGCCGCTCCTTCCTCTGCCCGAGCCTCGAAATGGGCGCCGCTGCTGGAACTCGCGGCGACGCCGGGAGTGGCCATAGCGCGCATCGAGCGCGGCAGACTGGCGTGGGCCGAGTACCTGGGGGTCCGGCGGGCGGGAGAACCCGGCGAAGTCACCGAGCGGACACTGTTCGCGGCGGCTTCGCTGACCAAACCGGTCGCGGCGCATGTCGCGCTGCAGTTGAAGGACGAGGGGAAACTCGACCTCGACCGGCCATTGAACGAGTACCTGCCGTTCACGGAGAAGGACCGGCCGCGGCGCGTGACGGCCCGGCATGTTCTCTCGCACTCGACAGGTTTTCCGAACTGGCGGTTCAAGGAAGGGGAATTGCTCGAGTGCTCGTTCGAGCCGGGCACGGAGTTCGGGTACTCGGGGGAAGGGTTCTACCTGCTTCAGATGGTGATGGAGAAGATCACCGGGGCATCGTTCCAGGAGATGATGGAAAGCCGCGCGCTGAAGCCGCTTGGCATGGGGGCATCGACCGTCGTCTCGCCCAACGCCGCCGATGAGCAGGCAACCGCCCACACGCGCCGCGGTCAGGTGCGGACACAAACCGGAGGCGGCGCGCCGCCGGCGAATCTGCCCGTGATGAAGTCGCCCAACGCCGCGGCAAGCCTCTGGACCACGCTGCCCGACTACACGCGGTTTCTGATCAAAGCCTTCGACCGCGCGGACTGGTTCGAGCCGCGGACACGCATCAACCCGGCGCTCTCCTGGGGACTCGGCTGGGGGCTGGAGCGCCATGCGGGCGCTATCTGGTGCTGGCACTGGGGTGACAATCCGGGTTTCAAGAACATCGTGCTCTGCCAGCCGGCGAAGCGCTCCGGGCTGCTCATTTTCACAAACGGCGACAACGGGCGCGCGCTGTACGAGAGGATCGTGCGGGAAGCGCTCGGCGACGGTCACGCAGCGTTTTTGTGGATATGAGACAAGGAGCCTCACGGCACGAACACTCGTCCGTGCCGCGGGGCAATCAAAAGCAGAACTTGACGGCAAACTGAACGATGCGGCTGGCGACGGCCTTTTGATTCATGTAGAGACTCTTCATCGCATGCCTCTCGCTGCAGCTTCGAACGCATCTGAGGTGCAAATGCAATGAGGGAGTGCCGCGCTCAGCGGAAAGGCTGCTTTGGCGGATTCCTGCCATGCTTCCCCAGCGGCCTGATTCGGCTCGCGGGCGCGCTTCAGATCCTGCAACGGCGGCGGTGCGCTGCTGAAGCCGGCGCAGGTTGACGACGCCCGGCTGAATGGCGCATGAGCCATGCCCGCGGCTTGCGGATATAATCCATTCGGCAGAGGGCGAACAGGCGCCTTCTGCCAAGGGAGGGTGAGTCAATGAGGAAACAGTCCTTCGCGGCTGGCGCCGCGCGGTTCGCGGCGCTGTTCGTGCTTTGCGCTCTCGCGGCAGTGGGTCAAACGGCGCAGGTGGTGGGCCGGGTCTCCGACGCCACCGGCGCGGTGATTCCCGGGGTGAACATCCGAATCACAAACGTCGCCACCAATGTCGCCAGAAGCACGCAGACCAACGCCGACGGCTATTACGCAATCCCGCTGCTGCCCCCGGGCAACTACTCCATCGCCGTTGAGCAAAAAGGCTTCAAGGCGGTCACCCGCTCCGGGATCACGCTTGAGGTCGACCAGCGCGCTGAAATCAACTTCAACCTCGAGGTCGGCTCGCTGACGGAGAACATCGTCGTCAGCGCCGACGCTCTCCAGCTCAACACCGTTGAAGCCAGCCAGGGCCAGGTCATCGACAACCGCCGCATTGTCGACATGCCGCTGAACGGGCGCGAGTACAACCAGCTCGCTCTGCTGTCGGCGGGCACCGTCCAGCCAGCCAGCGGCAGCCGTTACGGCGGCTTCAGCTCGGGCGGCATGAAGATCACTCAAAACAACTTCATGATCGACGGCATCGACAACAACCCCAACGAACTCGCCGGCGCCCAGCGGCGGAGCGAAATGGTGCAGCCCTCCATCGACGCCATCCAGGAGTTCAAGGTCCAAACGAACGCCTACGCCGCCGAATACGGGCGCTCGATGGGCAGCGTCGTCAACGTCAGCCTCAAGTCGGGAACCAACAGCCTCCACGGCACCGCCTTCGAGTTTCTGCGGAACGAGAAACTCGACGCCAAGAACTTTTTCGACGCGCCGGACAAGCCCAAGCCGCCATTCAAGCGCAACCAGTTCGGGCTCTCGCTCGGCGGTCCCGTGGTGTTGCCAAGGATTTTCGACGGACGCAGCAAGGTCTTCTTCTTCGGCGATTTCGAAAGGGGCATCGTGCGCGAAAGCAGCACCACGACGAGCACCATCCCCACCGCGCGCATGCGCAACGGCGACTTCGGCGAACTGCTCGCCGCCAACAAGCGCATCATCGATCCTTTGACGCGCCAGCCGTTTCCAGACAACCTCATCCCCGCCTCGCGCATTGATCCGGTGGCGAAGACCCTGGCCGGGCTTTACCCCGCCACGCAAAACAACAATCTCGCCGCCAACTATCTCGTCAACTCTCCCGTGAAAACCGACACCATGCGCTGGGACTTCAAGACCGACGTCAACCTCGGCAGCAAGGACACCATGAACTGGCGCCTTAGCAAGATGGACACCGAAAACCCCGCCGTGCTCCCGCTGCCCGCGCCCGCTTACGGCGGCGGACCCTACGACTGGGTCACCGAAGGCTACAACACCGGCGCCACCTGGAATCACATCTGGTCGCCGAATCTCATCATGTCCATTCGCGGGGGCTGGAACTTCTCGCTGTTCAAGCGCGACAACCCCGCCCAGACCAACGGCGAACTCTTCAACCAGAAGTACGGCATCAAGGGCGGCAATGACACGATCCCCGGCGGCTTCTCTCAGATGAACATCACCGGCTATCGCGCCCTCGGCATCGGGCCCAACAACCCCGTCGACCGCGACAGCCAGAACCGACAGTTGAGCGGCGACGCCACCTGGATCAAGGGCAAGCACACCATCAAATTCGGCGCGAATCAGCTCTGGTCGCAGAACAACATCTACAACATCCGCCTGGAGATCGGCACGTATACGTTCAACAACCGCTTCACCACCGACGGCATGGCCGACTTTTTGCTGGGCTGGGGCAGCGGCTATTCGTGGGAAAGCAGGCTCCAGGTCGACCTGCGCAGCTCGAACACCGGCCTGTTCGTGCAGGACGACTGGAAGGTCACGCCACGGCTGACGCTCAATCTGGGCCTGCGCTATGAACTCGTGCTTCCCTTCATCGACAAGTACGACCGCATCGGGATCTTCGATAACTACACCGACCCGAACAACCCGCGCCTGATTTACGGCGGCACGGAGGGCAAGGACCGCTACAACCGCGCGATGTTCGCCACCGACAAGAACAACTTCATGCCGCGCGTTGGTTTCGCCTACAAGGTGGGCGCGAAAAACGTGATCCGCGGCGGCTACGGCATTTTCTACAACTACCTCGAGCCGCTCGGCGACGGCGAGTATCTGATCGGCAATCCCCCGAACGCCTACGGCGTCTCGCTGGCTTCGAGCGCAACGACTCCCGCCATCATCCTCAAGGACGGCCCGCCGCCGGGCTCGCTCGACTTCCTCAAGGCCACCGGGCGAACCTTCATCGCTTATGAACGCCGGGCCGATATCGGCTACGGGCAGCAGTGGAACCTGAACATCCAACGCGAAGTGGCGCAGGACTGGCTGGTCGAGCTCGCCTATTCGGGCTCCAAGGGCACGCACCTGCTGGCCCGCTACGAGGACAATTACTCGCCCCCGGGTCCCGGCAACCTCAACGACAAGCGGCGCTACAAGAGCGTCGAACTGCCCGGCACGGGCATCGTCACTTCGCCGCTCGGACCGATCTACGGCTATCACAACAACGCGAATTCCATCTACCACGCCTTCATCGCCAAGGTCGAGAAGCGCTTCTCCCAGGGATTCACGATCATCTCCTCCTACGGCTGGTCGAAGACCATCGGCGACACATGCGGCAACGCCGCGGCGGGCAATACCGCCGGCTGCGGATTCCAGGACACCCGCAACATGCGCGCCGAACGCTCCGCCGACAATCAGGACATCCCCCACCGCTTCGTCGCCAGCGGCGTTTTCGATCTTCCCTTCGGCAAGGGCAAAAAGTGGTGCTCGAACATGCACCCCGTGCTCAACGCCTTCTTCGGCAACTGGTCCACGGGAAGCATTGTCACCTGGGCTTCCGGCGAACCATTCAGCATCACCGTCCCCGGCAACCCCGCCAACATCGGCGACCGTCTCATCGTCAACCGCCCCAACCTCGCCGGCAACCCGTACGGCATCGAACGCTCTCTTCAGCGCGACTTCGACACGACCGCCTTTGTCGCCAATGCCCAGTACACGCTGGGCAATCTCGGCCGGAACACGATGCGCAACCGCCCCGACTTCAACTGGGACTTCTCGGCGCTGAAGGACTTCCAGTTGGCGGAGAAACTTCGCATGCAGTTCCGCTTCGAGGCCTTCCACGCTTCCAATACGCCGCGCTTCAATCAGCCCGGGCAGAGCCTCGGCACCGCGGCATTCGGCAAAATCACCGGCGCGGCGACGCCCCGGAATCTCCAGCTTGGCCTCAAGCTGGTCTGGTAATGCCCCAAGCCCCGCCGCTGGTCGTCCTCGCCGGCCCGAACGGCGCGGAGAAGACGGCCATCGCGGAGCCGCTCATCCACGAGACGCTCAAGGTCTACGGGTTCGTCAACGCCGACACCATCGCCCGCGGGTTCAGCGCTTTCGTCCCCGAATCCGTCGCTCTCCCCGCGGGCCGCATCATGCTGCGCCGCCTCCAAACTGCGCCTCCCCAAAGCTTGACCCGCCCGCGTGGAACTCCGGCGCAGTTGACACCGTCCATCCCCCATACGGCTCGCTTATGGGCATATAATGCAAGACCAAGGGAGGGGCGTGTTCAGCCATGTCAGCCAGCCCATTGGCGCTTGCTGGGGATGCACCGGTATCCACTCAGCGTGTCGTCAACGATTTCAGCATTCAAGTCGCCACTGCGAATGGCAGCGGCAGCCAGACCGCCAACACGGTCTTGATGCGGTCCATCTTCCAGATGGGCGTGCCCGTCTCGGGCAAGAACCTGTTTCCATCCAACATCGCGGGGTTGCCCACCTGGTTCACCATCCGCGCAAACCATAAGGGCTACATCGGCCGGAAAAAGGAATACGACTTTCTGGTGGCGATGAACCCTGAAACCGCCCGCGAGGACGTTGAGAAGCTCCAGCCCGGCGGAGCCGCCGTCTACGACGAGCCGCTCGGTCTCGACAAGCTCCGCCAGGACGTGGTCTTCTATCCCGTGCCGTTCGACAAGCTCGCCGGGCCGGTCTGCCCGGAGGCGAAGCTCCGCAAGCTGGTGCGGAACATGATCTATGACGGCGTCGTGGCGCACCTGCTCGGCATCGACTTCGACGAGATGCGCAAGGCGCTGGTGAAGCAGTTCGGGCCGAAAAAGCAGAAAGCCGCCGAGCTCAACTGGGGCGCGGTGCTCGCGGGCAAGGAGTACGCCGAAAAGAACCTGCCCAAGCGGGACCGTTTCTTCATCGAGCCGATGAACAAGACGCAGGGCAAGATCATCATCGACGGCAATACGGCCGCGGCTCTCGGCTGTATCTTCGCCGGCGTCACCGTGCTCACCTGGTATCCCATCACGCCGTCGTCGTCGCTGGCTGAGCCGCTCATCTCCTACCTGGAGCGGTTGCGCGTCGACAAGGAGAGCGGCGAGGCGACCTTCGCAGTGATTCAGGCTGAGGACGAGCTCGCCGCCGTCGGCATGGCCATCGGCGCGGGCTGGGCGGGCGCGCGCGCGATGACCTGCACGTCGGGGCCCGGAATTTCGCTCATGTCTGAGTTCATCGGCCTCGCCTATTACGCCGAGATTCCCGTGGTGATCATCGACGTCCAGCGCGTCGGGCCATCCACCGGTTTGCCGACCCGCACAATGCAGGGCGACACGCTCAAGAATGCCGTCGTCTCCCACGGCGACACGCTCCATCCGATTCTCTTCCCCTGCTCGCCTGAAGAGTGCTTCTCCATGGCGCAGGACGCCTTCGATCTCGCCGAACTCTATCAAACGCCCGTCTTCGTGAACACGGACCTCGATCTGGGCATGAACAACTGGATGGCCGATCCGTTCACCTACCCCGAGAAGCCGGAGGTCCGCGGCAAGGTGCTGACCGCCGAGGATCTGAACCGGCTCGGCGGCTTCGCCCGTTACCGCGATGTCGACGGCGACGCGATTCCCTACCGCACACTGCCCGGCACCAACCACCCGGCCGCCGGCTACTTCACCCGCGGAACCGGACATACCGAAACCGCCGCCTACAGCGAGCGCGAGGACGACTTCATCAACAACATGGACCGGCTGGCGCGCAAATTCGAAGGGCTGCTCAACCACCTGCCGCCGGATGAGACCTCGGTCAACCCGCGCGCCCGCGTTGGTCTTCTCTGTTGCGGCACCTCCCGCTACGCGATGGAAGAGAGCCAGGACCAGCTTGCGCAGGAGAAGGGTCTGGAGACCAGCAGGCTTCGCGTGCGCGCGTTCCCCTTTGGCCCGGCGGTGGAGGACTTCATTGACCGGCACGACCGCGTCTACGTCATCGACCAGAACCGCGACGGCCAGCTTTTGAGCCTGCTGAAACTGCGCCTCAGCGCCGAGCGCGTGGCCAAACTCCGCTCGGTTCGATACTACGGCGGACTTCCGCTCGACGCGCGGACCGTGACCGAAGCCATCGTTGCCCAGGAGGGAATATGAGCGCCGTTGAAACGCCCGCCCCCGCGCCGAAGAAGACCAACCGGCTCGGTTTCGAGATCATTCAGTATCGCGGCGGCAAAACGACCCTCTGCGCCGGCTGCGGCCACAACGCCATCACCGAGCGCATCATCGAGGCGTGCTTCGAGATGGACGTGCAGCCGTGGCAGGTGGCCAAGATGAGCGGCATCGGCTGCTCGTCGAAGACGCCTGCCTACTTCCTCGGCCAGTCGCACGGCTTCAATGGCGTGCACGGGCGCGCGGCGGCCACCGCCACCGGGGCGCTGCTCGCCAACAAACACCTCAAGTGCATCGTCGTGAGCGGCGACGGCGATACGGCTTCCATCGGTCTCGGCCACTTCATGCACATGCTGCGGCGCAATCCGCCGCTCATTTACATCATCGAGAACAACGGCGTCTACGGCCTCACCAAAGGCCAGTTCTCGGCCACCGCCGACGTCGGCTCCCGGTTGAAGAGCGGAACGCTCAATACGCTTCCGCCCATCGACTGCTGCCTGATCGCCATCGAAATGGGCGCCACCCTTGTCGCCCGTTCCTTCTCCGGCGACAAGAAGCAGTTGTCGGTGATCCTCAAAGCGTGTCTCGCGCACAATGGGCTGGCGGTGGTCGACGTCATCAGCCCCTGCACCACCTTCAACGACCACGACGGCTCCACCAAGAGCTACGCCTACATGAAGGACCACGAAGAGCCGATCCACGAGCTCGGCTGGATTCCGTCTTACGAAGACATCCACGTCGAAATCGAGGAGGGCGCGTCGCAGGAAGTCGAGATGCACGACGGCTCGCGCCTGCTCATCCACAAGCTCGAGCACGATTACGATCCCACCGACAAGGTCCGGGCGATCAAGTACCTGCACGAAGCCTCGCAACGCAAGGAAGTGCTCACCGGCATCCTTTATGTCGACCGCGGCAAGCAGACTCTCATCGAGCAGCTCCGGCTGGTCGGGCAGCCGCTCGCTACATTGCCCGAGCGCCTCACGCGGCCCCCGCGCGAGGCGCTGGAAAAGATTATGGACGAATACCGTTGAGACAAACGCACAGGGGAACTCGTCCCTGCCCGCATTGCCGCCCTTCCGCCAAATCCGCGCCTTCGACTTCGTTAAAGTCGTTGACACTGCCCAACAAGCGGGTATAGTCAACTTAGTCACGTCGATGGAAAGAGGGCGTAGGGATGCGCAACCAGAACTCGCGTGCGCTCGCCGTCATTGTCTTTGCGCTGGCCGCGGGTTGTCAGCAGCAACCGCCCCGGTGCGAGTTGTGCGCGGCACGAAACGCGGTTCTCGCCGAATGCCACCACTTTGCCAACGACCCTGATGGAACGCCGTGCAGCACAACGCTCTGCATCAACAACACGCTGGATAGCGCAAGCTGTCAAAGCTTCCCGGACCGGAAGGGCGCTCCGAACTGCGATACAAAGGTCGACAGGGGAGGCGAGGTGGTCCAGCGGATCATAACAGCCGACTGTCCTGGCGGGAACGTCAATTTCACACCTTGGCAGACCATTGTCTCCGGCTGCGGAACGGACTGCAGGTCGGCAGTGTACGAAAAAGCCTGTGAAACCGAACTCTGCGAGGGACCGCTGTTGCGTGGGCCCTTCGACCGGGGCGTCAGAAAGAAATGCGGTTGCTAGGGGAGCCCATCCTATGACG
Organism: Bryobacteraceae bacterium; assembly: GCA_013388415.1. GTDB lineage: Bacteria > Acidobacteriota > Terriglobia > Bryobacterales > Bryobacteraceae > JACADU01. Next base: position 11,111 of record JACADU010000338.1, read on the forward strand.
GGTCAACGGATGCCGGCCGTCGCCTCATCGGCCTTGCTCATTTGGGCGAGCGCATCCCTGTATGCGCAACCCTCGGGAGCCGGACTCCTGAATGCGCTGCGAAAGCTCGACGAAGAGGCCGCGCGCTCGTTAAGCCTGACCCTTCAGGTCAGGATCCCCGCCCACCCTTTCGACCTTGGCCAGGGCACAGTCTCTCAGAACTGCCGCGTGAGTTCCGACTCTGGCGCCCACGCCATCAACTGCGAGAATGCCAACCCCGAGAAGCCGATCTACAGGCCCCCAGAATCGGTCGGGTATGACCGCGTGGACTATGACCGGAACGACAATTTGATCCTTTGGCGCGAGGTTCGCAGGTTCGCCTTCTCCTCGCCGGCCTTGAACGGAGTCCGCGTTCAGTTGGAGATGCTGGCTGTGGACAAAGCCGGCCAGATCTCCCGGCGCGCCGCCCACAACCGGCTTCAGAGGCACAATCCGGGCGATCCAAACAGCATCTATGACCTGCCGCAATACCTGTTGGCGCTCGGCAGGGGCTTCAGCGGCTACCTTACGGAGATCCGTTCTGTCCGCCGCCAGGGCGCTCTATTGCAGGTTGCCGCTGCCGGCAGCTACGGCCCGCGGCTCAGCGGCGAGTGGGAGCTGTCGCTCGAGCCCGCGCCTGCGTATCTGGTGCGAAGCGCCAAGTTTACCAAGCCGGGATCCGACGCGGCAATCCTCTCGACGCAATCGTTGGGAGCCGCGCCCGGCGGCGGGTTCGCGGCTTCCGGCGCGTTTAGAAGAATCCTGAAGCCGGATGTCGTCTACGAAGTCGCGGTCCAACTCCAGCAGTACTCGCCCAAACCGGATGCCGCTCTGCTGGCTGAAGCACGCAAGCAGTTGGAAATGCCCCTCGGCGAGGGCGACGAAACGCTCGATTACACTGTGACGCCTCCGAGACGGACCTTCGCCGATTCAAAGGCGGGACAGAAAAAGTAGACCGGCGACCGGCCGCCCGTCAGGGCTGGCCCGCCAACTGCGCCAGAATCCCGCGGCCGCTCCACTCAGCTTTGGGCACAACGCGCACGTGTCTCTCCCCGCCGTACGCGCGCGCCGCCTCCTCCGCCGCAACCGGCGTCCCCGCGCCGGACAGAATGCCGGCCAGCACCACCGGCCGAGGCGCAATCGACCCCACCACTCGCGGCAGATCCACCCGCTTCAGCAATCCTGGAACGAAGTTCGAAAGCGGGTGCCTGTACTCCTCGCTTTCCGTCACCGCACGAAAGCTCAACAGCGGGCTCGACAGAAATAGCCCGGAGATCGCCGTCTCCATCGACGCCGCGTACAGCGCCGGCGCCGTCAACTGGCCGTTGGCCGCAATCCACATCCGCATCCCCGCCCACCCGGCCTCATTCCGCAGCGCCCTCACGAGGGCAAGAATATCGGTGACGCGCTGCCCCACAACCGGCCGGCCCAGCCACAGCGAC
>JACADU010000392.1 GCA_013388415.1 Bryobacteraceae bacterium
CGGCGAGAGGCGGACGGCGGCGTTGAAGACGGCGCCGAGGCGGGCGGCCTGATTGTAAGCGTTGAAGTCCTCGTAGTTGGAAAAGATGAACGGGTTGACGCCGTCGTGGCGGAGGTACCGCTGGATTTCGAACTGATTCTGAGGCCTGTTCTGAAACGTGAGGGCGCCGACCAGACCCACGCGGCCGAAGGTGTTGCCGCCGACCACCGAGAAAGTCTGCGTGGGACGCATCGATGTCACCCGCCTGGGCTCCCAGTTGGTGGCGAATGAACGGCCGAATTCCTGCAACTCCTGTTGGTTGTATGTGCCTTGGACAATGCGCTTGCCGATGGGAATCTGGCTCGGGAGAGCGCGCGTGCCGTCGTCGAAGCCCCAGAAGTCGGTCCCGCCGCCGATGTAGTCGCCCGACTCACGGAAGGAAGTGGCGGAGTTAAAGCCGGTGGAATAGCTGACGCTGAGGACTTTGCTGGTGGGGAACTCGACGGTCTGCATTTGGACAAGTCCGCCGGAGAACTCGCCTGGGAGGTCGGGGGTGTATGTCTTGAGGATCTTGATGTTGTCAATCAGCGCCGAGGGGAAGAGATCGAGGGGGACAACGCGCTTTTCGGTTTCCGTGGTGGGAATCATCGCGCTGTTGAGCATGGTGTAGGAGTAGCGTTCGCCCAAGCCGCGCACATAGACGAAGCCGCTGTCGACGACGCTGACGCCGGTGACTTTCTGGAGCGCTCCGGCGGCATCGCTGGAGACGCTCTTCTTCAGTTCTTCGCTGGAGAGGGAGTCGCTGACAACGGCGGAGAGCTTGCGCTCCTGAAGCATCGCCTCCGCGGTGGCGGTGACGGCACTGGCGCTCTCGACGACATCGACCTTGGTCACGTTGGAGGCAAGCGCCATCACGGTGCTCGCTTCGGTCGCCTCGTTGGCCTTGACGACGACCGCGTCGAGCTTGGCCTCGAGGTAGTTGGGCGCGAGGATTTTGAGCGAGTACGAGCCCACGGGCAGCGTCAACTGGTAGCGGCCATCGGTATCGGTCGCGGTTTGTTTGCCGGAGAGCTCGACGGCGGAAACCGTGGCGCCTCGGATGGGCTGGCCGTTGGAGGCGTCGAAGATGGTGCCGGCCACGATGCCCGTGGCGGCAGGCGTGCCGGGCTGAACAAGTTGCGCGGAAAGACAGAGTGGCGCCACGAATGCTAGCAGCCACACAGGGAGGGATGGTTGAGATGGACAGCTAAGAGCCATGCGTAGTTTGGAGGTAACCACCCGCTAAACTAACAGCCGCCCGGTAAACAGACGATGAATCAAATGTGAATTGCAGGTAACAAATCAGTCAACCACGGAGACGGCGCGCTCGGGGACGGCGTCGTTGAAGCTGTAACCGAAGCCGCGGACGGAGCGAATCAGGACGGGGCTCGCAGGATCGGCTTCTATCTTTTGCCGCAAGCGGAGGATGTAGACGTCGACGGTGCGGTCGGTGACCGCGCGGTCGTGACCCCAGACGGCGTCCAGCAATTGCTCGCGGCTGAAGACGACGCCGGGACGGCTCATGAGAAACTCGAGCAGCCGGAACTCGGTGGCGGTCAGGCTGAGCGGAGCCCCGTTCATGTTGACGCGGCAGGAGCTGCGGTCCAACTCGAGGCCGCCGGCTTTGAGCGTTCGAACCGGCTGAGACTGGGTGCGGAATTGGATCTTGATCCGCGCGATCAGCTCGCGGACGAAGAAAGGCTTGACGATGTAGTCGTTGGCGCCGAGTTCGAGGCCCACGATACGGTCGGTTTCCGAGGCGCGAGCGGTCAGAAAGATGATCGGGATATGGGCCAGCTCGGGGTGGTTTCTGATGCCCTTGCAGATATCGAGCCCGTCGGAGTCGGGCAGCATGATGTCCAGGATGACGAGCTCGGGACGCTCGCGGCGGCAGAGCTCGACAGCCCCTTTTCCGGTCTGCGAGCCCACCATCTGGAAGCCTTCCTTTTCGAGGTTGTACTTCAGCAGGGCGTACAGATCGGAGTCGTCTTCGATCAACATCAGTTTCTTCATCTGAGTCAGCCTTTTATGACAGATAAACTATTGAGGGTTACAGAACAATTACGCGGATGTGAACTCTGTTTGAAGGGCGCCTTGTTCGCCGATTCCGAGGTCGCGGGTCGGTAAAGAGAAGTAGAAGGTGCTTCCCTGGTTGATAACGCTCTCCACGCCGACATCGCCGCCCATGGCGCGTGAAAGGTGCTTGACGATGGCGAGGCCGAGGCCGGTGCCGCCCAATTCGCGGCTGCGCGCCTTGTCGACGCGGTAGAAGCGCTCGAACAGCCGGGGCAGGTCTTCCTGAGGGATGCCCATGCCGGTGTCTGTGACGCAGACATCCAGAAGACCGGGATTGCCTTGAGCGGAGGGCCGAGTGGACACCGTGATGGTTCCGCCTTCAGGAGTGTACTTGATTGCGTTGTCCAGTAGGTTCGACATGATCTGATGGACAGCTTCGGAATCGCAGAACACTTCGGTTTCGGGAGGTCCCGGCAGGAAGCGCAGGGAGATTTCCTTTTTTTCGGCGACGGGTCTGAGGCTGTCGACGCAATCCTGGAGCAACTGGTTGACGTAGTAGGAGGCGAATTGAAACCGCTGGGACTTCAATTCGATCCGGCTGAGCGTGAGAAGATCGGCGGTCAGCCGGCCAAGCCGTTCGGCGTTGGCGCGGATGATGTTGAGGAAGCGGATGTTGTGTTCCTGGTCGTGAATGGCGCCGTCGAGCAGCGTCTCGGTGTAGCCCTGGATGGAAGCCAGCGGGGTGCGCAGCTCGTGGGAGACATTGATGACGAAGTCCTTGCGGATGCGCTCGACCTTTTCGAGCTCGACGTGCTCTTTCTGGAGAGCCTCGAACATCTGCTGAAGCTTCGCGCCGGTCTCGTTGAGCTGGCGGGCGAGCACGGCGAGTTCGTCGTTGCCGGAGTCCTTCAGGCGCTTGGAGAAGTCGCCGGTGGAGAGGGTGGAGGCGTAGTCGATGATCTCGCCGAGTTTTGAGGAGAAGTATTTGGCGAAGAAAGCGGCAAGGAGGATGGCGGGGAGGAAGGCGAGGGCGGTGTAAAGCAGCAACCGGCGGCGGATGGAAGCAATCTGGCTGCGGACTTCTTTGAGAGGGGTGGCGAGGCGGGCGGCGCCGCCC
>JACADU010000501.1 GCA_013388415.1 Bryobacteraceae bacterium
CTTCATGGCGGTCGGCGGCAATCCGCAGGGAGTCAAGGCCGCCCCGGGTGGGTTCATTCTGTGGAGCGCGGCCGCCAAGGACAAGGCCTGGGAAGAAGGCGCGTTCTCGGCCACGGTGAGCGAGCCCGAGGCCAAGACCAACTGCGCTTGGTTCCGCGGCGGTTGGTGGGACGCGCTGACCATTGCGTGGAAGGACATCGCCGAGGGCCGTTGCTTCGATCGCCCGCCGGTCAGCGAAGGTGGCCCGGCGCCGGGTGCGACGTTGTTTGTGCCCTTCAACCTGGGGCCCGGCGCTTCCACCACCATCGTCGTGCGGCTGGCCTGGCACGTGGGCACGACCAATCTCCGCCTGGGCAAGGATCCCAAGGATGCCCCGGCCGTCGAAGGCACCTACAAGGCCTGGTACGCCGGCCGGTTCCCCGGCATCGACGAGGTTACCGCGTATTGGCGGGACAACTACGCGCGACTGCGCGCCAACAGCCGCCGCTTCAGCGATTGCTTCTATGACAGTACATTGCCGCCCGAGGTAATCGACGCCGTGGCGGCGAATCTCACCATCCTGAAATCGCCGACCGTTCTGCGGCAGGCCGATGGCCGGCTTTGGGCCTGGGAAGGCTGCAGCGACAACAACGGCTGTTGCCACGGCTCCTGCACCCACGTCTGGAACTACGCTCAGGCGATCCCGCACCTGTTTCCGGCGCTGGAACGCACGCTGCGCGAAACCGAGTTCGGCCCCTCGCAGGACCCGCGCGGTCACCAGACCTTCCGCGCGGCGCTGCCTATCCGACCGATCGAACCCGATTTCCACGCGGCCGCCGACGGCCAACTCGGCGGCATCATGAAGGTCTATCGCGAGTGGCGAATCAGCGGCAACACGGACTGGTTGCGCCAGCTTTGGCCCAAAGTGCGTCAGAGCCTCGACTATTGCATCAAGACCTGGGATCCCGATCGCAAAGGCTGGCTCGAAGAGCCGCATCACAATACCTACGACATCGAGTTCTGGGGGCCGGACGGCATGTGCACCAGCTTCTACCTCGGCGCCCTCAAGGCTGCCACTCTCATGGGCCAGGCGCTCGGCGACGATGTCGCCGGCTACGGCGAAATCCTTGCCAAAGGACTCCAGCGGATGGAGACCGAGCTTTTCGACGGCGAGTACTTCATCCAAAAGATCGAATGGAAAAACCTGAAGGCGAAAAACCCGCTCGAGGTCCCGAGCTTTGGCGGCAATTACTCGCCGGAAGCGCGGGCCCTCCTGGAAAAGGAAGGCCCCAAGTACCAGTACGGCACCGGCTGCCTCTCCGACGGCGTGCTCGGCTGCTGGCTGGCGCTGGTCTGCGGGGTCGGCCACGTCGTGGACGCGAAGAAGGTCGCCAGCCATCTCCTCGCAGTCCACAAGTACAACCTCAAGCACGACCTCACGGCGCACGCGAATCCGCAGCGGCCGGCTTACGCGTGCGGCGCCGAAGGCGGCTTGCTCCTTTGCTCCTGGCCCAAGGGCGGACAACTGTCGCTGCCGTTTGTCTATTCAGACGAAGTTTGGACCGGCATTGAATACCAGGTGGCGTCGCATCTGATGCTGATGGGCCACGTCGCGGAAGGTCTGGAAATCGTCCGCGTTTGCCGCGATCGCTATGACGGCCGAATCCGGAATCCCTTCAATGAGTACGAGTGCGGGCATTGGTATGCGCGGGCAATGTCCTCCTATGGCCTGCTGCAAGGCCTGACCGGGGCGCGCTACGACGCGGTCGAGCAGGTCCTTTACCTCGACCCGAAGATCGACGGCGACTTCCGCGCCTTTCTCGCGACCGCCTCCGGGTACGGCACCGTGGGCCTCAAGGGCGGCAAGCCGTTTGTCGAGGTCAAAGCCGGCTCCATTCCGATCAAACGCATCGACTTTGCGAAAGCGTAAGGACTTTTGAAGCGGCGGATTGCGTCCGGCTCGAGCGCCGGCCGGCGTCACCTTGCCCACGATCTCGCGGATGTCGCTCCGACATGCGCGCCGACCAAAAGACATCCGGCACGTTGGGCGAAACGAGGGCGTCGGAGGCGGTTTTGCGTACCCGGCAAGGTGGGATTTTGACTCGGCTTGACCGACACACGCCGGCCCGTCACTGGAGCGTGGCGAAGTGGAAGCGGACGCGGGACGCCCCCGCAAGCTCACCCGGAGCGAGCGCCGTTTGCAGACAATGTCCGCGAATCGCCTCGACGCAGAAGCGATCGAGGCGCACAGGGGACACCCGCTCCGGGCCGCCTGCGCACAGGCGGACCGTGGCGTAACAGTGGTTTTCCAGCCATCGGCGCAACCGGTAGAATGCCAGGTAGTGCCGCTCTTCCATGCTGCGACGCAACTGACAGAACAACGCCAGCACGCCTTCGGGGTCTTCGCGCCGACGCAGCAGCCAGCGCAGGTCGAGCAACGCATCCATTTCGGCGCCGCGCACGGCGCCGGCGGCGCGCAGCAGGCCATCGATGACCTCCACCGCGCAGCGCTCCCGGCAGTCGGCGGGCGTGCACGCGCACGGCACGGTGGCCGCGGGGGCGGGCGTTAGCGCCGGCGGCCGGGTCGTCGTCACTTCAGACAGCTCTTGAGCATCCACACAGTTTTCTGGTGAAACGTGATGCGCCTGATCATCAGGTCTTGCGTCTCCAGATCGTCCACCTCCCCCGCAAGATGCCGCGCCCGGCTGGCGTCGTCCATCACCTTTTCGTGGGCGACGATTAGGCCGGCGACGTAGTCTTTTTGCGGCATGGGCGAGGAGAACTCCTCCATGCCGGCCAGGCGGGCCAGCTTGTTGAGGCCGCCGACGGCAAAGGCGTCGAGCGCCCGCACCCGTTCGGCGATTTCGTCGATCGCCTCAAACAGTTCTCTGTACTGCTGCTCAAACGCCTTGTGCAGTTCGAAAAAATCGGGGCCCTCGATGTTCCAGTGGGCCAGATGCGTCAGGGCCATCAGGGCGTAGGAGTCGGCCAGCACAAGGTTGAGAGCGTCCACGAGACGCGTGTCGGTTCTGGCTTTGGCAGCGGAGGTCGTAGTCGCAGTTTTCATAGTTCGTTGGGTAGTGCCTTCACCCCGGTTTGAGCCGGGTCGAACACCGCTCGGCCCGGCACCGGACCGGGGAAGTCTTGTCCACCCGAATGTAAACGGAGGCGGCAGCCGCGCAAAGGGCTTTGGCGGATCGGGAAGGGCCGGATTCCAAACCCGGACCGATCGAACTGCTCCCTGCCGGGTGTGGTTCACGGATTGGAAGTCCAGCGACGCGCGGAAGTGCTGATGGATCGCGTTTCGAATTCCGGCACGCGTGAAATCTTTGAAAACCGGGGCTTGACAGTCTGGCGAGCGGGTGCTAGCTATTACTTAATTAACACTCTTAAGAAAAGGTCGCTGACCAAAACGCAAGACCGCTTTTGTCTGCACAATCCTAACCAAAGTGTTCGATCACAACCTATGAAACGCACCTCGATCCACCGCGCGGCGACGGTGCTGGTGGCCGCGCTGGCCCTGGCGCAATCGACGCACGCAACGTTGATTCACCGCTACAGTTTCAACGAGACCTCCGGCACGACCGTGGATGACTCGGTCGGCAACGCGGACGGCGTGATCAAAGGCAATGGCGCCGCCTTTGACGGCGCCGGCCGGCTGACCCTGCCGGGCGGCGGCCTGTCGACCGACGCGGCCGACGTCATCGCCGGCTACGTGGACCTGCCCAACCACATCATCAACGTGCTGACGAACGCGAGCTTCGAAGCGTGGGTGACGTGGGGCGGTGCCAGTGGCGGCGCCTGGCAGCGGATCTTCGACTTTGGGACTTCCGACGGCGGGGAAGACATTTCCAATGGTAACGGCAACTATCTCTTCCTTTGTCCGGCCGTCGGGGGTGCCAGCGCCGGAAACTTCCGTTTCGCGGTTCGGGACCCGGCGACCGGCACCGAGCCCGTCCAACTCAACGCGGCCACGCCCCTGCCCACGGATGAAGAAGTGCTGCTGACCGTCGTTTATGACGCCCAGAACAACGCTTCCCGCCTGTACAGCAACGGCGTGCTTGTGGCGGCCGGACCCGCCTCTGTCCCATTGAGCACCATCAACGACGTCAACAACTGGCTTGGCCGCTCGCAGTGGCCGGACGGCATGTTCGTCGGCTCGTACAATGAGTTCCGCATTTACGACACGGCGCTGAACCCGCTCGAGGTTGCGGCCAGCTTCGCCTCGGGACCGGAGAATCCAAGTACTGATCCAGCTTCCCTTGGGGGGATCCAGGCGGTCAACCTGACGGCGCCGCTGACCACCATGACGGTCGGCGATACCCAGGACACGTCGGCCACCGCTGATTTCGTCCGGCTCACCGGCGTGTCACTCGCGGGCGTGAGTGGGGTCACCTATCAATCCGACTCCACCAGCGTGGCGACGGTCAGTCCGACCGGCCGGATTACCGCCGTCGGCGCCGGCACGGCCAATATCAGCGTGAGCTACCTGGGCCAGACCGATTCGGTCGCCATTACGGTGAAGACGCTGGACACGGGCGTGGTCGTGGCTGGAGAGCTGTTTGTCGATCTGCTCGCGTCGGATACCAGTTCCGGAACCGGCACTTGGCCGAACCGGGCCGGCACCGGCGATTTCTTCGCTGACGGAACCTCGACTCCCACCTACGTCGCCAACGTCCTGAATACCGGCGTCGGGGGTGTGCAATTCGACGGGGCTGCGGCGTATGTCGGTCCGGTCACCACGGCGGAGCTCACCGGCGCCAGCGATCGTTCCATCGAAGTGTGGGTCCTCAACCCGGCGATCGCCGGGGAGGAAACGCTGGTCGCCTGGAGCCGGCGGGGCGGGCCTGATGGCAGCAACATCTCGTTCAACTACGGCGCCAACGCGGCGTACGGCGCGGTCGGGCACTGGGGCGCACCGGATCTTGGGTGGAACGGCGCGCCGGCAGCCGGCGTCTGGCACTATTTGGTTTACACTTGGGACGGCGTCGGCACGACGCGGGTGTACGCGGACGGAAAGCTGAAGAACAGTGAGACCCTCACGACTCCGTTGAACACGCATCCGGACCTGCCGGTTCGCATCGCTGCACAAGCCAACACCGATGGCAGTGCCACTGAATTCGGCCAAGCCCTCTCCGGGTACATCGCCCGGGTGCGCGTTCACACCGGCCTGCTGACCGAGGCCGCCGTCCGCAATAACTTCCTGTACGGCGTGGAGTTGACGCCGCCGGGCGAATTGCAGGGCATCAGCCTGACGATGAGCAAGCCCAATCTCGTCGGCATTCGCGACACCGCCACGCTGACGGTTCGCGCGGACTACGCGAACCGCGATTACTTGGTGGTGACCGGCTCCTCGACCTTCACTTCGAGCGACACCAATGTCATCACGGTGAGCGCCGATGGGGTCCTCGTGGCCCGGAGCATCGGCACGGCCACCATCACCGCCGCCTACGAGGGCAAAGAGGCGTCGGTAACGCTGCAGGTCGCGCCGCTGGGCGCCCCGAAACTCGTGCACCGCTACAGCTTCAGCGAGGCGGTGGGCGCCACGACTGTGGATGACTCGGTTGGCAACGCGGACGGCGTGATCAAAGGCAATGGCGCAACCTTTAGCGGCAACGGCCAGCTCACGCTGCCCGGCGGCGGGGCCTCAACCGACCCGCCGGAGACCATCGCGGGCTACGTCGATCTGCCCAACCACATTATCAACGTGCTGGTTGATGCCACGTTCGAAACGTGGGTCACGTGGGATGGCGCCGGTGGCGGCGCCTGGCAGCGGATCTTCGACTTCGGGACATCCGACGGCGGGGAAGACGTTTCGAACGGAAATGGCAATTACCTCTTCCTCTGTCCGGCCGTCGGGGGTGCAAGCACCGGCAATTTCCGCTTCGCTGTGCGGGACCCGGTGGCGGCCGCCGAGTTGGTGCAACTGAACGCCCCCACCATTCTGCCAACCGGCCAGCCCGTGCATCTGGCGGTGGTGTACGATTATCAGAACAACGCCTCGCGTCTGTACAGCAATGCCGTGGTGGTTGCCAGTGGGACCGCCGCGACTCCGCTGAGCTCGATCAACGATGTCAACAACTGGCTCGGCCGCTCGCAGTGGCCGGACGGCATGTTCAGCGGGACCTACGACGAATTCCGGATCTGGGACGGCGCCCTCTCGGCCGAGCAGCTCGCCGCCAACTATGCGGCCGGTCCCAACGCGATTCCCGAGCCGACCGAAAGACCCGAACTCACCGTTTCGCGCTCGGGCACGAGCGTCACGATCGGCTGGCCGACGTCGGCAACCGGCTTCGTGCTCGAGTCTTCGACGAGCGTCGGCGCCGGCGCGAGCTGGACCGCGGTGGACACTTCGGGTGCGGTGGATCAAGGCGGCCAGCGACGGCTCACGGTCACGGCTGAAGGCACCAGCCGCTATTATCGCCTCAGGAAATAACTGAGCCTTTGGAATCGGAGCCGGTCCCGACGGATCGGCTTCGATCCCGGATTGGCGGTCTTCCGAGCCAGCCTCGGCGATTTAGATGGCGCGCAAGGGCCGGGATTTCCCGGCCCTTGTCTTTTTTTGAACGGGCCAGCCGACAGCCCCGGATGACCAACGATCCGCAACCGCCGAGGCACTCATCCGCCGGGTGACAAGCGGGAGGATCGGGCCGAGCCCCGCCAAGCCCACGCTACTTGGTGAAATGGTTTGCTCGGCTGGAGCGTGGCCCTTCCGGCTTTGGTTGGCCGCTCGGGGAATGGCGACACAGCAGGCGGTCAACCAGCGCGACTCCGTGTCACCACATCCCAAAGGTGTCGTACTTGTGGGAGGCTTTGTAGATTTTCATCTCGCGGATGCCCTTCCAGCGGACGCTGCCGTCCAGCAGTCCCACGTTGCCCCCTCGCGCCCCGATGTCCGCACACGTCTCGTTCGGTGCGTTCTCGTTATCCGCGTAGTAGACATTTTCCTTGATCACGTAGCCGGACGCGACGTGCGGCGCCAGCATGCGATAGTACGGATGGCAAACCACGTTTAAGTCTGCCACCAGCGGCAGCGTCGGGTCCTCCGCGGTTCGTTGTGGCGAAATCCAGGTGGCGTTGGCCAGTCCGCTCGCTTCCCAGGGCGTGTTGGTGTGACCGCCCAGGTAATGATAGCCAATCGCGAAACCGAACCCCTCATGCACGCGCCAGTCCGGTTTGGTTCTGAACGAGGTTACGAGGTTCGGACAATCGAGCACGTCGATCCCGCCACTGTACTGGATGATCGCCAGTCGGCTGTTCGTGGAGAGGATCGGGGTGTGGGTGTCCTCAGGATCCACGGCATCGGTCGAACCGCTGGGCAGTCGGTCCTGGTAGTCCCCCGCGTACAAATGGGTCGCGAGGATGAACTGCCGAACATTGCTCTTGCAGGTGGCCCGGCGCGCCCGTTCCTTCGCCGTGGCCAGCGCCGGCAACAACAGCGCCGCCAGAATGCTGATGATCGCGATTACCACCAGCAATTCGATGAGCGTGAATGCCCGGTCACTTCGATTCATGCACCGTCCCGAACCTTGCAGTTGTCGTGCCAGTCACTCGGTTTCTCCCCAGGTCGCCCTGGTGCAAACTGCGGTCCCCGCGCCGGATGTCAAACCGGACACAAATGACGAGCCTCCAGGGAGAAGGGCCGCGGACGGTACCCGCCGCGCGACGCTGGGCCGCGTCGCTCCCGCCGTTTGTCACCCGTTTTTCACTGCGCTTGCCTCGCGTCCTGGAGCGAGGTTCACTCCCGCGCATGCCAAACGAGTTCGCGATCGCGTCCCTGGGGCCGTGCATGGTCGATTCTCCGCTGGTCGAATTCCACGATCACCAGGGCAAGACCATCGACTTCGTGGAGGACACCGAGCGCATTCTGGTGGAGGACACGCTCAGCGTGGTGGAGCAGGTTGCCCGCCGGGGCGACAGCTTCCCGGCACTGGAACTTGCAGGGCCCCGCCGCAGAATCTTCTTCAAGTCAACCGAGGTCCGCGTCGGCATCGTCACCTGCGGCGGGCTGTGTCCCGGGTTGAACAACGTCATTCGCAGCCTGGTGATTGCGTCGGAGTTCCACTATCGGGTGCAGCGCGTGTATGGGTTCCGCTACGGCTATGCCGGACTGGCAAGCCCCGACGGTCACGTGATCCTGGATTCCGAGGGCGTGTCCGAGATCCACAAGCTCGGTGGCACCGTCCTGGGCTCGTCCCGTGGGCAGCAGGACGTGCGGGTGATGGTCGATCGGCTCATCGCGCTCGGCGTCAACGTGCTCTTCGTGATCGGCGGCGATGGCACCATGCGGGGCGCCCTGGCGCTCGCCGAAGAGGTGCGCCGCCGCGGCTGCGCCATCGCCATCGTGGCGATCCCGAAAACGATCGACAACGACCTGCGCTTCATGGACCAGAGTTTTGGCTATCAGACCGCGTTCAGCGAGGCGGTGCGGGCGATCGATTGCGCGCACCGCGAGGCCAAAGGCGCGCCCAACGGCATCGGCCTGGTAAAACTCATGGGCCGGCACTCCGGATTCATCGCCTGCTCCGCCGCCCTCGCCTCGGGCGACGCGAATTTCGTGCTCATTCCGGAGGTCCCTTTCAAGCTGGAAGGCCCGAAGGGTTTCCTCGAAGTACTCCGGCGCCGACTGGAACGCCGCAAACACGCGGTCATTGTCGTCGCCGAAGGCGCGGGGCAGGATCTCTTTCCGGCGGGAGAGGCCGAGCACGACGCTTCGGGCAACATCAAGCTGAAAGACATCGGGACTTTCCTCTCCGACCGGATCAAAGCGCATTTCCGCGCGGCGGATTTCGAAGTGAACGTCAAGTACATCGACCCCAGTTACATCATTCGCAGCGTGCCGGCCAATCCGGCCGACGCGGTGTTTTGCACAAATCTTGCCCTCAACGCCGTTCACGCCGCCATGTGCGGCAAAACCGAGATGGTGCTGGGCATGTGGCACCGCCGCCTGGTCCACGTCCCGATTCGGCAGGCCATTTCCGAGCGCAATCGCGTGGACCCCACCGGCCCGCTCTGGCTCAGCGTGCTGGGCGCCACCGGCCAGCCGCTTGCCTTCTGGTGACGCCCGCCCCAACCCCCGGGAACGGGCCGCGCATTCGGCACGCAGGCCGGCCACCGCACGAGTGCCGGGATGGATCGCCGAACGATCGTGACACGCCGGAAGATGAACTGTGGGGCCTGGTGAATCCGAGAGGGATCGGTTCCACCCAGGCCCTGCCATGTTAGCGGGACGAGGTGGAACTCGTCCCTTCCGCGTCACCGGCTTACAGGTGGCTGTGCGCGCACGATTCTCCAGTGCGGGTTGGGCCCGCCGTGGGAGGCTGTCGTGGCCGGGTTCGCCGCTTGGCGGGGCTCGCACGCCGGGGTACCGTTGCGATGCTGATGGACGGACGCTCCGATGTGCTGCGGCTGGTCGGTACCATGTTGCTGCTCGTGTTGGCTGCGACGCGGAATAACGCCGCCGTGCCCACGAGCAGCCAGGAACGACTCCGCCAACTCACTCGCCTTCCCCAAGTGTCCTTTTCCGCCGGCATTGCCTTCACGCCGCAGCGGGGTTTCCACCTCGTTGGCGAGGCCGCCGACTTCCGGAATCAAATCGAGAAGCTCCGCCAGAAGCTCGCGGAGGCTCCGGCGGACCCGCATCGTCTGGTGAAGCTGGCGGAACTCCAGAAGGCTTCCGGCGACGTCGGGGGGGCGTATCTCGCGTCAGAGCGTGCGACCGAGCTGTTTCGACAACAAGGCGCCGAGGACTCGCAAGACGTTGAATTGTTGGTCGGGTACGGCGACGCGCTTCAGCTCCAAAACAAGCTGTCGGCGGCCGAACGCGTCTATCGCCGAGCCGTTCAGGTCGCCCCGCGCGATTGGCGCGGCCACGCCGCACTGGCGCGCCACCTCGCCGTTGGCGCCCTCTCAGCCCTCCTTCCTTCTCACCTTGAAGGCGCGGATACACCGCTGAACAGCGCGTTGGCGTCCGAACTCAGGGCGTTTCCCCCCGGCCCGCGCCAGGTGGAGACCAGCAAACGCGTGCTTGCCGAAGCACGTTCAGCAGTGGAGCGCGCCGTCGAGTTAGCCCCTGACCAGGCCCTCCCACGCCAGGCCCGCGCGAGCGTTGCGGCGACGGAGCGTTTCTCGGAAGCGGTGCTGTCGGGAGGCGACCCCGCAGGCGAGTTCGACGCGCGTCGGGCTGAGCAAGCGATCTTCAACCCGGAAAGTGTGGCGGACCTCCGGGCGGCCGCGCGGGCCGCGAACGACCCGCGAGCGATCGGCGTCGCCACGCTGTGCGAAGTGCTCGCCGAGGCCCTGGAACGAGGCCTTCGGCACGCGGAAGAAATCGTCGCGCGCGATGTTTGGTCAAACCTGACCGAGCACACCCGCCAAGCCGTCCGGGACGCGGTCGCTCGGCTCCAGTCCCTGGCGCAGGATGCTGAGCCGGACCGGGCGGCGGTGGCGCTTGCCATTCTGGGCGAGATTCAACTGCACGTGCTGCGCGACGCCAGCGGCGCCGAGACCACCCTGCGGCGAGCCGTCGCCCTCGACCCGGCGAACGAGTACGCGTGGGAGACCCTCACGTTGCTCCTGGCGCAGAGTCAGCGGTACGAGCCACTGCGGGAGGTTTGCCAGGCGCGGGTCAGGCGCAACGACACGGTGCGCAGCCGGGTTTTGCTTGCCAAGGCGCTCGAGAAAACCCGGCGCTTCGAGGAGATGCTCGAGGTCGCCGAGCGCACCCAGCGACGCTACCGCTCAAATCTGCTGGCGAATCTCACCTATGGCGCGGCGTTGCTGGTCGCCGGCGCGGACGAAGCCGCCCGGGCGCGCGCGCTGCAATTCATCGCGAAGGCAAGTCAACTCGCGGGCGAAGCACCGCCGCCCGATGTGGCGGTGGAGATCCTGTACCAGCGCGGCCTTTACTTTGCGCTGCGGGGTCAACCGGCTGTGTCGCGGGCGAGTCTGCGGCAACTGCTCGCGATTCAACCTGACCACCGCGAGGCCGCCGAGGCCCTCAAGGCACTGGACCAGGCCGGTGATTAAGGGCGGAGCACCGCTGGCGCTGGCCCAGGTGCTCGTCGAGACCGACCGGCGCTGCGCCCCCGACTGCGGCCGGTGGCGCAACTGCCGAACCTGGTTCACAACCGGATCAGGAACCGAACGACCGAAGTCGTGACGTTCCAGCAGATCGATCCGCGTGCCGTGGACTGGTGCGCCGAGGTCAGCATCAATCCCGACGCCGTGCGGGCGCTGCGGCCGGGCCAGTACCCGGCGCGCAACCTCAAGACCGGCGGCATGGCGGCCGGGCGGGTGTTCTAAGCCGTAACCATGCAGTTGAAAAAGTGCCACCGATTGGGAACTGATTGGCGGTGAATGAAAACAACGCAATCTTCGGGCACGCGCCCGGTTCACCAAACGGTGGCCAGTC
>JACADU010000117.1 GCA_013388415.1 Bryobacteraceae bacterium
GAGCGCCTCGCGCCACGCCTCCAGAAACTGCCGCTCCTGCCGAATCCCCTGCTTCGACCATGGCGCGTTGTAGAAGCGCGCCAGCAGCGCCCGGTCCTCGGCATAATGCGTCAGCCACTCCTCCAGCCCCGGCCCCTGCGCGAGCTTCGGGACCGTATAACGGAACTCCGCCGGCCGCCTCCTCTCCTCCGGCGGCGCTGCCATCGCCGCCCCCATCAACAGCACCGCCGCGCTGAATCTCAGTGAAACCATGCCTCAGATTAAACCAGACTCCGGAGAATCTGACGCGGCGCCCGGCTATGCGCTCCTGCCACATTCGCCGCCTCAACCCACCCACCAGGTCGAAGTGCGTGTCGCAGCTCATCACCGGCATCGCATGCTGCCGGCTGAGCGCGGCAATCCACCCGTCATTGGCCGGAAACGGCGTACCGCGCGCTTCAGTTCGAGCCGGATGGCCGCGTAGTGCCGCGCAGCTTCGATTCCAATTTCGAGAACCGCGCACCGGTCCGGCGTTCGCTGCAGCGACTTCTCGTTCGTCTCCCGGCGCCGTGACCGCGCGATCCCAAATGCGAATTCCCCGGCAACAATGACGGGGATCGCAAGCTCTCGGGCCTCGGACACTATCTCCACCGCCCCCGGTGTCTTGTCGAGATAGGCGGAAAGTGCATTTGCGTCCAGAATCACGTCCGGTCCGCAGGTTCGATTTGCTCGAATTCCTCGTCGATGAGCTTCTGTATCCGCATGGTCTCCCTGTGGAGATGGGCCAGTTCGCCCGCAGATTCCAGCCAGGGCCTGTCCGGGCGCTGACTGCCCAGAGAGAGCTTTTCCTCGACGGCTTGCGTAACGAATTGGCGCAATGGAATCCCCAACGCACTGGCGGTCGCTTTGGCCTTGCGAAAGGTTTGGTCCGGGATATCCAGCGTGGTCTTCATGGCTCTACGCTCCCATATTTATCGGACGCCCGTTCAAAACCTCGCAGCAACGCCGCGATCTCTTCTCTCCCTCCGTATTCCGCCCAGCCGAGCGGCGTCGAGTTGTAGATCGTGTCCCGGATGTCCAGCCGCGCCCCGCGCGCCACCAGCAGCCGAACCACATCAAGATGCCCTGCCCAAACCGCCTGGTGCAGCGGCGTCGTGTGGCTGTGCGTCCCCGGCGGGTCGAATCGATTCGGATCCTCGCCGGCCTCCAGCAGAAGCCGCGTCGTCTCCACCTCTCCCGATTGCGCCGCGATCGCCAGCGCGCGATGCCGCGCCAACTCGCTCGACTCCGGCAATAGCTCCCGGACAAGTTTCAACCGCCCCAATCCCGCCGCAGCCGGCAGCGAAAGCGGCGCCCCGTGCCGAACCAGCTCCTCTGCCGCGTCCCGATAGCCGAACACCAGCGCGGTCTCCACCGGTGACACCCAGTTCCCGGTGCCCGTCTCCGCAAGCGACGCGCCGCGCGCGGCCAGCAGATCGATCAGCGGAACCTGTACTCCCGCCTGCGCAGGATGGCAGCTCGACACCAGCAGACTCAGCGTCGTGCACTCGCCGCCGTAAAGGTTCGCCAGAGCATCGGCCTCCGCGCCCGCATCGAGCAGCGCCGTCGCGATCTCCACCGCGTTCCCCGGTGTCCTCTGCCTGTACCCTTCCGTCCCGTTCGCCGCCACGTAGTGCAGCAGTGTCGCCCGGTGCACCGGCGGATCGAAGTGCGTCACCCGCTTCGACCGAGCACGAACGAGCCCCGGATACTCCTTTAGCAGCGAACGCAACGAAGCGAGATCCCCATCGGCAACGGCGTCTACTGCCCGCTCGAACGGATAGACCTCCGGATCCCGCCGCTCAATCGCCGCGGCAAACGCCGCCAGCGCTTCCCATCCGGCGAAATCGTACCCCCGCGCGACCGCCGTCCGCGCATCATCCATGTCGAAAACTGCCGCCCGCAGCTCCTCCTCCGATAGCCGCTTGGGCAGCCACTTGACCCTATCGTCGAGCATGCGCGGCAAGTGCGCATGGAAGAACTGCAGCGCGCCTGCATCCCCCGCGCGCCATGCCTCGAGCAGACTCTCCGCCTGCGATTCGTACTCGGCGATCGCGGCAGTCAACGGCAGCGCGACGAACTGCATTTAGCTTCCTGCCTTCGGACCCAGCACCTCCCGCATCACCCCCGCGAGGTCTCGAATCGCCCGCCCGCCATCGCCGTAATACGTCGACCCGTGCATTGCCGCCAGCGTCTTCGGTTCATAAGCCGCCACCGACTCCAGCACCCTTCCGGTCTTGTGCGTGTAAGGTACATAATTCGCGAACGGCCCGGCTTCGCTCTCCACCAGGGCCTCCCGGCACCTTTCAATCAGGCTGTCCGTCGTCGCCGGCTCCCTCAGACCCCATTGATGAAAGAGGTCCGAGCAAAACAGAATGCGCTCGGTCTCCTCGAACAACACCCCCGCATCCCAGCCGTGCGGGACATGCGGCGTCGGGATGAACCGGAACCTCCGCCGCCCGGTCAACAGCACGTCATCCTTGTTCAGGACCCGCGCCGGCCGGATCGAAAAGTCATTGACGCTCACCATCGCTCCAACCAGGCCACAGACGGGATGCGCCCCGGGCGCCCGTCCCAGCCACTCATTGAGCCCCCCGCATTCATCCGATTCGAAATGGCTGAA